>NZ_JBSFBL010000001.1:0-341797 GCF_053592935.1 Kribbella sp. NPDC002412
AGCAGGAACTCGACGCCGCCCTTGTCGTCGACCGCCGCGTCCAGGATCTTGTCGTAGCCTGGCCGCGACCTGTCGGCCAGGCTCGTACCGCACGAACTAGTTGTTGCTCTCATCCGCGTCCAGCGGGCAGGTGTCCTCGGTGCGGTCACCGGTGAAGTCGACGTCCGGGTGCGCGGCACTGAGCAGCGCGGCAACGTTGTTGGCCGCCTCGCCGCCGTAGAACTGCGGGTCGTCGAGCACCTGCTGCAGGGTCGGGTTCGCGACGCCGCCCTTCCTGGTGCCGTTGACGTCCGGGTCGAACAGCGCGTTGTACGACTGCGTCATGTCGACGCCGGTCTCGGCCACAGCGCCCGGGTTGTTCTTCCAGAACCCAGGTGTGCAGAACTCGCCACCAGGCGGCGGCGTGGTCGGCGGTGTGGTCGGTGGAGTCGTCGTCGACGGTGGTGTCGACGGCGGCGTAGTGGTGGCTGTGGTGGTCGTTGTGCTCGTCGTACTCGAGGTGGCGCCGGCTTGGGACACGAAGCCCATGCCGAGAACGCCTCCGGCGGCTACAGCGGAAACAGCGGCTACGACAGCGAGCACCCCACGGTTGCGGCCCATCTCAGGCCCCCCTCTGTGAAATCACACCGCCGGGCAGGCGCCTCGGCGGCACTCCCCCTGACCCGTCCCCACATGACGGACTTTTCGACGGTACGACTCCGGTTCCCCGTTGACCAGAGGTCGTGGATCTCACACACTGACCCCAGCGATCGCGCCATGATCGCGTCTGCTGCAGGGGGGACCTGTCATGCGCACTCGTGTCTCGCATGCCCGGGTGGCGATCGCCGCCGTCGTTCCGCTGGTGGTCGGCCTTGCCGCCACCGCGCCGGCCACCGCGGACCCGCCGCCGACGCCACCGGGCCACGGCCACCACAGTCACGACCACGACCATGCGGCCGAGGACCTGGTCGGCGTTCCCATGAACGAGATCGAGCGCGCCGCGAAGGCCCGGGCCGACGAGGTCCAGCGGCAGACCGGTCAGCGGCCCGGCCGCCGCTCGCCGAAGGAGCAGGCGGAGGCCGACCGGATCGCCGCGGCCGCGGACCCGGCCGCGTCCGGGACCTGGGGCGGTGTGATTCCCGCTCCCGTCGTACCGGTGTTCAGCGCCACGCTGCCGAACGGCAAGGTGCTGATGTGGGACTCCGTCGGCGAAGGTCCGGCCGAGTCGTACAGCGACCAGTCGTTCACCCGGGCCGCGGTGTGGGACCCGGTGACGAACACGAGCAAGCGTGTCGACGTCCAGGGCTACAACATCTTCTGCGCCGGGTACGCCCAACTCTCCGACGGCACCATCCTGGTTGCCGGCGGCAACCGGGACATGTCGCTCAACGGCATCCGCAAGACCCACCTGTTCGACTGGCGCACCGAGACCTGGCGCCGCGGCCCGGACATGGCCGCCGAGCGCTGGTACCCGTCGGTGACCGCGCTGCCGAACCAGGAGGCCCTCATCCAGGGCGGCGGGCCGGAGAACGCCGAGGTGCACCAGACGAACCAGTGGATCCGGCTGCTCACCGGGTTCACCACACCGTCCAGCCGGCTGTACCCGCTGCTCACCGTCCGGCCGGACGGCAACGTCGACCTGGTCGGAACCGGCCCCGTGATGCGCACGCTCCAGACGAGTGCGGCCGGCGCCCAGGTCGGCACCTCCGTCCGGGACCTCATCAACCGCGACTACGCGAGCTTCGCCACCATCCGCGTCGGCAGAACGCTGGTGGCGGGTGGCGGCGTGGTCGCCGAGGACGGCAAGGTCGGCGTGCCGACCCGCACCGCGGTGATCGTGGACTCGAACAGTACGACGCTGGCGCTCCCGACCGGCTCGATGGCCACCGGACGACGGCAGCACAACCTGACCGTCCTCGCCGACGGTGACGCACTGGCGACCGGCGGCATGAATGCGGTGATGAGCGACGGCGGGGTCAACCTCGCGAGTCCGGTGTACGCCGCCGAGCTCTACGACACCGAGACGGGTGCGTGGCGCACACTCGGCGCGGCCAACCGGATCCGGCAGTACCACTCGACCGCGCTGCTGCTGCCCGACGGCCGCGTCATGACCGGTGGTGGCGGCATCTGCGGCGAGTGCCAGCGGGTCGGCTATCTGGAGAAGAACATCGAGTACTTCACCCCGCCGTACCTGTACGGACCCGACGGACAGCTCGCCGCGCGGCCGACGATCACGTCGGCGCCGGCCACCGCGTCGTACGGCAGCCTCTTCTCGCTGACGTCGCCGCAAGCTGCGGCGATCACCAAGGTGGGGCTGGTCGGGCTGGGTGCGCCGACCCACGGCGACGACCAGGGGCAGCGGTACGTGCCGCTCTCGTTCAGTGCCACGGGTACGACGCTCACAGTCAGCTCACCGGCGAACGTCAACATCGCCCCGCCCGGCTACTACATGCTGTTCGTTGTCGACAGCAACGGTGTGCCGTCCGTGGCCAAGATGGTGCAGCTGACCGCGGCCGCACCGCCGGCCCCGGCGCCGATCCGGCTCACGATCAGCGGACCGGGCGACCGGTGCCTGGACATCGACCACAGCTCGGTCGTGCCGGGGACGAAGATCCAGCTGTGGGACTGCAACGGCACGCCGGCCCAGCGCTGGACGCGTCCGGCAGACGGCACCCTGCGGGCCCTGGGGGTGTGCGCGGACGTGCCTGGCGGCTCCCTCAAGGTGGGCGCACCGGTGCGAACCGACATCTGCAGCAGCACCGACCCGGCCCAGAAGTGGACCATCGGCGCCGACGGCCGGATCAAGTCGGCCACCAAGCCGAAGCTCTGCTTCTCGGCGCCGGGCAAGGCCAACGCCGAGCAGGTCGTTCTGGCGAACTGCAACAGCTCGCCGACGCAGCTGTTCCGCTACTAGGACGCCGGTTGGTCGAGGCGGACCTCGGGGCGGGCGCGGCGGCGGTTGCGGAGCCAGTGGCCGAGGGTGACCAGGGCGAAACCGACTGCGTAGATCATCGTGGTGAAGGTGAAGTAGCCGAGGGTGCCGTCGAGGAGCTCGTTCGACTGGTTGGCCGGGAACGCGGCGGTGGAGCCGTTGACCCACTCCATCACCAGGTTCGCGGTCTGGAACGTGTACACGTGGCTGAAGGCGACGGCGAAGATCAGGTAGGCCGCCAGCCGGTTGCGGACCAGCAGGCCGAGCGGCAGTGCGACCAGGACGGTCAGGATGGCGATCATGGTGTCCTCCAGGACCCGTAGAAGTTGACCACCACCGTCCTCGGCCGATCCGGTCCGCGGCATCGAGGCCATCGCTGGATCTGAGGCCAGTGCTGGCACTGAGTCCACCCAGCGGCGAATCGGTGCACAATCTGGCCATGAGGCTCGGGCTGATGCTGGGGGCGACGACGGTCTGCGTTGTGTCCTGGGCTGTGCTCGCCGTCGCCGCCTTCGGTCCGTCCGACGCGCGTGACGGCCCGGCCACCATCGCCGACCTGCTGGTGCTCGTCCCGCTCGGCCTGTCCTGGCTGATCGCCGTACGGGTGCCGGCCAGCCCGGTCGGGCCCGCGCTGGCCTGGCTTGCTGCGTTCCTGGTCGCCACTCCGGCTGTGGAGTCGTGGGGGGACATGAGCGGCGGCTGGATCGCGGTGATCGGCGCGGGCGTGTGGGCGTGGCAGCTGGTCGGCTTCCTGATCCTGCTGCTGGTGTTCCCGGACGGCCTGCGCTGGAAGGTGCTGTTCTGGCTGGTGCCGACCGCGGCTGTGCTGATGACCGCTGCCTTCGTCGTGACGATGAACTACCACGACATGCCGCCGGCTCACTCGCCGGTCGCCGTACCCGAGGCACTGTGGATGCCCGTGATGTTCGGTGCCCTGGGCATCGTTCTGGCGGTCAGCGTGGCATGCATCGCCAGCGTGGTCGTCCGGTACCGGTACGGCGATCAGCGGACCAGGCAGCAGTTGCGCTGGCTCATCCTGGCCGCCGGAGCCGTTGTGGTGCTGATGGTCGCGAGCTGGGTGGTGACCACGCTCGGCTGGGTGGGTCAGGGCGCGTACGCCGGGTTCCTGCTGGGCATCGTCGTCCTCGTGCCGGCCGCGGTGACCATCGCGATCCTGCGCCACGACCTCTTCGAGATCGACCGCATCCTCAGCGACTCGGTCGCCTGGGTGCTGACCGCTGTGGTGGCCGCGCTGATGATGGCCGGCCTCGTGATCGGCATCGGCTACCTGGCCGGACGCGAGTCGGCAGCAGGACTGACCGCATCGGTGTTCCTGGTCGCGCTGGTACTCCTCCCGCTGCACCGGTGGTTCCACAACGCCGTCGGGCGGGTCATCGACCGGGACCGCGTCGTACTGCTGGAGCGGATCAGAGGATTCGTCGACCAGGTCCGTGACGGCTCCGCCGAGCCGGAGGCCGTCGAGCAGGTGCTCCGAGATGCGGTGAGCGACCCACAGCTGTCGCTGCTGCTGACGAGCGTCGACGACGGCCGGTACGTCGATTTGTCCGGTGAGCCGGTGCCCGTTCCGCAGGACGCCGTACAGGTGCCGTTGCGGACGGCCGACACCGACATCGGGCTGGTGGTGTTGAGTGACGCGTCGGCACGGCAGCTGCGACGCGTCCAGCTCGCGGCGTCGGCCGCTCGACTGCCGATCGAGGTCAGCCGGCTGCGGCTGGGGTTGCGCCGGGCTCTGCAGGAGGTGGACGACAGCCGCAACCGGATCGTCGCCGCCACTGTGGCCGAACGCCGCCGACTCGAGCGTGACCTGCACGACGGCGCCCAGCAACAGCTGTTGGCGATTGGCATGCAGCTACAGGCCGCCCAGCGCCAACTGCCACCAGAGCACCCGGTGCGGAATGAGCTGGATGTGGCCGTCGAGCGACTGGAGCAGACGGTCCGCGAACTGCGTCGCCTCGCGCACGGGGTCCGTCCGGCGAGCCTGGACGACGGTCTGGCCACGGCACTGCGTCGGCTGGCCCCTGACTCCCCCATCCCCATCCACTTCGCCGTACCCGACGTGATGCCGCCGGAGCTGATCGCCACGACCGCGTACTTCGTCGTCGCCGAGGCGGTCGCCAACGTGCTCAAGCACGCGCAAGCCACCCGGATCGATGTCGTCGTGCGGGAGGCCGACCATCAACTGCACGTGTCGGTGACCGACGACGGCGTCGGCGGTACGCCGTCCAACGGCCTCGTCACGTTGCGGGACCGGGTCGACTCCGTCGGCGGTCACCTGACCATCTCCAGCCCAGCACAATCCGGTACGGCGATCGAGGTGGTGCTCCCGTGCGTGTCCTGATCGCCGAAGACTCCGTGCTGTTTCGTGAAGGCCTGGTGCGCTTGCTGACCGAGTCAGGGCATGACGTGGTCGAGACGACGGCTACTGCGGACGGTCTGCCCGAGCTGGTCGACGTACTCCGGCCAGACATCGCGGTGATCGACGTACGGATGCCGCCGACGATGACCGACGACGGAGCCCGGGCAGCGCATCTCATCAGGAAGGCTGCACCCGACCAGCCCATGCTGCTGCTGTCGCAGCACGTCGAGACCAGGCACTCGGTGCACCTGGTGTCGACCGGCGCCTTCGGCTACCTGCTGAAGGACCGCGTGCTCCGAGTGATCGACTTCCTCGACGCCCTCGAGCGCGTGGCCGCAGGCGGCTCCGCTCTGGACCCAGACGTGGTCGCAGCCCTGCTGGCGGCCGACGACGGAGGCCTCGGCAAGCTGTCAGCCCGCGAGCGCGAGGTCCTGGCGCTCGCCGCCGAGGGCCACTCGAACGCAGCCATCGCAGCCCGCCTCGTCATCACCGAGCGAACCGTGGAAACCCACGTCCGCTCCGTCTTCCAGAAACTCGACATCCACGAGTCGGCCCTGAGCCACCGCCGCGTCCTGGCCGTCCTGGCCTACCTGCGAACCGGAAATGTCGGAGGTGGGTGATTGGGTGGAAGCTGCCGATGGGGAGGAGTGGGTGTGAAGGTTCGGGTTGGGCGTGAGGTGCTGGCCGAGGCGATCGGCTGGGTGGCGAAGGGGCTGCCGAGCCGGCCGAGTGTGCCGATCCTGGCCGGGATGCTGGTGGAGGCGGGCGACGGGCAGGTGACGCTGTCCGGGTTCGACTACGAGAGCTCGGCGCAGGTGAGTGTGCCGGCCGAGGTCGCCGACGAGGGACGCTACCTGGTGTCCGGCCGGTTGCTGGCCGATATCTGCCGGAGCATGCCGCGGGACTCCGTGGAGCTGAGCGGCGACGCGGCTCGGGTGCAGGTGAGCAGCGGGAGCTCGCGGTTCGTGCTGCAGACCTTGCCGTTGGGTGAGTATCCGGCGCTGCCGGAGCTGCCTGGGGCGACCGGAGTGGTGAGTGGGGAGGCGTTCTCGCGTGCCGTGCACCAGGTCGTGAGTGCGGCCGGGCGGGACGACACCTTGCCGGTGTTCACCGGGATCCGGCTGGAGATCCGCGGGCCGAAGATCGAGCTCCTGACCACCGACCGGTACCGGCTCGCCGTGCGGACCGTGGAGTGGGAGCCCGTCGATCCGGGCGTCGAGGCCAACGCCCTGGTGCCGGCCAAGATGCTCGCCGACGTGTCCAAGGCGATGGCGGGCCACGACGTCACGCTCGCGCTCGGTTCGACCCGCACAGGGGACGGGTTGATCGGGTTCGAGAGCGCCGGCCGGCGGGCGACGAGCCGATTGATCGACGGCGAGTTCCCGAAGGTTCGCAGCCTGATCCCGGCGCCGGCCGCGATCACCAGCACCGTCCGGGTGGAGACCGCGGTGCTGGTCGAGGCGGTGAAGCGGGTCGCGTTGGTGGCGGAGCGGACGACGCCGATCCGGCTCACCATCACGGACGGTACGGCGACTTTGGACGCCGGCAGCGGGGACGAGGCTCAGGCGTCCGAGTCCGTCGAGGTCGCGCTGACGGGCGAGCCGGTGTCGACCGGGTTCAACGCGGGCTACCTGCTCGACGGACTGGCCTCGATCGGAGCCCCGGTCGCGCATTTCGCCTTCACCCAGCCGACCAAGCCCGCCAACCTCACCGGCCTTCGCTCCCCGGACGACGAGCCGTCCGGCGACTCGGCGTACATCCTGATGCCCATGCGCCTGCCAAGCTGATGGCAAAGGCTGTGACGCCGCCGGCTGAGGCGCTGATCGGACGGTACCTCGCCCGGCGGGACGAGATCGCCCCTGCCGACCGCATCGCGCTGATGGGCTCCGCCGTCCTCGAGTCCGTCGAGACGGCGGCCGAGCTGTATCACCAAAGCCTGGCTCCACAGATCCTGATCAGCGGCGGCATCGGCCACTCGACGCACCACCTCGAAGAAGCGGTACGACGACGCGGACTCGACGTCCACACCACCGGGCGCCCCGAGTCCCACGTCTTCCGCGACCTGCTCATCACCAGGTACGGCGTACCGCCCGAGTCCATCGTGGTCGAGGACAAGTCGACCAACTGCGGCGAGAACGCACACCTGACCCGGCAGCTCGTCGACCGCCCGGAGACCCTCCTGCTGATCCAGGACCCGACCATGCAACGCCGGACACACGCATGCTTCGAGCGCTCGTTCAGCGATCTGCCCGGGACGACGTTGATCAGCCACGCACCGCTCATCCGTGGATCGGGCCGGACCACGTCAGCGCCGGCCCGGCCCTCCCCGAGATCTGGAGCCCCCGGCGATTCACGGAGCTCGTCCTCGGCGAGATCCGCCGGCTGCGCGACGACGCCGACGGCTACGGCCCACGGGGCCGCAACTTCATCGACCACGTCGAGATCCCACCGGAGGTGCTTGCCGCGTACAACCATCTCGCCGCGGAGCACCCCGGCCTCATCCGTCAGTAGCACGCCGGGATCACGCCGTGGGCTGACGATTGCGGCGGCCGAACGCGGTCTAGTAGCTGGGTGGAACTCGAGCATCCTCCAGCGCGGCTGTACGAGATCGACCTGCTACGGATCATCGCTGCCGTCTCGGTGATGACGTACCACTACGTCTTCTCGGCGTATGCCGGCGGCCTCGCGCCGACCCACTTCCCGCACGCCGACCTGATCGCGCGCTACGGCTACCTCGGCGTCGACCTGTTCTTCACGATCAGCGGTTTCGTCGTCCTGCTCAGCGCCTGGGACCGCACCCCGCGAGCGTTCCTGGTCTCCCGGGCCGTTCGGCTGTACCCGGCGTACTGGGTCGCCGTCACCCTCACGACGGTCGTCTCGGTCACGCTCAGCCAGGGCCGCTTCCCGGTCTCGCTCCCGCAGTACCTGGCGAACCTGACCATGTTCAACTCGGTGCCGAACATCGAGAACGTCGACGTCGTCTACTGGACCCTGTGG
This sequence comes from Kribbella sp. NPDC002412, assembly GCF_053592935.1. NCBI lineage: Bacteria > Bacillati > Actinomycetota > Actinomycetes > Propionibacteriales > Kribbellaceae > Kribbella > Kribbella sp. NPDC002412. The sequence continues at coordinate 8,286 of NZ_JBSFBL010000001.1, forward strand.
GCCGAGCTCCGGTTCTACGCGATGATCCTGGTCCTCACCGCCATCGGCATCACCCGCCGCCGGGTCACCGTCTTCCTCTGGGCCTGGCTGGCCGCGACGTTCGCCTTCGAGGCCGGCCTGTTGCCGTCCGCAACCGATCTGGTCCTGAACACCCAGTTCGCGCACTACTTCATCGCCGGTATGGCGCTCTGCCTGATCAACCAACATGGCGCGAAACCGCAGTACCTCCTGATCGTCGGCATCGCGCTGGGCAACGCGATCTTCCGGGGCATCGGGTTCGCCGACCGGGTCGGCGTCCGCTACGGCACCGAGATCCACCGCCCGGTCGTGGTCGCCGTCATCGTGCTGATCTTCGCGGTCCTGCTCGCGATCGCGATGCGGCTCACCCAGCACCTGGGCCGCCCGTGGTTCGCGGTCCTCGGCGCGCTCACCTACCCGCTGTACCTGATCCACGCGCACCTCGGGTTCATCGTGTTCGAGCGGCTCGGCGACCAGGTGAACCATGTCCTCCTGGTCGCCGCCACGATGACCGTGATGACCGCCGCGGCCGCCGCCCTGCACTACTGGATCGAGCGACCGCTGGCGCCGGGCCTCAAGCGCGTCCTGTCCGGCAGACGTCAGCCAGCGATGAAGTAGCCGGTCAGAACAGCAGCAAGCGTCTCCGGCGGGAGCGTGTGGAACGTCCCGTCGTGCCCCTCCGCCGTACCGTTCGGCAATGCGGCCACAGCCTCCTGCACGGCCAGCTGCATCCACTCCGGACTCGCGTTGCTGTACAGCCCGAGCACCGGCGTGGAGATCGACGACAGCAGCGACACGGGTACGGCGCTGTCCCGCATCTGCAGGCCGTCGTACACGAGGGTGGGCGCCATCGCCTCCAGCCCGGCCCACATCGGCGTCTCCCGGATCTGGTCCACGACCTCCTTCGGCTGACCGACCGCCTCCACCATGAACAACTCGGCCGCACCGCCGGGGTTTCCGGCGTCGACGTACTCCTGCAGCCGCTCGAGGTACCGCTCCGGCGCCGGCGGCGCGCCCTCGACGCGGAACGGCGGCTCCATGATCGCCACCTTCTCGAACGGCAGCCCGGCCTGCAGCAGCACCATCACCCCGGACGAGAACGCGCAGGCGTACCGCGCCCCGGTCGCCGTCCGCACGGCGTCCAGGTCCTCCCACTCCCGCTCGACCGCGTACGGCGTCGTGTCGCCGGAGTCACCGCGGCCACGCCGGTCGTAGTTCACCACCGTGAACGCGCCGGACAACGCCTCGGCGTACGGCGCGAAGAAGGACCGGTCGGTGAACGCGCCGGCGATCAGCACCAGCCCCGGACCGCTGCCGACTGCGTCGTAGGCGATCTCGGTGCCGTCGTTCGAGACAACTTTCTCCATCACCCTGCTCCTTAGGAAAACGGGACTTCCTACTCATCCGTCGAACGAGCCCGTCTCGATTAGACCAGCACTGATGTGATCCACGTCACACGACAAGGGCGCGACCCGCCAGCCCTTCCCGGAGTCAGGTGACGTCACTACAGTTGGATTATGTATACAGACGACTGGTATGCGGTCCACCGCCAGGCCGGGTCCTGATGCTGCTCCGCCAGCTGGAGTACCTCGTCGCCCTGGCCCGGGAGAAGCACTTCGCCCGGGCGGCGGACGCCTGCTACGTGTCCCAGCCGTCGCTGTCCGCCGCGATCCGCAAGCTCGAGCAGGAGCTCGACGTGCCGATCGTCCGCCGCGGCCGCCGGTTCGAGGGCCTCACCCCCGAGGGTGAGCGGGTGCTGCTCTGGGCGCAGCGGATCCTCGCCGAGCAGGACGCGCTGCGGCACGAGCTGTCGGTGATGCGCGGCGGCCTGACCGGCACGCTCCGGCTCGGCGCGATCCCGACCGCGATGCCCGTCGTCTCGCTGCTCACCACCCCGTTCTGCGAACGGCACACGAACGGGAAGGTCACCATCGAGTCGCTGTCCTCGCGCGACATCACCCAGAAGCTCGCCGAGTTCGACCTGGACGTGGCGATGACCTACCTCGACGACGACACCCTCGGCCACGTCCGCAAGACCCCGCTGTACGAAGAGCGCTACCTGCTGCTCACCCCGCAGCACACCGCGCTCGCCGAGTTGCCGATGGCAACCTGGGCGCAGGTCGCCGAGCTGCCGCTGTGCCTGCTGTCCCCGGACATGCGCAACCGGCGGATCATGAACGGCTACTTCACCGACGACGGCGTCACCGCGGCGCCGTCGATCGAGAGCGACACGGTCTCCGGCCTCTACAGCCACCTGCACGGCAACCACTGGTCGACCGTGATCTCGCACGCGTGGCTGCACATGTTCGGGGTGCCCGACGGCATGCGCGTCGTACCGCTGAAGGGCCCGGCGCACGGGCCGCGGGTCGGCCTGGTGATCGCGGCCCGCAGCCCCGAGCCGGTGCTCGCCCGCGCGCTCCTCGACGTCGCGCGGCAGGCCGGCGTCCACAACGCGCTGGACGCGCTGCTCGACGTGCACTTGATGGGTTCTGGCTATCTCGACATAGCAAGCAAGTCTTTGACCGCCGGACCGTGACGCGGCAAGTGTGGAAGTCCCTTCACCACAAGGAGATTCCACACCATGGCCAAGATCCTGTGCGTCCTGTACGACGATCCCGCCGGCGGCTACCCGACGTCGTACGCGCGTGACGACATCCCGGTGATCGACCACTACCCCGGCGGCCAGACCGCGCCGACCCCGAAGGACATCGACTTCACGCCCGGCCAGCTGCTCGGCAGCGTCTCCGGCGAGCTGGGACTGCGCGACTTCCTGGAAAGCCAGGGCCACACGCTGGTCGTCACCTCCGACAAGGAGGAGGTGCTGGACCGCGAGCTGCCCGACGCCGACGTGGTGATCTCGCAGCCGTTCTGGCCGGCGTACCTGACCGCCGAGCGGATCGCGAACGCGCCGAACCTCGAGCTCGCGATCACCGCCGGCATCGGCTCCGACCACGTCGACCTGGACGCGGCGATCGCGCACGGCGTGACCGTTGCCGAGGTCACCTACTGCAACAGCATCAGCGTCGCCGAGCACGTGGTGATGATGACACTGAGCCTGGTCCGCAACTACCTCCCGTCGCACCAGGTCGTGCTGGACGGCGGCTGGAACATCGCGGACTGCGTCGCCCGCTCGTACGACCTCGAGGGCATGCACGTCGGCACCGTCGCCGCCGGCCGGATCGGTCTCGCCGTACTGCGCCGGCTGGCGCCCTTCGACGTGAAGCTGCACTACACCGACCGGCACCGGCTGCCGGAGTCGGTCGAGCGCGAGCTCGGCCTGACCTTCCACCCGGACGCGGCCGACATGGCGCCGCACTGCGACGTGGTGACGATCAACGCGCCACTGCACCCGGAGACCGAGGGACTGTTCGGCGACCAGCTGCTCGGCGCGATGAAGCGCGGCGCCTACCTGATCAACACCGCCCGGGCGAAGATCGTCGACCAGGACGCCGTCGACCGCGCCCTCCGGAGCGGGCACCTGGCCGGGTACGCCGGTGACGTCTGGTACCCGCAGCCGGCGCCGGCCGACCACCCGTGGCGGACGATGCCGCATCACGGAATGACACCGCACATCTCCGGATCGTCACTGTCGGCCCAGGCCCGGTACGCCGCCGGCACCCGGGAGATCCTCGAGTCCTGGTTCGCCGGCACCCCGATCCGCGACGAGTACCTGATCGTCGACGGCGGCCGGCTGGCCGGAACCGGCGCGCGCTCCTACTCCACGAAGGCGCGCGTGTAAGCGGGATCACGTCGTACGTAACCGGGATCACGTGAGACGCGGGCATAACCGGTCAGTACGCCTGGTTGAATGTATACAGAAGGCAGAATTCAAGCAAGCTCCCACGAGGAGCAGGAAGGTAGACAATGATCTTCACGCGTAGGTTCGGTGCTCTGGCGGCTCGCCCGCAGTTCCCGGATGCTCCGGAACTGCAGGAGGAGCTGAACACTCCGGTCGACCTGGACGCCGAACTGGCCCGGCTGACCGCCGGCGACGTCCGGCTCACCTCCGGCGACGACGACCGCCGCCGGGCGGACGAGTCGGCCGCCTGACCGGCTCCCGGAATCCCGGGGCCGAAAACCATATGTTCGGTCATGGCACTTGGTAGACTGTCTACCAAGTGCCATCCTGATCCCTCAGCATTTGTTCCGGGAAGGACCTCATGACGACCATCAGCGCGGGTACCAGCGATCCCGTCTCCCCCGGTGTGCGGCACGTCAAGCGCCCGACGCCGTTGCGGGAGTCCGTCTACGAGGCCCTGACCGAGATGATCATCGACGGCACCCTCGAGCGCGGCCGGCACCTCGTCGAGGTCGAGCTGGCCGGCATGCTCGGGGTGTCCCGGCAGCCGGTCCGGGAGGCCCTCCAGCGGCTCAACAACGAGGGCTGGGTGGACCTGCGACCGGGCTTCGGCGCGATGGTGCACGTCCCGGCCGAGGACGAGGTCGACCAGTTGCTGGCGGCCCGTGCGGCGCTGGAGTCGGAGTCCGCGCGGCTCGCGGCCCGGCACGCCACGAAGGACGACGTGGCCAAGCTCAAGGACCTCTGCAAGGTCGGCACGGCGTTCCACGAGGCCGGCGACATCGACGGCGCCGTACGGACGAACGGCGAGCTGCACAGCCTGATCACGCAGATGTCCGGCAACAGGTTCCTGGTGGACTTCGCGGCCCAGGTGGACCGCCGGGTCCGGTGGTACTACACGCCGGTCGCGCCGGTGCGCGGCGCCGCGTCCTGGCGGGAGCACAACCGGCTGGTCAAGGCGATCAGCGAGGGTGACGAGGACAAGGCCGCGCAGACGATGCGCGAGCACACCGAGCACACCCGCAAGGCCTACCACGACCTCCAGGCCGCCAACGGCCCCGACGAGAGCGCCCCGGAGACCGAAGCGGCTCCCCGGCGCCGCCGCCGTACGACGACCTGACCCCGCGACACAACTCGAGGGGATATCCGACCGGGTTGTGCCTTCTCCCCTCGTACACCACGGGAGAAGGCACAACATCGGTGGATATCCCCTCGAACGTCAGGCCAGCTTCTTCTTGCGGCCTCGGCCGGTGGCGGCCTTGCGGGCCTCCAGCGCGGCGGCGAGGTGCGCGTACTGCTCGACGGTTCGCCTGGCGTAGATGTTGCGATCCAGGATGCGCGGCCACCAGTGGCGGCCGAGTTGCTCGTGCATCCAGAGGAAGCCGATCGCGAAGCCCATGCTCACCAGGGCCCGGAAGGCGAGGAACTTCCACGGCTCGGGTGGCAGTCCCGGCGAGCCGGCCACCACCCACTCGGTCACCACCGAATGCACCAGCAGGGCGAGCGGGAAGCCGATCACCCAGTAGACCGCCGCCGGCGCGAACACACCGGCGGGGACTTTGCCCAGCGCGACCAGTACGGCGTACCCCGCGCCGAACAGGACCAGCGGGACGCCGAGACCGAGGCCGGTCGCGACCGCCCAGCCGAGGGGCTGGCCGACGAACGCGGCCAGCCCTCCGGCGATGACTCCGGCCGCGGCGCCGACCGCGGCGGCCGGGACCGAGAACTCCGCGAGCTGCTTCAGATCGGCCATGATCAGTCCACGACCACACCGAAGCGGATCAGGCAGTAGAACAGCAGGCCGAGGTAGAACACCGCGCCGAACCCGATGATCACGTTCCGCACCGGACCCGGCCGGATCGGCTTGGGCAGCAGCATGTTGTTCACCAGCAGCAACACGATGCAGTAGGCGCCCATCGCGAACGTGGACAGGAAGGCGAGGATGTCCAGGATGCCCGCCGGACCGTCGGCCGGCCCGAACAGCAGGATCAGGATGCCGAAGGTGATCACGCCCCAGAGGAACCCGGCGTACAGCCTCGACATCGAGAACCGCTTGGCCCCCGGCACGAAGTAGTACGTCATGTCCGCCTGGCCGCGGGAAAACGAGTCGAACAGACCGAGGGTCGCGTTCAGCCCGATCAGCGCGATGAAGCCGAAGAACAGCGTGCCGAGGATCGGGCTGCCGGCCGACGCGAACGCGTCGGACATGGCCTTCAGCGCCGCCTCCCGGTCACCGCCCTCGATCAGGCTGGCCACGTTCGGGTTGGTCCGCGCCGCCGACATGGCCAGCACGGTGAACGAGACCGTCACCAGCATGGTGATACCCCAGAAGAGCAGCAGCGCGTCGAAGGTGACCCACTTGCGCCAGCCCTTCCACTTCTGCATCTCGGCCGGGTCGTCGGTGTCGAACATGAAGCCCCGCGACGGCATCGACTCGGCCTCGCCGGCCGATCGCAGACCGCGGATCTTCGGGATGTGCGACCCCATCGCGGCGCCGCTGTCGCGCAACTGCAGGGTGTACCACATCTGCTGCATACCGGACGGGCCGGCGAACGCGATCGAGCCGACCACGATCGGGAACCACGCGTCGGTCAGCGCCTTGTCCGGGAAGTACCCGAACGCGAACATCCCGGACAGGGTGTTCGCCAGGTCGTCCCAGCTGCCCACGATCGCCGCGATCACCGACGTGCCGACCACCAGCAGGCCGATCAGCAGGCCGAGCAGCTTCTCGAGGAAGTTGTAGATCACCGAGAGCATGCTGAACAGCACTCCGACGAAGATCAGCGCGACGCAGGCCGAGACCTGCCAAGGTATGCCGCTGACTTCCTCGAACGCGGCGGCGCCGGCCGACAGGTGGCCGGGCCACATGTAGATCAGGATCGCCGCGACGTAGAAGAACCACATCATCGGTTTGAAGATGCGGGCCGCGCCGAAGAAGATGCTCTCGCCGGTGGCCATCGCGTACCGGGCCATCTCCAGCAGCACGAACGCCTGCAGTGTGACGCCCACCATGAACAGCCAGCGGATGTCCGGCCCGAACACCAGGACGAGCCGGGGCCACATGTAGGACTCGCCCATGCCGACGCCCAGCGCGACCAGGAACACGGTCGGGCCCAGGATGTGCAGCGACGGCGGAGCGTCCGGCAGCTTCCGGATCGGCATCGGTTCGAGCCTGCCCGCTTTCCAGACCTTCTCGGTCACAGCTGCCGCGGCCGGCCCTTCGGGTACTTCTGAGGTGTTGCTTGTGACGTCCAAGGCGGACTCCTTAGATCGACGCCAACTAGCGGATCAAGGGCGTGGCGGACGATTCCGCGCAGTAGGCGGGGAATCGTCCGGTACGCCCTACTCCCCCGCGCTCCTTCCTCCAATCAGTTCAGCCGAGCGGGCCGGCGTGGCGGGCCCAGCGGTATTTGGCACCGAGGACCTGGACGGGGGTCTCGGTGGTGTACGGGTAGGCGACCACGCCGTGGTCGAACAGGTACTGACTGGCTTCCTCGACCTCGACGTCGCCGGACAGCGAGGCCACCACCGGCTTGTCGATGCCCTTGGCGCGGTACTCCTCGACCACCTCGGCGACCAGCTTCGCGAACACCATCGGCGGTGTCACGATGGTGTGCCAGTAGCCCAGGATCAAGGCGTGGATCCGCTCGTCGGACAGCCCGAGCGCGATCGTGTTCCGGTACGTCGACGGCGGCTCGCCGCCGGTGATGTCCACCGGGTTGCCGGAGGCCCCGAACGGCGGGATGAACTTCTTGAACGCCTCGTCCAGGTCGGCCGGCATCGACATCAGCTGCAGGCCGTTGTCCACGCAGGCGTCCGACAGCAGGACGCCGGAGCCGCCCGCGCCGGTGATGATGACGACGTTCTCGCCCTTCGGCGTCGGCAGCAGCGGGATGCCGCGGGCGAACTGGAGCATCTCGTTCAGCCCCGGCGCCCGGACCACACCGCTCTGCCGCAGGATGTCGTCGTACACCTTGTCGTTGCCGGCCAGGGCGCCGGTGTGCGAGCTGGCCGCCCGCGCGCCCATGTCGGTGCGGCCGGCCTTCAGCACGACGACCGGCTTCTTCTTCGACACCCGGGCCGCCGTCTCGGCGAACGCCCGGCCGTCCTTCAGGTCCTCCAGGTGCATGGCGATCAGGTTGGTGTTGTCGTCGTTCTCGAAGAACGTCAGGAGGTCATCCTCGTCGATGTCGGCCTTGTTGCCTACTCCAACAATCGCGGAGACGCCCATCCGGCTGGACCGGCTGAAGCCGAGGATCGCCATCCCGATGCCTCCGCTCTGTGACGAAAGCGCAACACTGCCCTTGACGTCGTACGGCGTGCAGAACGTCGCGCACAGGCTCTCCGGCAGGTAGTAGTAGCCGTAGATGTTCGGCCCGAGGATGCGCACGTTGTGCTTGCGCGCGATCGCCACCACCTCGTCCTGGAGCTCCTGGTCACCGGTCTCGGCGAACCCGGACGGGATCAGGATCGCCCCGGCCACGCCCTTCTCGCCGCACTGCTCGAGCGCGCCGCCGACGAACTTGGCCGGTACGGCGAACACCGCGACGTCCACGTCCCCCGGGACGTCCAGGATGCTCGGGAACGCCTTCAGCCCGAGCACCTCACCGCCCTTGGGGTTGATCGGGTAGATGTCGCCCTGGTAGCCGCCGTTGACCAGGTTCTTCATCACCGAGTTGCCGATCTTGCCGGTCTCGTTCGAGGCCCCGATCACCGCGACCGCGCGCGGCTTCATGATCCGGGTCATCGCGGCCAGGATCTCGTCCTGGCTGTACCGCTCGACCGGCTTGCCGGCCTCGGCGTCGACGATGATCCGGAAGTCCACCGCGGTGGCGCCGTCCGGCCCGGCCAGTACCGGGTTCAGGTCCACCTCGGCGAACTGCGGGAAGTCGGTGACCAGGTCGGACAGCCGCTTGACCAGGTCGGCGACGGCCTCCTTGTCCACCGGCTTGGCGCCGCGGACGCCGTCCAGCATCTCGTGCGCGCCGATCCCGTCGATCATCGACCGGGCCTCGTCGGCCGACAGCGGGGCCAGCCGGAAGGTGACGTCCTTCAGCACCTCGACCAGGACGCCACCGAGCCCGAACGCGACCACCTTGCCGAACGTCTGGTCGGTGACCGCGCCGACGATGACCTCCTGCACGTCACCGCCGGTGACGAGCATCTTCTGCACCTGGACACCGGTGATGGCCGCGTCGGCTTTGTAGGCTTTCGCATTGTCGACAATCTTCTGGAACGCCTCCTTCGCGGCGTCCTCGGAGTCGACGCCGACCACCACCCCACCGGCGTCGGTCTTGTGCAGGATGTCCGGCGAGACGATCTTCAGCACGACGGGGAAGCCGATCTCGGCCGCCAGGCCGGCCGCTCCCTCGGCAGTCGTGGCCAGCCCCTCACCCGGCGTCGGGATGCCGTACGCGTCCGCGACCTGCTTGGCCTCGGGCGCGCTCAGCGAGGTGCGGCCGTCCGCCAGAGCCTGGTCGAGGATGGTCTGGACTGCTGCCTTGTCATAGGTCATGCCAGTTGCTCCAATTCAGAGTGGTCAGACGACGCCGGCGGCTTTGAGTTCCTCGAGCTCGGCGGTGTCGATGCCGAGCTCGCCGTAGATCTCGGGGTTGTGCTCGCCGAGACCGGGTGAGGTCTCGACCTGGACCGGGGAGTCGGACAGCTTGATCGGGCAGCCGACGGTCTTGAAGCTGCCGCGCTGCGCGTGCTTCACCTCGACCACCGCGCCGAGCTCGGCCAGCGTCTCGTCCTCGATCAGCTCCCGGGTGGACATGATCGGCCCGCAGGGCACGTTCAGCGCGTTGAGCTTGTCCATCACCTCGAACTTCGTGTGCTGCTCGGTCCACTGCTCGATCAGCGCGAACATCTTGTCCAGCTTGCCGAGCCGGGCTGCCGGGGTGGACCAGTCCGGGTCGTCGGCCAGCTCGGGCCTGCCGATCAGGTTCGCGATCGGGGCCCAGCCTGGCGGCTGGACGATCACGTAGATGTAGTCGTTCGGGCCGCCCGGGGCGCACCGCAGCGCCCAGCCGGGCTGGCCGCCGCCGGAGGCGTTCCCGGACCGCGGCACCGCGTCGCCGAAGTGCTCGTTCGGGTACTCGCGCAGCGGGCCGTGGGCGAGCCGCTGCTGGTCGCGCAGCTTCACCCGGGTCAGGTTCAGCACGGCTTCCTGCATCGCCACGCTGACCCGCTGGCCCTTGCCGCTGTGCGTCCGCTGGTACAGCGCCGCCAGGATGCCGGCGACCAGGTGGATGCCGGTGCCGGAGTCGCCGATCTGGGCGCCGCTCGCGGTCGGCGGCCCGTCCTCGAACCCGGTCGTGCTCATCGCGCCGCCCATCGCCTGGGCGACCACCTCGTAGGCCTTGAAGTCCTCGTACCGGCCCGGGCCGAAGCCCTTGATCGAGGCGAAGATCAGCCGCGGGTTGATCAGCTGCAGCCGCTCCCAGGTGAAGCCCATCCGGTCGATCGCGCCGGGGGCGAAGTTCTCCACCAGGATGTCGACGTCCTTCACCAGGTCGGTGAAGATCTCCTTGCCCCGGTCGGACTTCATGTTCAGCGTGATGCTGCGCTTGTTGCAGTTCAGCATCGTGAAGTAGAGGCTGTCGACGTCCGGGAGGTCGCGCAGCTGCTGGCGGGTGATGTCACCGGTGGGCGCCTCCAGCTTGATGACGTCGGCGCCGAGCCAGGCGAGAATCTGGGTGCAGGACGGTCCGGACTGCACGTGGGTCATGTCGAGTACGCGGACACCTTCGAGGGCCTTGGACATGCTGGTCCTCCGTTACTTGTACATGGTCTGGTTCATGGTTCCGGGGGCGTACGCGTCCGGGTCGACCCAGACGTTGATCAGCGACGGCAGCCCGGACTCGCGGGCGCGCTGCATGGCCGGCCCGATGTCCTTGGGGTCGCGGACCTCCTCGCCGTACCCGCCGAGCATCTTGGCGAACTCGTCGTACCGGACGTCGCCGAGCGTGTTGCCGACCCGGCCGCGGGCCTGGCCGTACTTGACCTCCTGGCCGTAGCGGATCTGGTTCATCGAGGAGTTGTTGCCGACGACACCGACGAACGGGAGGTTGAAGCGGACCAGCGTCTCGAAGTCCCAGCCGGTCAGCGAGAACGCGCCGTCGCCGAACAGCGCGACCACTTCCTGGTCGGGGCGGGCGTACTTGGCCGCCATCACGAACGGGATGCCGACGCCGATGGTGCCGAGCGGGCCCGGGTCCATCCAGTGGCCGGGCGACTTCGGCTGCACCACGCCGCCGGAGAAGGTGACGATGTCGCCGCCGTCGCCGATGTAGATCGAGTCCTCGGTGAGGAACTCGTTGATCTCGTGCGCCAGCCGCAGCGGGTGGATCGGGTTGGCGTCCGACAGCTGCTTCGGCAGCCGCTTCTGGTACGCCGCGTCCTCCTCGGCCCGCAGTTCGGCGAACCACGCCTTCCGGTCGCCGGCCTTCTGGATCCGGCCCGACGCCGCCTGGGTGACCGCGGCCAGGATCGCGCCCGGGTCGCCGACCAGGCCGAGGTCGATGTCGCGGTTCTTGCCGACGGTGCGGTAGTCCATGTCGATCTGCACCACGGTCGCGCCCTTCGGCAGCCGGCGGCCGTAGCCCATCCGGAAGTCGAACGGCGTCCCGACGATCAGGATCAGGTCGGCGTTGTTGAACCCGTACCGGCGGGACAGGTGGAAGTGGTGCGGGTCGCCGGGCGGCAGCGAGCCGCGGGCGGAGCCGTTCATGTACGCCGGGATGTTCAGCTTCCGGGCGAACTCGACCGCGGCGTCGGTGCCGCGCGAGGTCCAGACCTGGGTGCCGAGCAGCACCACCGGCTTCTCGGCCCGGACCAGCAGGTCGGCCAGCGCCTCGATGTTGGCCGGGTCGCCGATGCTCTTGGTGGACGCCCGGTACCGGCCGGGCTCGGGGACCGTCGCGGACTCGACCGGGACCGAGTTGTCCAGGATGTCGCGCGGGATCTCCAGGAAGGACGGGCCGGGGGCGCCGTTGAAGCACTCGCGGAACGCCATCGACACCATGTCGGCGACCCGCGCGGTGTGCGGCACGGTCGCGGCGAACTTGGTGATCGGCGTCATCATGTCGACGTGCGGCAGGTCCTGCAGGGACCCCATCTTGTGCTGGTTCAGCGCGCCCTGCCCGCCGATCAGCAGCATCGGGCTCTCGGCCCGGAACGCGTTCGCGACACCGGTGACGGCGTCCGTGGTGCCGGGGCCGGCGGTGACGACGGCGCAGCCGGGCTTGCCGGTCATCCGCGCGTAGCCGTCGGCCGCGTGCGCGGCGACCTGCTCGTGCCGGACGTCGACCACCGCGATGCCCTCGTCGACACAGCCGTCGTAGATGTCGATGATGTGCCCGCCGCAGAGGGTGAAGATCACGTCGATCCCCTCGGCCTTCAGGGCCTTGGCGACCAGGTGACCGCCCGAGATCGTCGCAGTCTCCGGCTCCTTCACGGCTGCGGCTGGTTGGGTCTCCGACACTGTCTGCGCCATCTGCAGTCATCTCCTCGGAAGGGCCGGGGTTCGCCCCTGTCGTGTCACACAGAATGTAGATTGCATACCGTATGGTGTAGTCGTAGTCTTATCGCACGCCGTGGTGCTTGTCCAGAGTTCGAAGCCAGGAGGGTGCGATGACGATTCACGAACACCTCGACCGGACCCGCGAAGCCGTGCAGGCCTTGGAGAAATCCCTTCTGGCGTTGAGGAATCAGCTCGGTCCGCATCTCGACGTACTGCGGCTGATGGACGACCTGCAACGGTGCGCGGCGGACCTGGAGCGCCTCGAGCAGCAGCTCCGCGCCCCTCGTCGGCCCGAACTGGTAGCAATTCCCGACGGCGACTACGACCACGGTTTCTGGGCGGACGTCGAGCACGAGGGCTTGGGAGCACCCGGCCGGCGGGCGCCGTGAGCGGCCAGACACTGTTTCAGTAACTGGCGCAGGCGTACGTCGCGGTCACCGTCCGACAGCCGGGCGGTGACCGCGACCGCTTCTGCGGCGTGCTCGGTGGCGACGAAGGTCCGGTAGAACGGCTCGCTCCAGCCGAACCGGCCGAGCAGCGGCAACCACCAGCGTGCCGCTCCGCCGGGCTCCTCGTGCCCGTTCATCAGGTGGATCGCGGTCCGATGCGCGTTCGCCAACCGGATGCGTTCGTCCTTCGTGAGCTCGCCGCCCGTCAGCGCGGTCGACACGCACAGGGCGACGACGCGGGCGGACGGTTCGAAGCCGGTCCGCGCCGTACCGATGAAGCTCGGCGCCAGTGGGAGCAGGGCCTTGCGGCCGGACGAGCTGCTGTGGTCGTGCACCGCCCTTGCCACCGCGCTCAGCGTGGGGTGAACGCAGGTCGGGCGATCGGTCCACGGTTCCCGGGCCAGCTTCGACACCAGCTCCATGACGCACGGATCGGGCCGCGCGACCCGGCCGTAGCCGTTCACTCGCCCGACCCGGCGACCGGGGTGCCCAACTGCGGCCGGACCGGCAACGCTGGTCGACCTGGTTGTTTCAGGAACCGCACGATCAAGGCCGTCAGCACACCGAGCAACCCGGCGCCGAGGAACAACGGCCGATACCCGACCGACGCCACCACCGACGCAGCGACACCGACGCCGACGAGTCCGCCGGCAGCCTTCGCGGAGTACAGGATCGCCTGATTCTGCAGCAGGCTGTTCTCGCCGAAGAACTCCAGCACGAGGTTCGCCATGATCGCGTAGAAGGCGCCGCCACCCAGGCCGGCGAACATCGCGCACAGCACGAACGCCCAGCCCGCACCCGCCTCACCCGCGACCACGAGCCCGACGTGCGTGAACCCTTCGACCATCAGTACGGCGGCCAGCACCCGGCGCCGGCCGAACCGGTCCGAGAGGTGCCCGGCCAGCGAACGGCCAAGACCGTTGACTGCGGCAAGCATCCCGGCCGCGAACCCGGCGACCGCGACCCCCAGCTCCGCGGTGACCGCATAGCTCACGACGAACGCGATGCCGAACAGGGAGAGCGCCGTACTGAGGGCGAGCGTCAGCCACATCAGCGGGAGCGCTCCGGTGCGCATCGCCTCGGCCGGGCGGTAGTGCCGGACCGCGGGCGCGTTGTGCGGGATGCTCCGGTTGAGCTTGCGGTCGATCGCCCACACCTGCGCGTCGATGTGCGCGGGCCACCAGTGCCGCGGCGGATCCTTGAGCACTCCGCCGGCGATCAGCACGATCACCACAGCAACGAGCGCAGTCAGGTCGAAGACGATCCGCTGCCCGCTCGCCGTCTGAAAGACGGTCAGTAGCGCAATGCTGGGTACGGCGCCGACAGCGAAGCCACCGGTGACAAAGCCGATCGTGGCGGTGCGGCGATCAGGGAACCAGCGTGCGGCGGTGGTGATGCAGGCCGCGTACACGAGTCCGGCGCCGGCTCCGCCGACCACCGCGTAGCCGAGGACGACGAGCGCGTAGCTGTCCGCGTGGGCGAGCGTCACCAGGCCGACCGCCGCGAGCAGACCACCGGCAACCACGAGCTGAGTGGGCGTTGCCCGCCGTACCCGTTGGACCCAGGCGGCCGGGATCGCGATCAGCGCCTGGCAGGCGACGAAGATGGCCAGCAGCCACATGGTCGCGACGGCGTCCCAGCCGCGTCCGTCCTGCAAGCCGATCGCGGCGGAGCCGAAGGAGTACTGCAGTGGGCTGATGGCGACCATGCAGGCCCAGGTCGCCCACAGCTGCCATCCGCGGGGGTGTCCGGTCAGCTCCTCGGCATCCTCGCCGATGCGGTATTGCCGCCCGTAGACGTCACGCACGTCCCGGGGCGTGGCCATCGCGTGATTCATTCCGCCTCCTGACTACTGCATACCGTATGAGATCTGTGGTACTCCTCCGCGTCGTCGTTGTCCAGAGCCCAAACCCTTGTGACGGCGACTGTATACCGCATACAGTCGTCCGTAACCCCTGGAGATGGAGGCTGCCGTGGACCTGATGGAGTACCAAGCCAAGGAGCTGTTCGCCCGGCACAGCGTCCCGGTGACGCTCGGCCGGGTGGTCGAGGACCCGGCCGACGCCGCCGCGGCCGCCGCGGACCTGGGCGGCCGCGTGGTGGTGAAGGCGCAGGTGAAGACCGGCGGCCGCGGCAAGGCCGGCGGGGTGAAGCTGGCGAGCTCCCCCGACGAGGCCGTGGCCAGGGCCGGCGAGATCCTCGGCATGGACATCAAGGGCCACACCGTCCGCCGGGTGCTGCTCGCGCCGGCCGCGGACATCGCCGAGGAGTACTACTTCTCCTTCCTGGTCGACCGGGCCAACCGGGACTACCTCTGCATCGCCAGCACCGAGGGCGGTGTCGAGATCGAGGAGGTCGCGCACACCAACCCGGACGCGATCGCCAAGGTCGCGATCGACCCGGCGGTCGGCGTGGACGAAGCCAAGGCGGCCGAGATCGTCGCGGCCGCGGGCTTCCCGGCCGGTGCTGAGGACGTCGTCCGGAAGCTCTGGGACGTGTTCATCGCCGAGGACGCGTCACTGGTCGAGGTGAACCCGCTGGTCAAGCTCGGCGACGGCTCGCTCGAGGCCCTCGACGGCAAGGTGACCCTCGACGCGAACGCGGCGTACCGGCACGCCGACCACGCGGGCTTCGAGGACAAGGCGGCCGCGGACCCGCTCGAGGCCGCGGCCCAGGAGAAGGGCCTGAACTACGTCAAGCTGGACGGCTCGGTCGGCATCATCGGCAACGGCGCCGGCCTGGTCATGTCCACCCTCGACGTGGTCGCGTACGCCGGCGAGCCGTACGGCGTGCGGCCCGCCAACTTCCTCGACATCGGGGGTGGCGCGTCGGCGGAGGTGATGGCGAACGGACTCGGCATCATCCTCGGCGACGCCCAGGTCCGCAGTGTGTTCGTGAACGTGTTCGGCGGCATCACCGCCTGCGACGCGGTGTCGAACGGGATCGTCCAGGCGCTCGCGCTGCTCGGCGACCAGGCCGACAAGCCGCTGGTGGTCCGGCTGGACGGCAACAACGTCGACGAGGGCCGCCGGATCCTTGCCCAGGCCAACCATCCGCTGGTGACCGTGGTGGACACGATGGACGGCGCGGCCGCCCGTGCCGCCGAGCTGGCAACGCAGAACCGAGAGGCGTGACATGGCGATTTTCCTGACCGAGCAGAGCCGGGTCATCGTGCAGGGCATGACCGGGTCCGAAGGACAGAAGCACACCAGCCGGATGCTTGCCGCCGGCACCAACGTGGTCGGCGGCGTGACCCCGGGCAAGGGCGGCCAGTCGGTCGACTTCGCGAAGCGGTCGATCCCGGTCTACGGCTCGTGCGCCGACGCGGTGAAGTCGGCCGGCGCGGACGTGTCGGTGGTCTTCGTGCCGCCGAAGTTCACCAAGGGCGCGGTGATCGAGGCCGTCGACGCGGGCATCCCGCTGGTGGTGGTGATCACCGAGGGCGTGCCGGTGCACGACACCGCGGCCTTCTTCGCCCACGCGCAGGCGTCCGGCACCACGCGCATCATCGGCCCGAACTGCCCCGGCATCATCAGCCCCGGACAGTCCAACGCGGGCATCATTCCCGCCGACATCGCGGGTCCCGGCCGGATCGGGCTGGTCAGCAAGTCCGGCACGCTGACGTACCAGATGATGTACGAGCTGCGGGACTTCGGGTTCTCGACCGCGATCGGGATCGGCGGTGACCCGATCATCGGGACCACCCACATCGACGCGCTGCAGGCGTTCCAGGACGACCCGGACACCGACGCGATCGTGATGATCGGCGAGATCGGCGGCGACGCCGAGGAGCGGGCGGCCGCGTTCATCAAGGAGAACGTGACCAAGCCCGTGGTCGGCTACGTGGCCGGCTTCACCGCCCCCGAGGGCAAGACCATGGGCCACGCCGGCGCCATCGTCTCCGGCTCCTCCGGCACCGCGGCCGCCAAGCAGGAGGCCCTCGAGGCCGTCGGCGTCAAGGTCGGCAAAACCCCCACCGAGACCGCTCAGCTCATGCGAGCCGTGATGGCGGTCGAGGAGGTCGCGGTATGACGGCCATCGGCTTCATCGGCCTCGGGATCATGGGTTCGCACATGGCGGCGAACCTGGTCCGGGCCGGACACACAGTGACCGGGTACGACGTCGTACCGGCAGCCGTGGATCGGTTGGCACAAGCCGGTGGCAAGCCGGCCGCGGACATCGCCGGCGCTGTGAACGGCGCTGAGGTGGTCATCACGATGCTGCCGGACTCGCCACAGGTCGCCGAGGTCGTTCTCGGTCCGGGCGGCGTGCTGGCTGCGGCGCAACCCGGCGTACTGCTGATCGACATGAGCTCGATCGCGCCGGAGACCTCGCGCGAGGTCGCGACGGCCGGGGCCGAACGCGGCGTGCGGGTGCTCGATGCGCCGGTGAGCGGCGGCGAGCAGGGCGCGATCAAGGCGTCGCTGTCGATCATGGTCGGCGGCGACGCAGCGGACTTCGAGACGGCCAAGCCGATCTTCGAGGATCTCGGGCGGACCATCGTGCACGTCGGCGGCCACGGCGCCGGCCAGACCGTGAAGGCGGCGAACCAGCTGCTGGTCGCCGGCATCATCAGCCTGGTCAGTGAGGCGATCGTGCTGCTCGAGGCTTCCGGCGTGGACGGCGAACGTGGCCTGGAAGTGCTGGCCGGCGGCCTGGCCGGCAACCGGATCCTCGACCTGAAGGCCGCCACGATGCTGGCCCGTCAGTTCGAGCCGGGCTTCCGGATCGACCTGCACCACAAGGACATGGGTATCGCCCTCGCCTCCGCCCGGTCGGCCGGCGTCGCCCTGCCCGTCACCGGTGTGGTCGCCCAACTGGTCGCCGCGGCCCGCGCCCAGGGCCACGGCTCGCTCGACCACTCCGCCTTGCTGAAGGTCGTCGAGCAGTTGTCAGCTCGATGACTTGCGGGGCGGCGCCGTACTGCTCCTGACCACTAGTTTGGTCGGTACGGCGACCGGGTCGTGGTGGTGTTCGCCGGCTTGGATCTCGCGGATGAGCGCGTCGACGCTGAGCCGGCCCACCTCGGCGAAGTTCTGCCGGATGGTGGTCAGCGGCGGCCAGAAGTGCGCGGCCTCCTCCATGTCGTCGAAGCCGATCACGCTGATGTCGTGCGGCACCACCCGGCCCCGCTCGTGCAGCGCGCGCAGCAGCCCGAGCGCCATCTGGTCGTTCGCCGCGAACACGGCCGTGACGTCCGGGTTCGCGGCCAGCTCACGGCCCGCCTCGTACCCGGAACCCGGCGTCCAGTCGCCGTCCAGGACCGGCGGGACCTCGCAACCGCGCTGCTTCAGCGTCAGCTCCCACGAGCGCCGCCGCCGGTCCGCGGCGAACGACGTCGGCGGGCCACCGAGATGCCACACCGTCGCGTGCCCGAGATCCAGCAGGTGCTCGGTGGCCAGCCGGGCGCCCTGGGCCTGGTTGGTGTCCACGATCGGGTAGTCGTAGTGGGCGCTCGAGTCGACCACCACGACCGGCAGCCCCTCGGGCAGCAGTACGCCGGCCTCGTCCAGCGTGTGCGCCTCGATGAGGATGATCACGCCGTCGACCGCCTGCTCCCCCAGCCGGCTGAACGCGTTCGTCACCGCGCTCTGGTTCACGTCGAGCACGGGCAGCAGGTTGAGCGCGTAGCCGCTGATGGTGGCCGCCGCGGCGACCGCGTCCAGCGTCCGCGTCGTACCGAAGCTGTGCAGCTCGAAGACGATCACGCCGATACTGCGGAACTGCCCGTTGCGCAGCGCCCGGGCGGCGCTGTTCGGGCGGTAGCCGAGCTCGCGCATGGCGGCCTGGACCCGGTCCCGGGTGGCCGCGTCGACGTTGTGCCGCTCGTTCGCGACCCGGGACACCGTCTGCCCGGACACCCCGGCCAGCCGGGCCACGTCGGCCATCGACGGGCCGCGCCGCCGCCGTACCGGAGACTCCTCCGCTGACATCGGCACCCCTCCTCGCTTGTCCCGCAGTGTAGACATGTTGACGTAAACACGCTACCGTCTCGGCGATCGATGTTGACGTCAACATCGCGTGTCGGCGACAAGTGACGAAGGAGGCCGGCGGGCGCATGAGTCAGTCCGTAGCACTGCGCCGGAGGCGTGGGAGGTTCGGTCAGAACGGGAAGGGATGGGTCTTCGTCGGCCCGTTCCTGGCGGTGTTCGCGCTGACCTTCCTGGCCCCGATCGGGTACGCGATCTACCTGAGCCTGTTCCGGGACCAGGCGTTCTTCGGCGGCACCGTGTTCGTCGGCCTGGACAACTACACCGAGGCGTTGCGGGACCCGAAGTTCTGGGAGGCGTTCGGCCGGGTCGCGGTGTTCCTGGTCGTCCAGGTGCCGGTGATGCTGGGGCTGGCGCTGCTGGCCGCGCTGGCCATCGACAGCGCCCGGCTGCACGGCGCGAGCTTCTTCCGGATCGTGATCTTCCTGCCGTACGCCGTGCCGGGGGTGGTCGCGGTGCTGATGTGGGGCTACATCTACGGCGACAACTTCGGCCTGGCCGCGAACCTGAACGATCTGTTCGGCACCACCGCGATCCAGCCGCTGAGCGGGACCTGGATGCTGCCGTCGATCGCCAACATCGTCACCTGGGAGTTCGTCGGCTACAACATGCTGATCTTCTACTCGGCGCTGCGCACGGTTCCCGGCGAGCTGTACGAGGCGGCCGCGATCGACGGGGCCGGCACCTTCCGGACCATCCGCGCGGTCAAGCTGCCCGCGCTGCGCGGCGCGATCGTGATCGCGACCATCTTCTCGATCATCGGCAGCTTCCAGCTGTTCAACGAGCCGAACATCCTGCGGACCTTGGCGCCGAACGTGATCACCACGTACTACACGCCGAACATGTACGCCTACAACCTGTCCTTCGCCGGGCAGCAGTTCAACTACTCCGCCACCGTCGCGATCGTGATGGGCGTCATCACCGCGATCATCGCTTACGTCGTCCAGCTGCGTGGCTCCCGGGAGGCACTGTGACCACCACTGTGGACGCTCCGCGCGCCGTGAGTACGGCGCCCCGGACGAAGAAGAAGACCACCACATCGCCGTTGCGGCCGCGGAAGTCGCCGCTGCTGACCGGTGTGATGGTCCTGTACCTGATCTACACGCTGGTGCCGCTGGCCTGGTTGCTGATCAGCTCGACCAAAACCCAGGCCGACCTGCTGTCGACGCCGGGCCTGTGGTTCGGCAAGAGCTTCGCGTTGTTCGACAACATCAAGGACACCCTGACCTACAACGACGGCATCTTCCTGCAGTGGCTCGGCAACACGCTGCTGTACGTGGTCGTCGGGGCCGGCGGCGCGACCCTGCTCGCGACCGCGGCCGGCTACGGCCTGGCGAAGTACAAGTTCGCCGGCCGCCGGGCCGTGTTCGCGGTGCTGCTCGGCGCGGTCGCCGTACCGGGGACGGCGCTCGCGGTGCCGACGTTCCTGATGTTCTCGAACCTCGGCCTGACCAACACGGTCTGGGCGATCATCATCCCGTCGCTGGTCAGCCCGTTCGGCCTGTACCTGATGTGGGTGTACTCGACCGAGGCGGTGCCGCACGAGCTGCTCGAGGCGGCCCGGATCGACGGCGCCGGCGAGGTGCGGATCTTCTTCACCGTGGCGCTGCGGCTGCTGGCCCCCGGCATCGTCACCACCCTGCTGTTCGCGGTGGTGTCGACCTGGAACAACTACTTCCTCCCGCTGATCATGCTCAGCAAACCCAACCTCTACCCGCTCACGGTCGGGCTCACCCAGTGGAGCAACCAGGCGACCGGCGTGGGTGCCCGCCCCATCTACAACCTGGTGATCACCGGCTCACTGCTGACCATCGTGCCCCTGGTGATCGCCTTCCTGCTCCTCCAGCGCTTCTGGCAGTCGGGCCTGAGCGCGGGCAGCGTCAAGTGAAAGGAACATCGATGAAGTCACATTGGCGTGGCCTCCGGCGACTGGTGGTTGCCGGAGCCGCTCTCACGGCCCTCGCGGTCGTGGCTGCGTGCGGCGGGTCGGACACCTCCGGCGGCAGCGGCAGCCAGACCACGGGCTCGCCCGACGCCGTCGACGCCGCGCTCAAGGCGGGCGGCACGATCACCTACTGGAGCTGGACGCCGTCGGCCGAGGCCCAGGTGAAGGCGTTCATGGCGCAGTACCCGAACGTGAAGGTGAACTACGTCAACGCCGGCACCGGCAACGACCACTACACCAAGCTGCAGAACGCGATCAAGGCCGGCTCGGGCGCCCCGGACGTGGCGCAGATCGAGTACCAGGCGCTGCCGCAGTTCGCGCTGCCCGGCTCGCTGGTCGACCTGAACCAGTACGGCTTCAACCAGTACGAGTCGGCCTACACCGCCTCGACCTGGGCCGCCGTGCACGCCGGTGGCGGCCTCTACGGCCTGCCGCAGGACTCCGGCCCGATGGCGCTGTTCTACAACAAGGAGGTCTTCGACAAGTACGGCATCACCGTGCCGAAGACCTGGGACGAGTACATCGCCGCGGCCAAGAAGCTGCACGCGGCGAACCCGAAGTCCTACATCACCAACGACTCCGGTGACGCGGGCTTCACCACCAGCATGATCTGGCAGGCCGGCGGTCAGCCGTTCAAGACCGACGGCAAGAACATCACCATCAACCTGCAGGACGAGGGCTCCAAGAAGTGGACCTCGACCTGGAACCAGCTGGTCGAGGGTGGTCTGGTCTCGCAGATCCCCGGCTGGACCGACGAGTGGTTCAAGGCGCTCGGCGACGGCACCATCGCCACCCTGCCGACCGGCGCCTGGATGCCCGGCGTGATGGAGGCGTCGGTCAAGGCCGGCGCGGGCAAGTGGGCGGTCGCCCCGATGCCGACGTACGACGGCCAGCCGGCCACCGCGGAGAACGGCGGCAGCACCGAGTCCGTGCTGAAGCAGAGCGCCAACCCGGCGCTGGCGGCGGCGTTCGTGCGCTGGCTCAACCACGACGAGGGCGTCAAGCCGTTCCTCGCCAGCGGCGGCTTCCCGGCCACCACGAAGGACCTGAAGGACCCGGCGTTCGTGGACAAGGCCAGCGCCTACTTCGGCGGCCAGCAGATCAACCAGGTGCTCACCGGCGCGGCCGACAACGTCGTGAAGGGCTGGAGCTACCTGCCGTACGAGCTGTACGCGAACAGCATCTACGGCGACACGGTCGGCAAGGCGTACCAGTCCAAGTCCGACCTGAACACCGGCCTGCAAGCCTGGCAGGACGCGCTGGTTGCCTACGGCAATCAGCAGGGGTTCCAGGTGAACGGCTGACCGGTGACCCACTTCGCGATCGGTGAGTCCGACTTCCTCCTCGACGGCCGGCCGTTCCGGATCCTGTCCGGTGCGCTGCACTACTTCCGGGTGCACCCGGACAGCTGGGCCGACCGGATCGAGAAGGCCCGCCTGATGGGACTCAACACCATCGAGACGTACGTGCCGTGGAACGCGCACAGCCCGGCTCCCGGCGTCTTCGGCACCTCCGGGATGCTCGACCTCGAGCGGTTCCTGCGGGAGATCGCCGATGCCGGTCTGTACGCGATCGTCCGCCCCGGCCCGTACATCTGCGCGGAGTGGGACAACGGCGGGCTCCCTGCCTGGCTCTTCCGGGAGCCGGGCATGGGGGTCCGGCGGTACGAGCCGAAGTTCATGGCCGCGGTCGAGGAGTACCTGCGCAACGTGCTGCGGATCGTCCAGCCGCTGCAGGTCGAGCATGGCGGCCCGGTCCTGCTGGTCCAGGTCGAGAACGAGTACGGCGCGTTCGGCGACGACCCGACGTACCTGAAGTCGGTCGCCGAGATCATCCGGAACGCCGGCATCACGGTGCCGCTGGTGACCGTCGACCAGCCGGTCGACGCGATGCTGGCGGCCGGCGGGCTGGACGGCGTGCTGCGGACCGGTTCGTTCGGGTCGCGGGCCGACGAGCGGCTGGCGACGCTGCGCAAGCACCAGCCGACCGGGCCGTTGATGTGCATGGAGTTCTGGGACGGCTGGTTCGACCACTGGGGCGGTCCGCACCACACGACCGGTGTCGCGGCGGCCGCCGCCGAGCTGGACGCGCTGCTCGCGGCGGGCGCGTCGGTGAACATCTACATGCTCCACGGCGGCACGAACTTCGGGCTGACCAGCGGGGCGAACGACAAGGGCGTCTACCGGCCGACCATCACGTCGTACGACTACGACGCCCCCTTGGACGAGGCGGGGAACCCGACCGCGAAGTTCCACGCCTTCCGGGAGGTCATCGCCCGGTACGCGCCCGTCCCCGACGTTGTCCCGGCGTCGGGGCCGGCCGCACCGGAGACCTCCGCGGCGCTGGGCTCGCCGATCCGGCTGCTCGCCGACCCGTCGGCCTGGGGTACGGCGTCGCAGCACGACGAGATGCCGACCCTCGACGAGCTGGACGCCCACCTGGCGCTGTTCGCGACCTCGATCGACATCGACGGCCCGATGTTGCTCAGCGTCGACGAGGTGCGGGACCGGGCGTACGTGTTCCTCGACGGCCGTCCGGTCGGCGTCCTCGATCGGGAGCGTCACGACCGGGCGCTGATGGTGCCGGGTGGACGGGGTCGGCTCGAGATCGTCGTCGAGGACCAGGGCCGGGTCAACTACGGGCAGCGGATCGGCGAGCCGAAGGGTCTGATCGGTCCGGTGCATCTCGGGTCCACGGAGCTGGCCGACTGGTCGGCGACCGTGATCGACCTGGCCGCCGTACCGCGGCTGTGGGACGCCGCGGGCCTGACGCCGGATGCCCCCGGGGTCGGACCCACGGCCTGGCGGGCCGGTTTCGACGTCGCCGAGCCGGTCGACCACTTCCTGTCCACGGTTGCCTGGGGCAAGGGCATCGCGTGGGTGAACGGCTTCTGCCTCGGGCGCTACTGGCGCCGCGGGCCGCAGGAGACGCTGTACGTTCCGGGTCCGGTACTGCGATCCGGGCGCAACGAGCTCGTCGTACTCGAGCTTGATGTGATGGCCGAGCCGGTTGCCCACTTCGTGTCCGGCTTGTCACTGGGGCCGACCGAGCTGTAAGTGGAACAGGTGGGTCCGACGTCGCTGTGGCCGGACCCACCTGGCTTTCAGGAAGGCACGCCGACCTTCGTGGCGAGGAGGTCCGCGACGGCGTGCACCGCGCGCAGGGTCGGGGCCCTGGTCCCGGTGAGGTCGGCCAGCTCGACGACCGCGGCGAGGATGACGTCGAGCTCGAGCGGCTTGTCCTTCTCCAGGTCCTGGAGCATCGAGGTCTTGTGCTCACCGACCCGTTCGGCGCCGTTGATCCGCTTGTCCACCGAGATCTCCGGATGGCAGCCGACCGCGGCCGCGATCTCCAGCGACTCCTCCATCATCAGCCGGACCATCGCCCGGGTGCCCTGATGGGTGGCGATCTCCACCATCGTCGCCCGGGCCAGCGCGCTGATCGGGTTGAACGCCGCATTGCCGAGCAGCTTGATCCAGATGTCCTTGCGGATGTCCTCCTCGACCGGGCACTTCAGTCCGCCGGCGATCATCGCCGTACTGAACGCCTCGCACCGCGGCGACAGCCCGCCTGCGGGTTCGCCGATGGAGAACCGGGTGCCTTCCAGGTGGCGTACGACGCCCGGCGCCTCGAGCTCGGTCGAGCAGTAGACGACGCAGCCCACGGCGCGGTCGAGCCGGATGACCTCGGTCACCGCGCCGCCGGGGTCGACCGACTCGATCCGGCGGCCTTCGTACGGGCCCTTCAGGCCGTGGAAGTACCACCACGGGATCCCGTTCTGCGCCGCGACGACGACGGTCTCGTCGTGCAGCAACGGCTCGAGCAGCGGGCCGGCGGTGGCGTAGGAGTTCGCCTTCAGGCCGAGGAAGACGTAGTCGACCGGGCCGACCTCGGCCGGGTCGTCGGTGGCCGGCGTCCGGGCCTCGAAGTCGCCGCGCGGACTGAGCACCCGCACGCCGTCGGACCGGATCGCCTCCAGGTTGGCGCCGCGGGCGATCAGGTGGACCTCGGTCCCGCCGCGGTGCAGGGCCGCGCCGACGTAGGCGCCGATCGCCCCGGCGCCGAGAACAGCAACCTTCATCAGTCCCTCCTCAGGCCGGACAGCGTCGGAACCGGGTTCGTCACGCCGGTCAGCTCCTCGAACTCCACCACGTTGTCGATCTCGGTGCCCATGGCAACATTCGTGACGCGTTCCAGGATCACCTCGACCACGACCGGCACCTGGAACTCGAGCAGCAGCTTCTTCGCCTCGTCGAGGGCGGGCAGGATGCCGTCGGGCTCGAACACCCGCAGCGCCTTGCAGCCCAGGCCTTCGGCGACCTTCACGTGGTCGACGCCGTACCCCTCGACCTCGGGGCTGTTGATGTTGTCGAAGGCGAGCTGGACGCAGTAGTCCATGTCCAGGTTGCGCTGCGCCTGCCGGATCAGGCCGAGGTAGGAGTTGTTCACCACCACGTGGATGTAGGGGATGTTGAACTGCGCCCCGACCGCGAGCTCCTCGATCAGGAACTGGAAGTCGTAGTCACCTGACAGCGCGACGACGGTCGCGTCCGGGTCGGCCACCGCGACGCCCAGGGCGGCCGGGCCGGTCCAGCCGAGCGGGCCGGCCTGGCCGGCGTTGATCCAGTGCCGCGGGCGGTAGACGTGCAGCATCTGGGCGGCCTGGATCTGGGACAATCCGATTGTCGACACGTACCGGGTCTCGGGTCCGAAGGCATTGTTCATCTCCTGGTAGACCCGCTGCGGTTTCACCGGCACGTTGTCGAAGTCCGTACGGCGAAGCAGCGTCTTCTTGCGGTCGCGGCAGGCAGCCGCCCAGTCCGAGCGATCGGGCAACGGCACCTGCTGCCGGGCGACGTGGATGAGCGTCTCCAGCGCGGCCTTGGCGTCCGAAACGATGCCGAGGTCGGGTGCGAACACCCGGCCGATCTGGGTCGGCTCGACGTCGAGGTGGACGAACTTCCGGTCCTTCGTGTACGTCGGGATCGACCCGGTGTGCCGGTTCGCCCAGCGGTTGCCGATGCCGATCACCAGGTCGGAGGCGAGCAGGGTCTCGTTGCCGTACCGGTGGGAGGTCTGCAGCCCGACCATGCCGGCCATCAGCCG
This sequence comes from Kribbella sp. NPDC002412, assembly GCF_053592935.1. Taxonomy (NCBI): domain Bacteria; kingdom Bacillati; phylum Actinomycetota; class Actinomycetes; order Propionibacteriales; family Kribbellaceae; genus Kribbella; species Kribbella sp. NPDC002412. Next base: position 34,117 of record NZ_JBSFBL010000001.1, read on the forward strand.
GTGGTCGTCCGGGATGGTCCCCCAGCCCATCAGGGTCGGGACGACCGGCACGCCGGTCAGCTCGGCGAACTCGACCAGCAGGTCGGCCGCGTCCGCGTTGATGATGCCACCGCCGGCGACGATCAGCGGGCGTGCAGCTTGGGCAAGCAGCCTGAGGACCGACTCGGCCTGCGCGACAGTGGCGCGCGGGGTCGCGATCGGGAGCGGGACGTAGAGATCGGGGTCGAAGTCGATCTCGGCGAGCTGGACGTCCAGCGGCAGGTCGATCAGCACCGGGCCGGGACGCCCCTCGCGCATCAGCTTGAACGCCTTCTGGAAGGTGCCGGGCACCTGGGCCGGCTCCAGCACGGTGACCGCCCACTTGGCGACCGGCTTGGCGATGTCGGCGATGTTGATCGCCTGGAAGTCCTCCTTGTGCAGCTTGGCCACCGGGGCCTGGCCGGTGATGCACAGGATCGGGATCGAGTCGGCGCTCGCGGAGTACAGCCCGGTGATCATGTCGGTGCCGGCCGGTCCCGACGTACCGACGCAGACGCCGATGTTGCCGGGTGCGGCCCGGGTGTAGCCCTCGGCCATGTGGGAGGCGCCCTCGACGTGCCGGGCGAGCACGTGCTGGAGCTCGCCCTGGGCGCGGACGGCGGCGTAGAACGGGTTGATGGCCGCGCCGGGCAGGCCGAACAGGTGGGAGATGCCTTCACGGCGAAGGATCTCCACCGCGGCGCGGGCGGCGGTCATTCGGGGCATGCCAGCTGCCTTTCAGTCGGAGGGTGAGATCCAGTCGAAGCTCTCGGCCGTCGTACCGGACGGCTTGTACTCCAGCCCGATCCAGCCGGCGTACCCGGCGGCCCGGAGCTCGTCGAGATGCTGGTCGACCGGGATCTTCCCGGTGCCGGGTTCGTTCCGGCCGGGCGCGTCGGCGAGCTGGACGTGCGCGATCCGGTCCGCGTACGTCGAGATCGCCGCCGTCACGTCGTCCCCGTTGACGGTCAGGTGGTACAGGTCGGCGAGCAGGCCGAGGCCGGTCACGCCGGACTCGGCCTGGACGCGGTCGATCACCCTGATCGCGTCGGCCGCCGTACGGAGTGGGTAGCGGTCGGCGCCGCTGACCGGCTCGACCAGTACGACGCCGCCGAACGAGCCGGCCGCGGTGGCGGCGAGGGCGAGGTTCTCGGCGGCCAGGTCGTCCTGGGCCTCCGGGCGGACGCCGTCGACGCGGTTGCCGTACAGCGCGTTGAAGGCGCGGCAGCCGAGTCGTTCGCCGATGCCGAGGGTGACCGGGATGTTGTCCCGGAACTCCAGTGATCGCTGCGGCCAGGAGACCAGGCCGCGGTCGCCGCCGGGCAGGTCGCCGGCCGCGAAGTTCAGCCCGGCGAGCTGAACACCGGCGTCGGTGACGGCGCGTTCGAACGCGTCCACCTCGGCGTCGCCGGGCAGATGGGTCTCGAACGGCCACCAGAACTCGACCGCGTCGAAACCGGCCTGCTTGGCGGCCGCCGGCCGGTCGAGCAACGGGAGCTCGGTGAACAGGATCGAGCAGTTGACCGCAAAAAGGGCAGAGTCCATGGTCCCACCTTCCGGAGGGGCTCGGTATACGGGATACAGTAGGCGGGAGCCCGAATGCGGTCAAGATCACACTCTCGGCAAGCGCTCGCCCGTTTCGTTCGCCGCCGGCTCGGGGCAGGACGCGCCGACCGGCCGAAGATCGCCAGGGGGCGCGACGGATGGCTCGGGGTCTGCTAGGGTTGCCTGCGGTTGCAGTTTTGCAGTTCCACGTTCGTGTTTCAGCGCCCGCGGATTTGTAATCCGCAGGGCGTTTTCTCATCTCAGGCTTGGTCTGTGGTGGAAGGGCTCAATACCGCAACCCGAGAACCGGCACAGGGCCGGGGCTCGTACCGGCCCTAACGCGAGGAGCAGATCATGGCCAGCGGAACAGTGAAGTGGTTCAACGGTGAAAAGGGCTTCGGCTTCATCACCCAGGACGAGGGCGGCGCCGACGTGTTCGTCCACTACTCGGCGATCCAGACGAACGGCTTCCGTTCGCTCGAGGAGAACCAGAAGGTGGAGTACGACGTAGCCCAGGGCCCGAAGGGCCTGCAGGCGGAGAACGTCCGTCCGCTCTGATCTGAGCAGCACAGCAGGCCCAGTCGCATCGCGGCTGGGCCTGCTGTCATGTTGTCCAGAGATACTCGCCGTCGTCGACCTGATCCGTGCGAGTGAGACCGGCGGCAGCGGTGACGGCCGCTGAGGCGGTGTGGTCGGGGTGGACGTGGGCGACGATCCGCTCGACGCCGTGGTCGCCCAGCCAGTCGACCAGACCGCGGGCGGCCTCCTTGGCGTAGCCACGGCCCTGCCAGGCGGTCCCGATGACCCAGGCGATCTCCGCCGTACGGCTGGTGACCGTCGCCTGCACGTAGCCGATGAGCCGGGCGTCGTGCTGGACGATCCAGTTGAGCCAGTGCTCGTCTTCGCGCCCCGGCCCGGCCAACTGGCGGCGGTAACGGCTTTCCAGCGCTTCGACGGTCGGTGGCTCACCGCCGGTGAAGGTATAGAGGTCCGGGTCGGCGAGCACGCTCGCCATCTCCCCCGCGTACTCCACCTGCAGCGGAAGCATGACGAGCCGGGCGGTGTGGAAGCTGGTGGCTATCACCGCTTCACGCTACGGCTCGGGGGTGGCACCGGACGGCTCGGCCGCTCCCTCCACGGCCGACCCGCCCTGCGCCACCATCCGCATCCGGGCATTCGTGTGCAGATCGAACTGCGGACTCCGCTGATCCCCCACCCCGTACGGCGCGACCCGCTCCTCGTAGTGCAGGTGCGAGCCGGCCGCGACCCCCAGCAGGTCCCCCGTCTCCACGGTCTCCCCCTGGCTGACCGTGAGCTCGGACAGATGGTCGTAGACGTGCCAGATCGCGTTCGACTCGATCGCGACCCGGCCCGGCTCCGCCTGGACCACCACGCCGGCCAACGCAGCCCGGACGGGCGTGCCTGGTTCGGAGCGGTAGTCCCGGCCGGTGTGGCCCGCGCTGTCGTACTCGCGGACCACCACTGGGTTGTGCACCGGCGCTGCCATGGTCAGATGGTGCGGCCGTACCTTCAGAAAGTCTTAAAGCCGGGCCGGCACCGCCGGATAGGGGGCCGGCTCGACCTCCAGCTCACCCATCCGCTGCACGTAGGTGCGGTAGGCCCGACGCGCCTCGCCGTGCGCACCGCTCGCCTGGAACGCCCCGACCAGGCCTAGGTGGGCGCGCTCGTCGTACTGGTCCCGCTGCAGGATCCGGAGTAAGTACCCGGCCGCCGCGTCGGGGTCGCGTCGGCCCCGCTCGGCCAGCACGCGGGCCACCCGGACGTACAGCGCCCGGGCCTCCTCTCGCATCCCGGCCGCCCAGTCGGCGTACACGTCCTCCTCCAGGAAGTCCCCGCTGTACGCCGCCTCTGCTGCCCGGAGCAACCGCAGGTCGCTAGTGGTGAGTCCCTCCCGCGCGTCGTGCAGGAAGTGCTCCACGTCGACGGCGGCCTGCTCGCCGTCCAGCCAGATGGTGGCCCGGTCGGCGCCGACGAACCGGTCCGCCGGGTACCGCTTCTCCGGGTCGAGCACGGACCGCACGGTCGACAGGGCCACGGACAGCCTGGGTGACGCGACCGACTCGTCCTGCTCCGGCCAGAGCAGGTCCAGCAGCTGCACTCGGGCGACCGGACGGCAGCGGCGGGCCACCAGGATCTTCAGCAGGTCACGTGCTTTCTTCGACGGCCACTCCCCCAGCTGGACGGCCTTGCCGTCTCGCAGCACGCGGAAGCCACCGAGGCACTCGATCCGGACCGCAACCGGACCGGTCTCCTCACTCGCTTCCAGAGCAGCAGCCGCGTAGCGGGTCGCCCCGGCCGCCAGGAACTGCTCGTGGGCGCGCAGCGCGAGCTCACGGCCGTCCGGACCGGTGGTGCGCTTGGCAAGCATCAGCTCGGCGCGCGCCTCGCCCAGCTGGTCGCCTAGCTCGCTGCGGATGTTCAGCACCTCATGCAGCACCTCGCCGCCGCCTGCCGCGGCGTAGAGCTCCAGTGCGTCGGCCAGCCCGGCCCGGTCCCGTCGCTTGCGGCAGAGCGCGGCTGCTTCTTCTGCTGTGGCCGCGGCCTCCGTCTCGTTGCCGGCGTGCAGCGTGACCCAGCCCAGCGCGACCAGTGCACCGGACAGGCCGAGGACAGGGCCGTAGGCAACCGCCTGCCGAGCCAGCGCCGCCAGCTCTGCAGCACGCTGCGGCTCCTCGACCGCAAGCACCCGGGCTAGGCCGGCCAGCGCCGGGACCAGGGACTGCATGTCCTTGGTCTCCTCGGCGATCGGGATGGCCTCCTCGAAGCACGCTCTGGCCATCGCCCGGTCACCACGCTCGCGGTAGACCTCGCCCAGTACGGACAGCGGCTGTGCCACCCGCTTCGAGTCCAGCTTCTGGTAGAGCGCTCGCGACGCCTCCAGCTCGCCGATGGCCTCGTCCAGCCGACCGAGCCGGAGCAGAGCCTCACCACGGTTGTTCAGCGCGAGCGCACGGAACACTGCGAAGCCTGCCCGGTCAGCAAGCTCCAGAGCGACGTCCAGCTCCTCCAACCCGTGCGCATAGTCGCCCTCGGCGATGTGGTGCGACGACCGGTTCACCCGGATCCGGATCGACTGCAGCAAGTCGCCCGCCCGCTCCGCATGCTCGAGCGCCCGCACGTAGTTGGTGTAGTTGCCGTGCGGGTCGCTGTCGACCGCAGCCAGCATGGCGAGCACGGTGTACGAAATGGCCAGTGCCCCGTCGTCACCGGAGACCTTCGCTGTCTCATAGGCAGCGGCGACCAGCGCACGGCACTCGTCGAACTCGCCACGCAGCCAGTGCGCTCCCGCCCACCACGCCTGCAGCAAGGCCTCGTCCGTCGGGTGTTGCCCGTCGATACGTCCCCGCTGGTACGTCGCGATCGCCACGTCGGTCTGGCCGCGTAAGTGGTGGATCAGTCCGAGCCGCCAGGCGATCGCAACCGGGATCTCCCCCTCCGGCCCGATGATCCGGTCGAAGCACTCCTTCGCCCCCTGCCAGTCGCCGAGCACCTGCCGGGCTTCGCCTTCCAACTGGTCCATGCCGGCGTCACGCAGGTCAGCGGGCAGTGCGGTGACAGCAGCGACCACGATCTCGGCCGAACCACCAGTGACCATCGCATGGCCGCGCTCAGCCAGCATGCGAGCCGCGGCAGCCGGGTCGACGGCTTGATAGCAGGCCAGCGCGTCACGGTCTTCACCAGTCGACTCGAACCACTTGCCGGCTGCCAGTGACAGCTCTGCCACCTCGTGCTCGTCCACCGCCAGTCGGTCCTTGGCGAAGTTCTTCACCAGCGGGTTGAGCTCGTAGCCGTCCGCCTCACCGGCTGAGACGAGCAGTCCGCGCGTCCGCAACTGCTGGAGCGTCTCGGCGCTGTCTGTCAGTCCTATTGCCTTGCACAGCTCCGACCCGAACCGCGGCAGCACGGCCACGCCGGCGACCAAGCGCCGTACCGCTGGGGGCTCGGCTGCGAAGACCTCCTCGGCCAGATAGTCGTACAGCGGGCCGTCTGACCGCAGTGCACGCCGCAGCCGGCTGGCGCGCTCGTCCGGCGGCGCTGTCCGGAGGGCTTCGACAGCAAGACGTACGGCGGCCGGCCAGCCCTGTACTGCGGTCTGCAGCGACTCGGCCAGCTCGTCGGTGCCCTCACCGAGCACCTTCTGCAGTACGGCGAGCGTCTCGGGCACCGTGAACGCGAGCGCGGGCGCGTCGATCTCCAAGACCTGACCGCGGCCGCGGAGGCGGTCGATACCGAACGGCATCTGGGTGCGAGAGGCAACGACCAGGTGCAGGTGCGGCGGTGCGGTGCGGACCAGGCCCTCGATCAGTCTGGTGGCCGGAGCCAGTGGATCCAGCTCGTGCAGGTCGTCCAGGACCAGGACCAGGTCGTTGCTGAGGTTCTGTTCCAGGCCGTCGGCGAGCAGAGCGGCGTACGCGAGTGCACGGGTCTGCTGCTCCGCGTCGGCATCCGGGCCGCGCGGACTCTGCAACTCGGCCGGGATCGCCTCAAGCGCGGGCACCTGGCGGCGAAGAGCCTCGACCAGGCCGGACACCATCGCTGCGAGCGACGCGTCCTCTGCCCGGACTGTGTGCCACGCGCAGGGACGCCCGGCGGCCCACGAGCTGAGCAGTGTCGACTTCCCGAACCCGGCATCCGCTACCACGGTCAGCAGTCGCCGCTGGGCACCCTCGTCCAGCAACGTCGTCAACCGGGGTCGCGCCACCGTCCCCGCCACGGAATCCACCGCCGGCCCACCTCCTCCCCAGACCTGACAAGGACAGCACCCCGGATGAGAGCGCCGCAACAGTGCTGGCCCTGATCTCCCGGTTGAACGTCACAATCTCCCGGTCCGGGCGGGATTGCCGTCCCGGACGTTGCGGAACGCCGGGGAGCCGAAATGAGTGTTGCCGAAATGGCAACTGTTCGTGCGGGTTGCGGCCGGCCCGGCGGAGACTTGGCTCATGGTGGAGATCGAATGGGGTGAATGGGCCGGGCACCTACGGGAGTCGGCCGCGAACGAGGCCGACTGGAACGCCGCGGTGGCCGCCGGACTGGTGCGGGACAGCGACAAGGTGGCCGTCGACGTCGGCTGCGGAGGCGGCGGGATGGCGAAGGCGCTCGCCGCGGCCATGCCGGCCGGTACGACGGTGGTCGCGATCGACGCGGATCCCGACGTACTCGAGCAGGCCCGGGAGCACACCGCCGGCGCCGTCCGGTGCGAGCTGGCCTCGATGGACGACGGCGCCGAACCGTTGCGCAAGGCAATCGATGCGCCGGCCGACCTGATCTGGGCCTCGGCCTCGGTGCACCACGCAGCCGACCAGCAGGCCGCGATCGATGCGCTGGCTTCGCTACTCGCGCCGGGCGGCCGGCTGGCGCTCGCGGAGAGCGGTCTGCCGGCCAGGAGCCTGCCGTGGGACCTGGGCATCGGTGAGCCCGGTCTGGAGTTGCGGCTGGACCTCGCGCAGGACCGATGGTTCGCGGCGATGCGTGACTCGCTACCGGGGACGGTGCCGATGCCGTACGGGTGGACCGACGCGCTGACCCGGGCCGGGCTGGTCGAGGTCGGGACGCGGAGCATCCTGACCGAGTCGTCCCCGCCGCTGGCGGCCGAGCAGCAGGAGCGGGTCGTCACCCAGTTCCAGCATCGGGTCGAGCGACTCAAGCCGGACGCCGGTGGGCATGAGCACGGGCACGGACATGGGCACATGGAGTATCAGGAGTGGTTGTCGGCTGAGGACCTCGCGGTGTGGGAGCAGTTGCTCGATCCCGAGGGTGAGCACTACCTCGGGCGGCGGACCGACCTCGCCGTACTGTCCGTGCGCAGTATCCACATCGGGCACGCACCACGCTGACCGGCCTGGCGAACGCGCCGGTGTCGGCGGGTCGCCGTAAGGTGGGTGCCCATGAACGACCGGCTGGTGTGGATCGACTGCGAGATGACCGGCCTCGACCTGGCGGCAGACGCCCTGATCGAGGTCGCCGTACTCGTCACCGACTACGAACTGAACGTGCTCGGTGACGGGATCGACCTGGTCATCGCGCCACCCCCTGCCGCGCTCGAGCAGATGGGCGACTTCGTCCGCGACATGCACACCGCCTCCGGCCTGCTCGACGAGCTCGCCACCGGGATCCCGCTCGCCGACGCCGAGCAGCAGGTGCTCGACTTCATCTCCGGGTACGTCAAAGAGCCCCGCAAGGCGGCCCTGGCCGGCAACTCCGTCGGCACCGACCGGACCTTCCTGGTCCGCGACATGCCCCGTGTCGAAGCCCACCTGCACTACCGCAACGTCGACGTCAGCTCCATCAAGGAACTCGTCCGGCGGTGGTACCCGCGGGTCTACTACGCCACCCCGGCCAAGACCGGCAACCACCGTGCGCTCGCGGACATCACCGAGAGCATCGCCGAGCTCCGCTACTACCGCGAAACCGTGTTCGTGCCCCAGCCCGGACCCGACTCCGACACCGCCCGGGCAGCCGCCAGCCTGGTCGCCGACGGCGTCAACGGGGCCCCTGCCGACCCGATTTCTGGTAATCGGCCATCATCGCTATGATTGCTCAGCCGTCGCAGTCCGGGCGGCAATGGTGGGTGTAGCTCAGCTGGTAGAGCACCTGGTTGTGGTCCAGGTGGTCGCGGGTTCGAGTCCCGTCACTCACCCGAAGGCGAGGGCGACCTGTGTCCGCGGAGAGCGCGGACCTGGTCGCCTTCGGCATGTTGTGCGCCTTCGCTTCGCTCGGCGCGGGGCGGGGGCTTCGCCACCCGCACCCCCTTGCGCCTTCGCTTCGCTCGGCTCCGTGGTTGCGTTGGGCGGGTAGCTCGCCGGCCTTCGCTTCGCTCGGCTCCGTGGTTGCGTTGGGCGGGTCAGTCGCCGGCCTTCGCTTCGCTCGGCTCCGTGGTTGGGTTGGGCGGGCAGCTCGCCGGCCTTCGCTTCGCTCGGCTCCGTGGCTGGGTTGGGCGGGTCGCTCGCCGGGCGGCCTTCGCTTCGCTCGGCTCCGTGGTCGCCTTCGTCGGCAGCTCGCTGGGCCTTCGCTTCGCTCGGTTGCGGGGCTGGGTTTGTTGTCGGCTGACCTCGGTGGGTGAGGGAGGATGTGCGGGTGAAGTCTTCTGGGAGTTTGTGGTTGGGGTACGGCGCTGTGGTCGTCGTCACGTTTGTGGTGGGGTTTCTTGCGTTTGCGGTGTGGGTGCTCTCGAAAGTCTTCTGACTGGGGTGTGATCTGGCCGGTGGGTCGATGCGTCTTTCTGGCAGGAGCGTCGATCGAAGGGCTGGGATGAGGGGTTCTGAAGAGTTTGAGGAGTTTGCGCGGGCTCGGGTGGGCCACCTGTACCGGACTGCTTGGTTGCTGACCGGGGATCGGCATCATGCCGAGGATCTCGTGCAGGACACGTTGGCGAACATGTTCAAGGTGTGGCATCGGGTCGAGAACCCGGCGGCCTACGCGCGGGCCGCGATGGCGCGGACGTTCGTCTCGCAGCGGCGGCGGCGTAGTTGGTCGGAGCGGCCTACCGCGGAGGTGCCGGAGCGGGTCGAGCGGGCTGGGGATCCTGAGTTGCGGTTGGCGCTGCAGAGCGCGTTGGGCGAGTTGGCGCCGTTGGATCGGGCGGTGCTGGTGCTGCGGTTCTTCGAAGATCGCAGCGTCGAGCAGGTTGCGCTCGATCTTGGGAAGAACGCCAGCGCGATCACCACTCGGACGTCGCGTGCCTTGGATCGGCTTCGTGCCGTTCTCGGCGAGGACGCGGCTCAACTGATCGTGCACTGAACTCACCGGGAGAACTATGAACAACCTGAATGACACCCTGCCCGGACTGATGCACCGGGCCACCGAGAACCTCGAGCCGGTCTCCAACGACCTGCTCGAACGCAGTCTGCAGCAGGGGGCTCGGCTGCGGCGGCGCCGTACCACTCTGCTCACGGTCTCCGGCGCGGGCGCCATGCTGGCAACGGCCGGGCTGGTGGTTGGTGCTACCCAGCTTGTCGGCCGGCCGTCCGACGCGGCAGTCGCTGGTACGACGACATCGCCGTCGGTGAAGCCGGTCGCGCCTAAGGCGACCGCTCCGACTGCTCGGGAGGCGCTGGGTACGTTGCGGGCTCTTGTGCAGGCGCCCGGTCGCAAGCTCTCGCAGCCGCAGACGTGGGGCGATCAGAGTGCGCTGGGTGCGGCGTACGTGATTGATGACGGGCAGGGAGCGTCTCGGGTGGAGGTGTTGCTGACCGGGGGTGGGGAGGCGAACCGGTGTGCTGAGGCGGGTGCCGGCTGCACGACGCTTCCGGACGGCTCCAAGGTGTTCAGTCTGGTCGAGGAGCCGACGTACGCCGGCTCGCGCAACGTGGACGGCGTCGTCGGGAACTACGTGGCCCGCTATCTGCCCGACGGGCGGTTCATGAGCCTGACGAGCTACAACGCTCCGGCCGAGAAGGGATCGCCGCACACTCGGGCCAAGCCGCTCTACACCGTTGCGCAGTTGACCGAGCTGGTGCAGAGCCCGGCCTGGAAGCTGCCTGACCTCCGCTCGGTCGTGAAGCCGTCCAAGGGGGCCACGCCGCCGAGCAAGACCAAGTAGCACGCACCGGGGCTGGCTACAACATTCCTGGCGGTCCGTCCATCAGGCTGTTGGACGGGTCAACGGAATGAAGGAGTGTTGACGAGCAGCAAGCGCCGGAGCGTCTTGGTGGGGTTGTCACGGCCGTCACCGGGCTCCAACCTCAACGGCGAGTAGTCACGCCGGCGGCCGGATGATGCGCTGCTCGATCGCCCGGGCCACGGCCGCGGCCCGGGTGTCCACCTCGAGCTTGGTGTAGATGTGCGAGAGGTGCGACTTGATCGTCGCCTCGCTGACGAAGAGGCGCTTGGCGAGCTCGCGATTGGACTGGCCGGTCGCGAGCAGACCGAGGATCTCGACTTCCCGATCGGTGAGGCTAGGGCCGGTCCGCCGTACCAAGCGGGCGGCGACCGCCGGTGCCAGGACCACCTCGCCGCGCGCAGTGCCCCGGATCGCGCGAAACAGGTCTTCCGGCGGCGCGTCCTTCAGCAGATAGCCCGACGCGCCCGCATCGATCGCGCTCATGATGTCGGCCTCGGTGTCGTACGTCGTCAGCACCAGGACCTGCGGCGCGTCCGGCAACGCACGCAACCGTGCGGTGACCTCGGCCCCACCTGGCCCGCTGCCGAGGTTCAGATCCATCAGTACGACGTCCGGCCGGACAGCCGCGACCAGTTGCTCAGCACTGTGCGCGTCGGAGGCCTCACCAACCACAGTCAGGTCGTCCTGCCCCTCGACGAGTGCACGCATGCCCGCACGCACCACCGGGTGGTCGTCTACCAGCGCCACCCGGATCACGGCTGCTCCAGCGGCACCGAAGCCGCGAGCGCCGTACCCTCGCCAGGCTCGCTCTCCAGCACCAGCGTGCCGCCGAGCGCCTGCAGTCGCTCCCGGATGCCGGCCAGGCCGCGGCCACGGTCCGGGTCGGAGCTACCGGCGCCCAGACCGCGGCCGTCATCGCGGACGTCCAGTACGACGGCGTCCGGCTGATAGGTCAGGGTGACGACCGCAGTGGTCGCGGCAGCGTGTTCGAGCACGTTAGCCAGTGCACCACGCGCCGTACGCAGTAGTGCGGTTTCTACGTCCGGCCGGAGCACTACCGGCGTGCCGTGCACCTGGACCCGCACGTCGACTCCGCTGTGCTCGGCCAAGCGCTCGCACGTCTGCCGCAACACGTCCGGCAGCGAGCCGCTCACCAGATCCGCGGGCGCTAGGTCGCGGACCACTCGCCGTACCTCATCCAGACCGTCGCGGGCAGTCGCGGCCGCCTGGGACGCGTGCTGGCGAGCAGCGACCGGCCGGTCGTCCCACTCGCGCTCGGCGGCCTGCAGGAGCAGATTGATGCTGGACAGCCCCTGCGCGACGCTGTCGTGGATCTCTCGCGACAGCCGCGCCCGCTCAGCCAGTACGCCGGCCTGATGCTGCGCGTCGGCCAGGTCGCCCTGCGCCGCGTGCAGGTCGTCCAGCAAGGCCTGCCGCGCAAGCGCGTCCCGCTCCAACGCCCGGTAGGCGCTGACAGCCAGTACGGCGACGCACACCGGGCCGAGCACGATCGTCGGGTCCAGACGGTCGGTCATCCGGGTCCACGTGACCACAGTGGTCGCCACCATCCCGGCCACGACCACACAGGCCGGCCAGAACGGCAGCACCCGCAGCGCCACGAACGACAGCGGTACGGCGCACCACGCGAACGACGGCGCCAGCAGCACCAGCCCGAACCACACCGCCACCAGCAGCCCCAGCCACACCCGCCCAGGCAGCACCCGGTACGCCGCGTAGGTCGCCAAGAGCACCCCGGCCCCGGCAAGCACCCACGGCGCCCGGTCGCCGAACCCGTGACCAGTCAGGTAGCGCACGGTGGACGCCAGCACGAGTACGACGAACGCCGCGTGCAGCGCCGTCACCAGCCCGTCGGCGCGGGCGAGAATCCCGGTCACCCAAGGCAGCTGTGCTCGTGAAGTGGTCATGTCCAGCCGATGGTAGGCCCCAACCGCGGTCGGAAAAATCATCCGTTCGGCTATCCGATCGTCCCCGAATGCCCGTCGTACCCGGGCCGTCCACAGAGCAGGCTGGAGACATCCACCCCTTCTCGAAGCGAGGTACTCATGTCCGTCCGCTCGTTGTCCACCACGCTGGCGCTGTCCGCCGCACTGCTCGGTGCCGGCGTTGCCACCGCCTCCGCGTCCGCCCAGCCCGCCAGCTACGAGCTGCCGGGTGACGCGGGCGGGTCCAAGTACGAGGGCATCGGGTACGACGTACGCACGCAGCGGTTCTACGTGTCGGAGACGACCGGCGGTGAGATCCACCGTGGGGACCTGCGCTCCGCTGCCGCGACGGAGTGGTTGCGCGGCGACGGCACTGACGGCCGCTGGACCGCGCGCGGCGTCACCGTCGACTCAGAGGGCCGCGTGTACGTCGCCGGCGGCCCGAACGGCATCGACCACCCGGGCGCACCCGACCTGTGGGTGTACGACCGGTCCGGCCGGCTGCTGGCCGCCCTGCGCACCGGTGTGCCGAACGCGTTCCTGAACGACGTCGTGATCGGGCCGGACGGAGCGGCGTACTTCACCAACTCCAACGCGCCACAGGTGTTCCGCGTGGCCGAGCGGCACGGCCGGTGGACCGTGCGGACCTGGGCGGACGCCACTGCGATCCCGACGCAGACCGGGTTCAACCTCGGCGGCATCGTGCTCTCGCCGGACCGGCGCGCACTGGTCGTCGCCCAGGGCAACGTCGGCAAGCTGTGGCGGTTCGACCTGCGCAGCGGCAAGGTGTCTGCTGTGGACACCGGTACGGCGGACCTGGTCAACGCGGACGGTCTGGTGCGAGACGGCAACGCGCTGTGGGTCGTGCGGAACTTCTCGCGGGTGCTGAGCACACTGCAGCTGTCGGACGACGGCCGGACCGCGACGCTGGTCTCGGCAACCCCGACCGACCCGACCCGCGTGTTCACCACTGCCAAGCTCGCTCAGGGCCGGCTGCTGCTGGTGGACAGCAAGTTCGACGAGCAGGTCGCCGTACCGCCGTACCAGGTCGTCGCCTTGACCCCGCCACGCTGATGAACAGAGTTGTCGTCATGGCTGCCGTCATCCTGATGGCGGCAGCCTGCTCCCCCGCTGAGCCGCCGCCCGCGCCGACCCCGAGGACGTCCACTGTGCGATCACTTGACCAGCAACTCATCGACGCCGCGTGGAAGAACGACGTACGCGCGGCAGGTCGCCTGATCACGGCAGGCGCCGATGTGAACGCGGTCGACGACACCGTGCAGAGCGCCTTCCTCATCGCGGCCAGCGAGGGCTACCTCGAACTGCTCGAGCTGACCCTGCAGCACGGCGCCGACGTACGCAGCCTGGACAGCTACCGCGGTACGGCGCTCATCCGCGCAGCCGAGCGTGGTCACGCAGCCGTCGTCGGCCGCCTGCTCCGCGCCGGTGTCGCCGTCGACCACGTCAACCGGCTCAACTGGACAGCTCTGCACGAGGCGGTCCAGCTAGGCGACGGCAGCCCACGGTACGTCGACACCGTCCGCCTGCTCATCGCTGCCGGCGCGGACCGCAACCCGCCCGGCACCACTCCGGTCCCCGCTGGCGATGGCGACGTTGCGGCCGCGCTAGGCACCAAGCCACCGGCGCGCGACGACGCCAAGAACACACTGCTAGCAGCAGCCGAAGCAGGTGACGCCAACCGCGTGGCAGCCGCTCTTGGGGCCGGCGCAGCACTGGAATCCCGCGACGCACACCGTCGTACTGCGCTGCTGCTCGCGTCGCTGCACGACCGCGTCGATGTCGCCCGTCTGCTCGTCACGCTGGGCGCAGACCCCGACGCGCAGGACGACCGGCAGGACTCCGCCTGGCTGGTCACTGGCGTCACCGGGAGCGTCGCCATGCTGGAGACCCTGCTGCCGGCCGACCCGGACCTCACCCTGCGCAACCGGTACGGCGGCATCTCCGTCATCCCGGCCAGCGAACGCGGGCACGTCGACTACGTCCGCCGCGTGGTCCAGACGCCGATCAATGTCAACCACGTCAACAACCTTGGCTGGACCGCCCTGCTGGAGGCCATCATCCTCGGCAAGGGCACCGCGCCCTGGCAGCAGATCGTCGGCATCCTCCTCGCCTCCGGCGCCAACCCGTCCCTCGCCGACGCAGACGGCGTCACCCCACTCCAGCACGCCACCAACCGCGGGTACCACGAGATCGCCGGCCTCCTGCGCAAGGCCGGCGCGCGCTAGACCCAGATAGCGGCTGTCACGCCCTCGCCGAGCACCTCAGGAGGATCCGGGTAGGCGACCGCCTTGCCGTCGGCGTACCGCCCGGCCGTCCAGGCCACGGCGGCCGCATCGAGCACGTCGTCGACGGCTCCATATTCACCAGCCGCCCCGACGTCGGAGGGCATCGGCAGGCCAACGCTCACCAGCAGCCGCCTGCGCTCCTCGCTGCCCGCCCAGGTCGACTTCGGATGCTCGAGCGGGTGACCAGCCATCGTCGCGAAGCACAGCTCCGGATGTACCTCGATCACCGGGCAGCCCGCGGTCGGCGCCCACGCATCCACCTCCAGAATCCGCTGCGCCAAGGCATAGGACTGCCTGCTGACCCCCTTCCCGGTCAGCCGCAGGCTCACCTCCAACGCCTCGGTGTAGGTGGCCGCCGCGACCGCGTCCCGCACCGGCGTCGAGAACACGGACGACGCCCGCCTCCCGACCAGCCGCCGAGCCAGCACGTCGGCCTGCCGCACTCCGGTCGCCGGCATCCCGACCGGGATGTCGATCCCGACCACGTCCAGGGGCCCGTCCTGCTGAGCCGCCTCGATCAGCTCGCCTATGGTCCGGCCGAAGTAGCCCCGCAGCTCCCCCGAAACCCCGACCCACCCCTTCTTGCAGGCATCGACTCCAAGCACCATGGCTCACAGCCTTCCACGGCGGGCGTGACACGATGGCTGGGTGCTGGTGATCGGTGGCGGGGTCGACGACGCGGCTGTTGAGTTGGCGGTGGGGCATGCGCTGGTACGGCGGGTGTCGGCCGGTGAGGTGAATGAGGCGTTGCGGGTCTATCGGCCTGTGTCGCCGGCGGTGGTGTTCGGCCGGCGGGACACGCGGCTGCCGGGATTCGGAGCCGCTGCGCTGGCTGCTCGGGCCGCTGGGTTCGAGCCGCTCGTGCGTGCTGTCGGTGGGCGGCCGGTCGCCTATACGACCGAGGCGCTGGTCGTGGACCACGTCAAGCATGAGCAACTGGCGCCGGACGGCCTGGAGACCCGGTTCAAGGAGTACGGCTTGCTGTACGCCGACGTACTGCACGCTCTCGGAATCGACGCGCGCGTGGGAGCGGTGCCCGGTGAGTACTGTCCGGGTGCGCACAGCATCAACGCGCGGGGTGTGGTGAAGCTGGTCGGCACGGGCCAGCGTGTCGTCCGCAACGGCTGGCTGTTCAGCGCGCTGGTCGTCGTGGGTGACGACGCGCGGCTGCGGGCGGTGCTGACGGACGTCTACCGGCACCTGGAGTTGCCTTTCGACCCAGCGTCGGTCGGCTCGCTCTCGACCGAGGTGCCAGGCCTGACCATCGACACCGTCCAGCGTCAGCTTCTCGACGCGTACGGCGCCCCACCCCCGACCGCTGTGGACGACGCAACCCTTGAGCTCGCGGTGTCGCTCGCGGCCGATCACCGGGTCGACGCATGATCCAGGAAATCGCTGAAGGAGTACGCGTCGGTCGGCTGGATCCCGTCGTACTGGTCGAGGAGGCGCTCCAGCGGGCTGAGGAGAATCAGCACCTGAACGCCGTGGTGCATCTCGACGCCGAGGGTGCGTGCAAGGCGGCTGCAGACCATCCGCGGTCGGGTGCGCTGGCCGGCGTACCCGTGCTGGTGAAGGAGATCATCGAGGTCGAGGGGCTGCCATTCCGCTGTGGGTCGGCTGGGATGAACGAGGTCGGCCGGCGCGATGCCGAGGTGGTCGCGCGACTGCGGGCGGCCGGGGCGATCGTCATCGGGCTGAGCCACACGCACGAGTTCGCTTACGGCTGCACCGGTACGTCGAACCGCGTCGGGCCGTGCCGCAACCCGCACGACCCGAGCCGGATGACCGGTGGGTCGAGCTCCGGCGCCGGTGCTGCCGTTGCCGCGGGCATCGTTCCGTTGGCGATCGGCACGGACACCGCCGGCTCGGTCCGCATCCCGGCCGCGCTGTGTGGCGTGGTCGGCTTCAAGCCCGCTTACGGCACACCGTCCATCGACGGGGTCTTCCCGCTCGCGATCAGCCTCGACCACGTCGGCGTACTCACCACAACTGTTGCCGACGCCGCCTACGCCGTCGCAGCCCTGACCGGTCGGCCCCACGGCGCCGTGCCTGAACCCGAGCGGTTGGGTGTTGTGGTGAACGAGGAGTACTTGGACTACACGCCGGAGGTCGGCGCCGCCTGGTCCGACGCGATCGGTCGATTGTCGACAATCGACGTACGCCTCCCCGACTGGGCCGAAAGCTTCCAGACCGCCGCCGACCTCCAGGGCCCGGAAGCGGCCGCCAACCACGCCGGCCGGGACACCAGCCACTACCAGCGCGACATCCAGCAACGCCTCCGCGAAGCCGCAGCCGTCCCCCAGGCCCGCTATGACGCCGCCCGCACCAAGGCCACCGAGTTCACCGCCGCCCTGGACGCCGTACTCCGAGACGTCGACGCGGTCCTCACCCCCACGGTCCTGACCACCGCTCCACCCATCGACGCCGTCGACACGCCCTCCGGCGCCGTCGCCGTACGCACGCAGCTCCTCAAGAACACCCGCCTCGCCAACCTCACCCGGCACCCCGCCATCACGGTCCCCCTACCGGCTCCAGGTCTCCCGGTCGGCCTCCAGGTAATTGCCAAGGACAACGACCAGGCAATCGCCACCGCCGCTTGGCTCGAACGCCGCCTGCGTTAGAACCCAGACATCCGGAAGGTGATCAGGTCGGGGTTGTAGCGGGCGGCCAGGTAGAACGGGCGGGCGATGGTCTCCAGGGCGGTGGGTGAGTCGATTGCGCGGTCGAGCAAACTCAGGTCGAACGGGTGGTCCCAGTGCTTGGTGATCCAGTCGATGATTCGGGGGCCGGAGAGTTGTTGTACGTCGTAGGTCGGCTCGGTCAGCTGTGCTTGTTCGTTGACGTGTTCGGCGGCGCGGACGAGCCGGCGAGCGGGCGTGGCTGCTGGGCTCCGCATGACCGCGTCGGTCAGCCCGGCAAGGTCGCGCACCCCGGGTGTGACCAGGTAGCTGCGGGTCAGGAACAGGCTGACATCTTCCGGAGGTGAAACCCAGTTGCGGGCCGCCTCGTGGATGTCGGCGTACAGGCCCTTGTGTGTCCCATGTGCGATCGCGGTCTGGAGCGGCGACCGAGCAACGTCGTACTCGTGACACTGCAGAGCACACTCGGCGTGCAACTGCTCGATGACCCAGGTCCGGTAGAAGGCCGGGAAGTCCTCGGCGAACAGTTGGCAGACGCGGAGCACATCCAGGTCACTGACCGGACCGTGTCCGTCGTTCAGGTCGGAGACTGTCGCCCTGAGCTGCCATCCGTCCAAGTAGACGGTGGGGTTCAGGCGCACGACCGATCGTCGCGTCGGCTCCCCCTGGAGCAGGCGGACGAGCTTCAACGCGTCGGCGCGCTTGATGTCGATTCCCTGGGTGGTCAGGAAGTCGCGTAGTGCGGCGCCGCGCTCCTCGGCGAGTGCGATGACGCGGTCGTACGTGCGCGCGCCGTACGGCATGTTCGCAAGCCGAGCCAGCAACTCGGCACGGGTCGCAGCGTCGAGCACGCCCTTGTCGACCGCGCCGTTCAGCGTCGCCCGGAGGTTGACCAGCGGTTCGGACAGCGGCCGGTAGCCGTCCTCGGCAGACCCGTGGAGCAACGCGACCTCGTCGTCGGCCTCGAGCTCGCCGCTGCGATACGCCCGGTAGATCTCGCCAACGCCCTCCATCCCGTACTGATCGAGCTCGGCGGCGCGTAGCGCGCCGATGCTCGCGGCACCGAGGACCCGAACACCTCCGGCCAGGACCGCGAGGATCTCCTTGTGCCGTACGGCGGGCCGCTGGTGGAAGTACCCGTCCACGATGCCGACGACATCGCCCGGCGCGAGATCCAGGCCGAACAGGTCCCCGGACTGGATCGGGGGCAGCACCTCGACGCCGGAGCGAGCGATCGTCGCGGCGTCCGGCAGGGTGGGGCCGACGAACAGGTACCGGTTCACGGGGCGTCCGGCTGAAAGCGCAGTCCCGGGCACACCACGGTCACGACGGGTACGCCGAGGTCGGTCCGGGTGTGGTCGACGACCAGCGGCTGTCTCCCGGTGTGGGCGACCACCCGGTCGACGACCAACCGCAGGTCGTCGGCGAAATCGCCGTACACGATGGACTCGACCTCGTCGAAGGGGATCGAACGGGAGGCCGGCCAGGATGGCCGTGGCCGGACGGTCCGGGCCAGCTGGTACTCCTCCGTGCCCAGATCGTCCCGGGTGCCGGCGATCGTGGTGAGGCGGGACTGTGCGGCTTCGGTCAACGCGCGCGAGAGCGCGACGTCGGCATCCAGGTGACAGCCGGCGCCGACGAAGTGCACCGGGAATGCTTCGTCCCAGATGACCGCCCGGAAGCAGGGAAGCCGGGTCGGACTGGTCTTGTGCTCGATCCGGACGTCGATCCGGGCCGCGCGAAAGCGGTCGAGCACCTCGGCCGACGAGCCGGTGACGGTGCCCGGATCGACCGCCTGCGCCGTTCGCTGCAGGGCGTCGCGTTCGACGACCTCGTACAGCCCGTGCAACGTTGCCTCCGGCAAGATGTTTCCGCTCGCGAGGCCGTTGCTCGAGGCCCGGAACACCTTGGGCGCCCAGTCCGTCCCGGTCGTGGCGTCCAGTCGGACACAGTCCGTCGGGACGAAGGTCGGCTGCTGGTCGCCGAGCCCGCGCGCCCGGCTCCAGCCGATCCGCAGCGCGTCGTTGAGATGGTGCCGGGGCAGCAGCGACAACTCGTCCAGGCGGAAGTCGAGCGTCGGCGCCAACTCACCGACCTCTGCCGTCACTACGCTGCCGGCCTGCTCGGCGTGCCACAGCTCGACCGCCTCCATCGCTGCAGAGACCTTGGCCAGCTCCCGTGTGACGCCCTTGCCCTGGGAGACCGAGAGCGTGCGCGCGGTCGGCCGGACCGCCTGATACACGGGCACCCCGATGGAGTCGAGCCAGGTGACCTCGGCCAGCCGGGTGATCCCGAACCGCGGCAGCAGCGGCCCGAGCCGCCGCAACGTCTCGTCGGGGCTACAAGCACGATGAGTCCCGACGAGCACCCGCTTCGAGGTGGCGGTAGCCCGCCCCTCACTCATCCGCAGGCGTCGAACCCACTTCGTCCGACGGCAGAACCGCCCCGCCCCCGAGCTGATCCCCGATCAGCGACCACTCGTTCCCGCTGAACACCACCCGAGCCTCCGCCGCCAACTCACCACGCAACTCCTCCGCAGTAGGCGACTTCACACCCACAGACATCCTGCCTCCCCACGGCCGATTCCTGTCCCCGGAGTCTAAGCCAAAGAAGGATCTACCGCCGGACTACGCCTGGAGCGGTGGGAGGGAGGTCAGGCAGCGGGAGGGGAGGTCGAACCAGCGGAGGTGGTCGAAGTCGGTGTTGACGTGGCCTTCGTGGTCGGGGGCGCCTTGGCAGGTGGAGAGCAGGTCGCGGGCCTCGGCCAGGTAGTCCTCGAGGGCGGACTCGGGAGCGGTGTGGTCGTGGTGCGGGTAGCGGAGCGTGCCGTCGGCGTCGTACCCGACCTGAGACAGCCGCATCGGCGGCTCGATCGGGCCACGGTGGTGCCGCCACAGGCCGTTCGTCGGGTCGAAGCGGTAGTCACCGAGCAGCCGCCACCCGTCGCGGGCGACCAGCTTGACCGCCTCGACGACGTACGTGAACACGGCCTCGGAGATGAAGTAGTTGAAGTTGACCCGCACCCAGCCCGGCTTGATCCCCTCGCAGCCGTGCAGGATCTCCGCGGCGAACTCGTTCGACCGCTCGAGGTCGATCCCGAGCAGCGTGTGCCCGTACGGACCCGCGCACGAGCACCCGCCGCGCGACTGGATCCCGAACAGGTCGTTCAGCAGCGCGACCACGAAGTTGTGGTGCAGGTACCGCCCGGACGGCGCCTTCACCACGAACGACACGATCGACAACCGCTCGGCGTCCAGGTTGCCGAGGATCTGGAGGTTCGGCTCCTGCTGCCACGCCTCGACCGCGCGCCGCAGGTACGCGTCCTCATGCGCGCGGATCACGTCGATCCCGACCGCCTGCTTGAGCTGGAACGCCAGCCCGGCCCGGATCGAGCCGATGATCGCCGGCGTCCCGCCCTCCTCGCGGTGCACCGGGTCCTCGAGGTAGCGGTGCTCCAGCGGGTTCACGTACGCGACGGTCCCACCGCCCGGCACGTCGGGCACCCGGTTGCGAAGCAGCTCCCGGCGGGCCACGAGTACGCCGGGAGTCCCCGGACCGCCGATGAGTTTGTGCGGGCTCAGGAAGATCGCGTCCTTGTACTCCAGCGGGTCGTCGCCGTACATGTCGATCTCCACGTACGGCGCCGCCGCGGCACAGTCCCAGAACGACAGAGCGCCGTACCGATGGAGCAGAGCGGACACGCGACGGGTGTTGCTGACGATCCCGGTGACGTTGCTGGCCGCGGAGAACGAGCCGATCTTGAGCGGGCGGTCCGCGTACTGCGCCAGCCGCGACTCGAGCTGGTCGATGTCGATGTGGCCGTCGTGGTCCTGGCTGATCACGATCACGTCGGCGATCGACTCGCGCCACGGCAGCTCGTTGGAGTGGTGCTCGTACGGCCCGATGAACACGACCGGACGCTGCTCCGGCGGGATCTGGTCGGTGAAGTGGTAGGTGTCGTCGAGCTCGGCCGGGATCCGCAGTCCCATGATCCCGATCAGCTTGTCGATCGCGCCGGTCGCGCCGGAGCCGCAGAAGATCACCGCGGTCTCGTCGTCGCCGCCGACGCTGTCGCGGACGATCCGGCGGGCGTCCTCACGCAGCCGCGTGGTCTGCAGGCCGGTCCCGCTGGACTCGGTGTGGGTGTTCGCGTACCGCGGCAGCACCTCGGCGCGGATGAAGTCCTCGAGGAAGGTCAGGGCGCGGCCCGAGGCGGTGTAGTCGGCGTACGTCACCCGGCGCGGACCGTACGGCCCGTACATGACCTGGTCGTCGCCGATCACCGAGGCCCGGATCCGGCGCAGCAAGGGGGTGTCGGGCGGCATACCGACCGTCGCCTCGACCCGCTCCCCCTGGATGGTCATGGCGCCAGAGTAGAGCGAGCGAGTGACTTTCGTCTCGTGCTGCCGTGCCGCGTTGTGGATAAGGTCGTCGCAGTCGACGGCGAGGGAGTTGGGGATGACGTTTTCCGCCGAGCTGTGGGACCGCGGTGGGGCGCCCGTGTACGACGAGATCGTCCGGCATCCGTTCATCACCGGGCTGACCGACGGCACGCTGGACCACGACGCGTTCCGTTACTTCATCGTTCAGGACAGTCACTACCTGCGTTCGTACTCCCGCGCGCTGACCCTGGTCGCCGGCCGCGCGGTCGACGAGGACGCGGTCAGCATGTTCGCCCTGCACGCGGCCAACGCGATCGCGGTCGAGCGGGAGCTGCACGCCTCTCTGCTCGGCACCCTCGGCCTGACTGCGGCCGATGTCGACGCAGCCGGCTCCGGTCCGACGACGACGGCGTACATGTCCTACCTGACCGCGGTGTGCGCGACAGGGACGTACGCCGAGGCCGTGGCCGCCGTACTGCCCTGCTACTGGATCTACCGCGACGTCGGGCGCGAGCTGCTGAAGCGGTCGTCGCCGGACCCGCTGTACCGGCAGTGGATCGAGACGTACGGCTCCGACGAGTTCGACGCCGTCGTCGAGTCGGTGCTGGCGGTGACGGACGGTCTGGACGTGAGCGCGTCGGAGCGGGAGCGTTGTCACCAGCACTTCAGTACGACGTGCCGCTACGAATGGATGTTCTGGGACGCCGCGTACCACAAGCTGGATTGGCCGGTCGGATGAAGGACTTCTACGACGTCGTGATCGTCGGCGGCGGGCACAACGGGCTCGTCGCCGCCACGTACCTGGCCCAGGCCGGGATGTCCACGCTGGTGCTGGAGCAGCAGCGCCACACCGGCGGCGCCGCGGTCAGCCAGCAGGTGTTCGCCGGCGTCGAGGCCCGGCTGTCGCGGTACTCCTACCTGGTCAGCCTGTTCCCGGACAAGATCGTCGCCGACCTGGGCCTGTCCTTGGACCTCCGGTCGCGCGCGGTGGCGTCGTACACCCCGGTACGGCGCTCCGGCCGCGACGTCGGCCTGCTTGTCGAGCGACCGGAAGGTCCGGGCACGCGTGCGTCCTTCGAGGCCCTGACGGGGAGCGACGCGGAGTACGCGGCGTGGTCCGAGTTCTACGGCGCGGTCGGGTCGCTGGCGGAGGTGATCGCGCCGACGCTGCTCGAGCCGTTGGTCCCGGCGGCTGAGCTGCGCTCTCGGGTCGATGCCCGGATGTGGGACGAGGTCATCGAGCGTCCGCTCGGCGAGACCGTCGAGCGGCGGTTCGCCGACGACACCGTCCGCGGTGTGGTCGCGACGGACGCGGTGATCGGCACGTTCGCGAGCCTGCACGACGAGTCGCTGATCCAGAACCGCTGCTTCCTCTACCACCTGATCGGCAACGGCACCGGCGAGTGGCGGGTGCCGGTCGGCGGGATGGGCGCGGTCACGGACGCCTTGGCGGCCGCGGCTCGACGGGCGGGCGCCGTACTGGTCACCAACGCCGCCGTGACGTCCGTCGAGGCGGACGGCGTCGGCGGGTCGGTGACCTGGCTCGGCGGGGACGGCGAGCGGTCCGTCGACTGTTCGTACGTGCTGTCGAACGTGGCGCCGACCACGTTGGACGCTCTGCGTGGCCGGCCGGTCGGGGCGAAGCCCGAGGGGTCGCAGCTCAAGATCAACCTGCTGCTGTCCCGGCTGCCCGCGCTGAAGTCGGGCGACGACCCGCGGCGTGCGTTCGCGGGCACCTTCCACATCGACGAGGACTACAGCCAGTTGGAGGCCGCCTACCAGGCGGCCGCGTCCGGCGTGCTGCCCGCCGTACCCCCGTCGGAGGTGTACTGCCACTCGCTGACCGACCCGTCGATCCTGTCCCCGTCGCTGGTTGCCTCCGGCCACCACACGCTGACGGTGTTCGGCGTCCACTTCCCGGCCCGGTTGTTTGCCTCCGACAACGACGCGGCGAGGGCGGAGTCCGCCCGGCGGGTGCTCGCGGGGCTGTCGTCGTACCTGGCCGAACCGCTCGAGGACTGCATCGCCCGGGACCGGGACGGCAACCTGTGCGTCGAGGCCAAGACGCCGTACGACATCGAGGAATCGGTCGGGATGCCCGGCGGCCACATCTTCCACGGCGACCTGCAGTGGCCCTGGGCCGCCGACGACGCCGACGCCGGCCGCTGGGGCACCGAGACCGACGTCGCCAACCTCCTCATCTGCGGCTCCGGCGCCCGCCGCGGCGGCGCCGTCTCCGGCATCGGCGGCCACAACGCAGCCATGTCCCTGCTCACCCGATAACCGATTTCGCATCTCCCATCCACCCCTGCTACGATCCTCATCGTTCGACCGCAAGACACAACACAACACAGGCGCCGCTAGCTCAATTGGCAGAGCAGCTGACTCTTAATCAGCGGGTTCGGGGTTCGAGTCCCTGGCGGCGCACATCCACCCAGGTCACAGCGTTGGCCTGGGTTTCTTCATGTCTGGCGCGCACCACTTACGCCCCACTTTGCCGACCACCCGCGTCGGACCGGTCCGTCGAGACGCACTCCCTCCCGTCATCTGATCGTGACTGTGTGTCACATCACACTGCCTCGCATCGTTCTCATGATCGACCACTCCGGGCGTTGAGCCTTCAGCCGTCACACAGGTTGGAGGCTTGAGATGCCGAGACCGCCGTTGCCCCTCGGAACCTGGGGAGAGATCTCCACCTGGGCCGTGAAGCACAACGACAAGGGCCAGGCAGTCAAGCACACGTCCCAGGCCAGGTTCCGCGACCACGACGGCCGTGTCCGCCCAGTGTCCGCCTTCGGCAAGACCAAGACCGCAGCCGAGCGCACGCTCCTCCGCAAGCTTCAGGACCGCGCGAAGACCAACCAGTCCGGCGAGCTCACCGCCCTGCACAAGATCAATCACCTGATCGACCTGTACGAGAGGAAGTTCAAGGACTGGGTCGCGGACGGGAAGCGCTCACCCACCTCGCTCGACAACTACCAGGGCGCCATCAAGAACCACATCCGCCCCGCACTCGGCGAACTCCGCATCGGCGAAGCCACCACCCAACGCATCGACACCGTCATCTCCCAGATCAAGCAACGAGCAGGCGCCCCCAGAGCCAAAACCTGCCGCGCCGTCCTGTCCGGCATGATGAAACTCGCCGTCCGCTAGGGCGCAATCTCCGTCAACCCAGTCCGCGAGATCGAGGCCATCGAGGCGCACCCCAAAGACCCGCCCCGCGCACTCACGAACGAAGAAGTCACCCTCCTCAGACAAAGCCTCGCTGCGGACGAGCGCGCCGTACAGGCCGACCTGCCTGACCTCGTCGCCTTCATGCTCGGCACCGGCGTACGCATCGGCGAAGCCCTCGCCGTCCTCTGGTCCCAAGTCGACCTCGAAGCCGGCACCGTCGAGATCACCAGCACCATCGTCCGAGTCAAAGGCGAAGGCCTCCTCCGCAAACGCACGAAGTCGAGAGCTGGCCAGCGCCTGTTCTACCTACCCAAGTGGGCTGTCACAGTCCTACGGACCAGACACGCCGCCAGGATCCGCCTCGACGACCCGATCTTCGCCGACACCCTCGGCGGCTTCCGCGACCCCTCCAACGTCCGCCGCTGCCTCCGCACCGCCCTCTCCCCAGTCGGCAGCACCGCCCGCCGCGACCTAGGCCTCACCCTCCGAGCCCTCCGCCGCGAAGCCGGCCTGACCCGCAAACAGGTCGCCGACACCCTCACCTGGCCCCAAACCAGGATCGAACTCATCGAAACCGGCCGCATCAAGGCCGACCACCAACTCATCTCCGACCTCGTCAAGGCCTACGACATCACCTCGAGGATTCCCCCACCCTGCTGGCCTTCGACGACCCCGATCTCCTCGCCAAGCACACAAGACTAGAACATAGGTTCCCTCAAGCTCACGCTCTGGTGTATGGCCGTGACCTGGGTGTCTGCGTTGTGGACGCTGTTCTTGACGTTGGGTCAGAGTGGCCGACGAGCTGTCACGAAGAGCCTGTCGGGCGTGCGCCGGCCGACTCCTTGAGTCGTGTCGACATCCGTGAATCCTGCAGTCGTCAGGCGAGCAGTGATCTCGTCCCGTCCCTGGTCGTGCGTCAGTTGGGCTGGGTGCCCGTCACCGTGACCTCCGCCAGGCTGATCACACCGGCGCTGGTGGCCGGCGACTGCACCTTGACGTAGCGGGCCACGGTGTTGGTCGGCAGACTGGTGACCGCCCCCGGCGTCGCCCCGAGGTTCAGCTTGGTCACCGTGGAGTCGGCCATCAGCTGGGCGTAGGTCCGGCCCGACATGCTGGCGGTGGAGAGGAATACCACCGCGTTGTTCAGCTTGTCGGCCGAGGCGTCGGTCCGGTTGTGCACCGTGACGTTGCCGACCCGGGAATTGGTCAGCAGGTCGACCTGCCACCACGGCTGCGAGCTGGACGCCGTCCGGCTCACCGACCCGGCGGCGAAGACGGCGTTGGTGTTCCCGTCCACGGCCCGGGCCGCGGTGCCGACGTCGGTCGACGACTGCGTGGCCGGCCGGTTGGTGGACAGGTTCACGGCGCCGGTGGTGCCGCCGACCTGCACCTCGGCCAGGTTCAGGGTGGTGAAGATGCTCGACAGCTGCACCCGCACGTACCGGCCGGTGGCGTTGCCCGCGTTCAGGGTCAGGCTGTTGGTGGTGGACGAGAACGCCGAGAACGACATCTCCTTCACCGAGTCGTCGGCCTGCAGCGAGGACATCGACCGGCCGTTCATGTCGGTCGAGGAGATGAACACCGAGCCGCTGCCCATCCGGTTCGAGTCGGTCCGGCTCCACACCGTGACCGTGGAGACGGTCGCCGCGGAACCGAGGTCGATCTGCCACCACGGCCGGGTGGAGGTGTTGGTCTGGGTCACCGAGCCGCTCGCGAACACGCCGTTGGTGTTGCCGTCCACCGCCCGGGCCGCCACCGCGGTACCGCTGGTAGCTCGACTGGGTGGCGGTCTTGCCCCGGGCCAGGTTCGGACCGGTGACGGTCACCGTGGTGGTCGACACCGCGCTGTCCACCTTGCCGTCCCGCACGACCAGGCTGAACGTCAGCGTGGTCTTGGTGGACGGGGCGGTGAACGTCGGCTTCTGCACCGTCCGGCTGGACAGCGTCACCGCCGGCCCACCGGTCTGGGTCCACGTGTAGGTCAGCGGGTCGTTGTCGGCGTCGCGGCTGCCGGAGCCGTCCAGCGTCACCGTGGTACCCGTGTTGACCGTCTGCGCCGTACCGGCGTTCGCCACCGGCACCTAGTTGACCGGGGTGGTGGTCACCGTGGTGGTCGCCGCCGCGCTGTTGGCCCGGCCGTCCCGCACCACCAGGCTGAACGTCAGCGTGGACGCCGAGGACGGGGCGGTGAAGGTCGGCTTCGCCGCCGTCGTACTGGACAGCGTCACCGCCGGTCCACCGGTCTGGGTCCACGCGTAGGTGAGGTCGTCGCCGTCGGCGTCGGTGCCGGACCCGTTCAGGGTCACGGTCGTACCAGCCACGACCGACTGCGGCGCACCGGCGTTCGCCACCGGGAGGCGGTTGTTCGACTCCGAGAGCGGCCGCGGGGTGCAGTTGCTCACCGAGACCGTGAAGGGCTCGACGTCGTTGTCCGTCTCGATCATGGCGCCGTCCTCGGAGCCGCTGAGCGAGATGGTGTACGCCTGGCCGGCGTTCACGCGGGTCTCCCGCCACTCGTCCGTACCGCGCTCCCACTCGATGATCAGGACCCGTCCGGTGACCACGCGGACGGTGCACCCGTCGGCCCAGGCACCCATATACGGGTAGAGCGGACCGCCCGACTCCGAGTAGACGGTGCGCGCGTTGTCGCCGGAGCGGCCGTTGCCCTGGTAGGCCGTGCCGACCGGCCAGGTGATCACGCCGCCGTACCAGTCACCGGGGTTCTCGCCGGTGCCGGCGTAGCGCCAGCGGGCGTTGACCCAGGAGACCGGGTCGCAGGTGGTGGGGTCGGTACAGGCGAGCGGCGTCGGCGGGACCGGCGGGCCGGGCACGAAGGCGTACTCGAACGGCGAACCGCTCTGCACGCTGACGATGCTGCTGCCGCTCAGAGTGGTCGGCACGGTGTAGCTCTGGCCGGCCGACAGGTTGGCCAGCGGCGCGTGCGAGTCCCCGACCGGGCCGGAGAACACGGTGGCGCTGCCCGAGGTGACGGTGATCTTCCAGTTCGCCACCTGCGGGGCCGGCGCGTAGACGTCGTGCGAGGCGGTGTAGCCGTAGCGGGCCCGGCTGGGGTTGGTCTCGGCCGGCCAGACGGCGGCGTACCCGCTGTCCGACGGACCCCACGGGCACGGGCTGCTGGTGCAGGTCCAGGTCACCCGGGCCGACTCGCCGTCGCCGGCCGGCGGGGGCGTGACCGGCCCACCCGGGGTGAACGTGTACTCGAACGCGGAGCCGCCCTGCACGCTGACAATGCTGCTGCTGCTCAGGGTGCTGGACACGGTGTAGCTCTCGCCGGCCGACAGCGCGGCCAGCGACGAGTGCGAGTCCCCGACCGGGCCCGCGTACACGGCGGCGCTGCCGGAGGTGACGGTGATCTTCCAGCCGGCCACCTTCGCCGCCGGGGCGTACACGTCGTGGGAGACGGTGTAGCCGTAGCGGGCCCGGGTGGGCTCGGCGGTCGCGGGCCAGACCGCCGCGTTGCTGGTGTAGCTCGCACCCGACGGGCAAGGCGTGCCGGTGCAGTTCCAGGTGGCCAGCACCGAACCGTCGCCGGACGCCGGCGGCGGCGTGGTCGGCTCGCCCGGAGTGAAGGTGACCCGGAACGCGCCATCGTCCTGCACGCTCACGATGCTGCTGTTGCTGAGCGTGCTGGACACGGTGTAGCTCTCGCCTGCCGACAGCGCGGCCAGCGACGAGTGCGAGTCGTCGGCCGGGCCCGCGTAAACCGTGGCGCTGCCGGAGATGACGGTGATCTTCCAGCCGGCCACCTTGGACACCGGAGCGTAGACGTCGGCGGAGACGGTGTAGCCGTAGCGGGCCCGGACCGGCTGGGCCGCGGCCGGCCAGACGCCCGCGTTGCTGGTGTAGCTCTGGCCCGACGGGCAGGGGCTGCTGGTGCAGTTCCAGGTGGCCAGCACCGAGCCGTCACCGGAGGCCGGTGGCGGCGGGTCGGTCGGGGTGCCGGGGGTGATCGTGTACTCGAACGACCCACCGCTCTGCACGCTGACGAGGCTGCTGCTGCTCAGCGTGCTGGGCAGGGTGTAGCTGTCGCCGGTCTGCAGATTGGCCAGCGACGCGTGCGAGTCGTCGGCCGGGCCCGCGTAAACCGTGGCGCTCCCGGACGTGACGGTGATCTTCCAGCCCGCCACCTTGGGCGCCGGGGCGTACACGTCGTGGGAGACGGTATAGCCGTAGCGGGCCCGGACCGGCTCGGCCGCAGCCGGCCAGACCGCCGTGTTGCTGGTGTCCGACGGGCCCCACGGGCACGGGCTGCTGGTGCAGGACCACGTCGCCACAACGGAGGACGCAGGATCACCCTCGGCTGCCAGCGCGGGCGGGGCGGTGAGGCCTAGCATCATGCCGACCGCAGTGGCGAGAACGAAAAATGCGGTCGCGAAACGTCTCGGCATGCCGGCCCCCCGGATCGTGACTCTCCCCTTGCGGAAAACCGTAGCCCAAGTCGCTCTCTGTCAACCGAAAAAGAAGCGAAAAGATGCAACCACGAACCATTTGTTATGGACTTCATCACGCTACGGAAAATCCGCATTACTCATTGATGAGAAACGGGGAGATCGCGGGACTGAAGGGCTCGCGGCGGGTGCAGAGCGTAGTGGTCATCAGAGGGGCGGCCGGCTAGCCAGGTTTGGGTGATGAGGGGTACGCCGCTTTCAGCTTGATCTCCCGACGGCGCTGCGGCCCTCGCCCAGGTGAGCGAGCAGTGGCTGTGCGCCTGTGAGTGTCGGCTGACGTTTCCGGCCCGCTCCGCCGGCGACCGGCCAAGCCACGCGGCGAATCGCCCCAGGTCCTCCAGGCGCACCGCATCCCACGCCACCTCGGACTGCAGCAGGAACGCGAACAGGTCCCGCAGATCGAACGCATACGACCGCACCGTCTGCGGCGACCGGTCCCCCGCACTCAGATGCGCCAGGAACCGATCAACTGGCCCGACAATGGCGTACTGCTCGTCCAGCACCGTCCACGAGACCCTGCCGTCAGCTACATGGAAGACATAGTTACGAAGGCTTAAGGGAACATGTGTTCGATATAGCGCTAATCTGGAGCCCTGCTTGGGCGGTTCACGGTGCGGCCTTCCGATGACGGATCGAACAGATTCGGCGTCTGGGACGGCGCGGTCAACGGGTGGCGGGCAACAGACATCGACGACGAGACGGAGGCACACCGGATAGCCAGCGACCTCGACGTCCAGTACGACGCGCACGGCCCCCGGCCCGCCGACGCCATCCGGAAGGTGGACCCGCCGCAGCCGGTGCAGCGCGCCCAGTGGGCCAACGGCGAGCTCGACATCTGGATCCGCGACAACCGCGAGTGGCTGGGCCGCGTCCGCGACAAGTCCGGCCGGGTCGCCTGGATCCCAGGCACCGACCTCCGCCCCACATAGAGCACAGATCTCACCGCAGCAGACATTCGTTCGACAGGGCCGATGATCGCTGAACTCCGGGCTTCGACGCGCCACCTAGGCTGTCCGTGCCAGTCCCCGGATCACCACTGTGCCTGACGCAGTCCGCGGGGCGAACTCGGAGCTGGTACCGCCGGGTGTTGGAGTGACGGGAGTAGCTGGTCGTAGGCTCGAAAAGCCTTGATCCCGGCGAGCGGAGGATGTCCAAGGGGTGTCCGCGCTCAAAGCTGTCGGCACTCTTGGCCGTCGAGCAAAGCGAGCACGTGTGCAGGATTCTCGATCGCGTCGATGAGGCCGCTCGTCCGACGTGCCCACCGCGTAGGGTCCGCACCGTCGACGAACGCCGCAGCCGATGTGAATTGCCACTGAAGATTGATCGGCAGCCGGGTGGCGAGACCCTCTGCAAGTTCCCGGCCGGCCAGGGCCTGCGGTGATGGCTGGAACCGTTGGAACCGGCTGAGTGCGTCGGCAGGTGGGGCGGCTCCTTCCGTCGCGTCGCTGAGAGCGACGACTGAATCACGGACCCAGCCGATGTCGCAGGCGTCAGGCGCTGGGATGGGGATTCGCTGAACGCTGGCGATCGCGTCTCGTCCCAGTGCCAGCGAGAGTCCCCCGGGGTCTTCGTGGTACTTGAGGTAGCGGGCGGCGTCGACCTCCGGAGGGCAGACCTCGTGCAGCATCACGTCGCCGACGAAGTCGCTGGGATCGATGACCCAGCCTTCTCTCACGGCGGTCGTCGGCTGGAGGCGGACGCGGTAGAGGTAGAACTGACTGCCGTGATCGGTTTGGTCATTGATGCGCCGCAGCATGTTGTGGATCGCGGCCTCGTACGTGCCGACGTGGGGAGCCTTCGCTCGCTGACGCTCGGCCCAGGCGGCGACCCGTCGGTCTCCGCCCATCATCAGACGGGTATCGGCGGTCAGCCTGGCCGCCGGGTCGACGTTTTGCGTCGGCCAGTCCGGCTGCGTGCTGGTGTGGTACCAGAACAGCCGCGTGACGCGGTCGTCGTCCAGCGCGGGGTCGGCGGGATCGACTGTCACCCGCGGAGCGTCCTCGTTCTCGCAGGTCATGCCGCAGCCGGGGCACTTTCCTGTCCCTGCTCCCATCGGTCGATCCAGTCCAGATCGACGAGGAATCGTTGACCGCAGCCCCCGCACAGCATGTGCCGGTCGCGCGAGAAGTCGATCGGCCGTTCCATGGTTTCATTCTCCGATGCGGTGGGCGAGCTCGACTCGCTTCTGGCGCATGTCCACCACGTCCGCGCAGGTGCTCAGGGCTGTAGATGCAACTCCCGACGTTAACTGGTAACGGCGGATGTTGGAGTGCCGGGAGTAGCTGGTCAGCCTGTCCAGCCGAACCGTTCCAGTACGGAGTCGATTTGGCTGTCTGTGGCTTGCCAAGACCAGCCGCGAACCTCGATCAGTTTGATCAGTCCAAGGAGTTCGAGCGGGTCGGCAGCGACGTATCGTCCTGTCGGGACGCCGCCGGCAGAAGGTCCTCGCCTATTTGTTCGACCTGAAAAGCCGGCGGCCTGAAGGGCCAGGATTGAGGGCACGACGATGTTTCCGGCTGCGGCAATGAACTGCTCTTGTGCGGTCATGATCGAACGCTAGCGAGGAATCGGCAGCATCCGTCAGCGGCGAGTGGCAACGTAGGCGGCGTAGGTGGTCGCGGCGCCTTTCGCGTGACTCCGTTGAATAACTGGCGAAGCGACATGTCGAGGTGCGACGAGTTGCAGTCTCGTGCACCCGTCCGAGGCCAGTTAGAGGGTTGTCTGCCGATGTTGACCTGACCGTCCAGACTGCACACGGAAGCGCACTCACATGCCGATGAGAGAGCGCAAGCCTCCTGTGAGCAACCGCGCGGTCCGGCCAGGGACTGTGAGCCCGTTGTCTATACCTTGCTCGCCACCACCATGTAGTTCTCGGCCTCAGGGTTGTACGTGCTCCTTTCCGTCCGGAGTCCGACCTGGTGCAACTCGGCTGCGAGTTCGTCGTATCGGTAGGGCCAGCACGACAGCAGTTCCGAGCGGACAAGAACCGACCTACCCGCATCAACTTGCGCGACCGCAATCTCGATGTGGTGCTCCTCCTCCCAATGTGACGCAATCTCCCAGCGGTAGACCACGACGGCATTGCGCCCGTTCCGGCGGACAAGACGGTCACTGATGTCCAGCCGGGAACCTCTGGCCCTCACGAGTTCCCAGGTGCGGGAGGTGAGTACCAAGCGCCCGCCACGGCGCAGAAGCCGTGACATCGACTCCAGAGCAGCAAACCTGCCTCTCGCGCCCACGGCATGGTGCAGCGAGTTGCCAACGCAGAACACCATGTCGAAGGTGTCGTCATCGAAATGGTCGGGCAACTCTTGCCAGTCCGCCCGCACTGTCCGGACAGGTGCCCCGAACTCCTCAGACAACTCCGCAGTCCGACGAACCATCGCTTCGCTGGCGTCAGTTGCGACCACCTGCATGCCACGACCGGCGAGGCCGACCGCCAACTGTCCGGTTCCGCACGAACAATCGAGGACGTGAGCGTTCGACGGCAGGAGACCGAGGACGTCGTCGAACGACGCAGCGAACTCGGCCGGGGCCAGCTTTGCATCCGAGATGAGCCACTCGTACACCTCGGCAAGCGCGTTATAGCTCGTCACAACTGCTACCTCCGACACGGGGCCGACTCACGGTCGGATATCAGTACATCAGCGGAGAAAGTCGGTTCACCAATGGTTTTGCAAGGGCAACCCGCCCAGTCATGCCGCTCTGCGTGCGTGCGTGCGGCGCCGCACGCTACTGCCGCAACTCGCGAATCGCGTCGTCCGGCGTGCGAGCATCTGCGCGAGCGGTTGAACTTCCATGACATGTACGGGGAGCTCGCGCTGTACGCGCACCACCCCAGCCTGACATACGCGAAGCGGCGCAGGACCACATCGCTCGCCTGCTTTCCGGGGGTCTGCTGCACGGATAGGCGACATCTGAGGTGGCTTGCCGAGAGGTGGCCTGAGAGGACGTTGCTGTGGCAAAGCCCTACCCTCGCAGTTCCGAGACGATGTCGTTCGCGTGGCTCGCGATCGGGGACCCGGAGTGACGGTTGAGCAGATCGCGAAGGACTTCGGGGTCCATCCGATGACGTTGTTCAAGTGGCTGCGCCAGGCCGAGGTCGACGAGGGCGCCAAGCCCGGTGTATCTCGTGGTGAGTCGGCCGAACTTCGCGAGGCCCGTCGGCGGATCAAACTGCTGGAACAGGAGAACGAGGTACTGCGCCGCGCGGCCGCGTACCTGTCGCAGGCGCATCTTCCGGGACAAGGCTCTACCCGCTCGTGAAAGGGCTGGCCGCCGACGGGATCCCTGTCGCGGTGACGTGTCGGGTACTGAACCTCGCTCGCCAGCCGTACCACCGCTGGCTGGCCCAGCCGGTCACTCCTGCCGAGCTCGAGCAGGCCTACCGCGCCAACGCCTTGTTCGACGCCCACCGCGACGACCCGGAGTTCGGCTACCGGTTCCTGGTCGACGAGGCTCGTGACGCCGGCCAACCGATGGCGGACCGGACCGCGTGGCGGATCTGTTCGTCCATGGGTTGGTGGAGCGCGTTCGGCAAGAGACGCAGCAAGAACGGCAAGAAGCCCGGCCCGCCGGTCCACGACGACCTCGTGCGCCGCAACTTCACCGCCCAGGCGCCGAACCAGCTATGGCTGGCCGACATCACCGAGCACCGCACAACCGAGGGCAAGCTGTACCTGTGCGCGGTCAAGGACGTCTACTCCAACCGGATCGTGGGCTACTCCATCGACTCCCGGATGAATCCCGCCTCGCCGTGGCCGCGCTCAACAACGCCGTCGCCCGCCGTGATGAGGTCGCCGGCTGCATTCTGCACACCGACCGCGGATCGCAATTTCGGTCCAGGAAGTTCGTGCGCGCACTCGGACGCCACGGGCTGGTCGGTTCCATGGGGTGGGTAGGCGCCGCGGGTGACAACGCCACCATGGAAAGCTTCTTCGCACTGCTGCAGAAGAACGTTCTCGACCGGCGGACCTGGTCCACCCGCGAAGAACTCCGGATCGCGATCGTGACCTGGATCGAACGCACCTACCACCGACGTAGAAGGCAAGCCACGCTCAGCCGGTTGACCCCCATCGAATACGAAACAATCATGACCACACCGGCCAGTCAGGCCGCGTGACCGAAACCGTCACCTACTCGTGCAGCAGTCCCCTCCCCTTGACGCCACACCTGCCGGCGTTCGAAGCTGCTCACTCGCTAGGACTGCACATCACAGCCCATGCTGGTGAGGCGGCTGGCCCCGACAGCGTCCGCGAGGTTCTGGATCGCCTCGGGCCTCAACGGATCGGACACGGCGTCGCTGCAGCCACCGCCATCGCACTCATCTCGCGCCTGGCCCATGACGGTGTGGCGTTGGAGATGTGTCCAACTTCCAATCATCAGACCCGCGCAGTTAGGCCGGGCGAGCCCCATCCAGCAGCCTCGCTGCTTGAGGAGGGCGTAGCCGTAACCATCAGCACGGACAACCGGACGATGTCAGCCACAACACTCACCAACGAGTACGCCCGACTGACCAACGAGTTGCGGCTATCACCTGTCCAGCTGGCACGACTGCGGGCCAACGCGTGGTGGCGCCGGTTCCGATAGGCGCGCTAGGGAGTCCGGTCAGGCCTGCATTGTCTCTGTAAGGACTGTTCAGAGATTAGTACCGGAGTCTCTGCGTACTGAGTTCGGGCGTATTCGGTCCTGATCCGGGCGCCCGCACGTCGCCCGTTGACCGGGCAGGGGAGCCGTGCGGGTGTTGCGGGCACCTCGTCGCTCCGCGCGCAAGAATCGCTCAGTGCCGGCCCGGTGGTGGAACGGTCAGCGGTCAGCTTCCAGAACGGCCGACAGGCGTTATGCCGGTGGCAGAAGCCCTGTCGGATCATCGACGTGAGGAGGCACTCTGAGACGATGGATCTGGGGTTTGGCGGCGAGGTTGCTGATCTGTATCACCGATACCGCCGCGGTTATCCGTCAGGGTTGATCGGCGCGTGCGTCGATGCGTTCTCGTTAAAGGGCGACGATCTCGTGATCGATCTCGGTTGTGGCACGGGGCAACTGGCGACACCGATCGCCCCGCATGTTCGGGCCGTGATAGGGGTCGATCCCGAACCAGACATGCTGGCCCGCGCCCGCTCAGCCGCCCAGGACCAGGGTGTCACGAATGTGGCGTGGATGGTCGGCAGCGACTCCGACCTTCCGCTGCTGCGATCGCTGTTGGCTGAACAGTCGGTTGGTGCTGTGACGATCGGACAAGCACTGCACTGGATGGACCATGAGGCGCTGTTTGCCGCGGTCGGTCCGCTCCTGCGTCCTGGAGGTGGTGTCATGGTCGTGGCCAACGGGATCCCGCTGTGGCTGCAGGACTCGGACTGGTCACGGGCGTTACGCGAATGGCTGTCCGACTGGTTTGGCGCGCGTCCAGCCAACAGCTGCGGCACCGACAAGGCAACGCAACAGCGCTATCGCCAGAGCCTGACGGCCAATGGCTTCGAGGTCAGCAAGGTCGAGCTCGACTATGCCGACGAGCTCGACTTCGATCACCTACTCGGCGGGGTCTACAGCGCGCTACCGGTCGACCGCCTTCCCTCGCCCAAGGAGCGTCCACAGATCGCAGCGGAGCTCCGGGAACTGCTTCATCCCTATCGGCCGTACATCGAGCAGGTCCCGGTGCGAGCCCTCCTCGGCACGAAGGTCGCGTGAGCAACCAACCAGCCATCTCCTCCCATGGGTATCTCGTCGGCTCCGCCAACTGGACATCTCCGCACCAGGTGCCCGGTGATCGATCCCTGTCCGGGCACCCGTGACTAGCTGCATCGGATGATCGATGATTCATCAGCTGCGCCCATCCGGCGTCTTCGCAGCAGGGGGAGCGTCAAGGGTCAGCGTCTCAAGCCAAGTCTCGACCGAGCCGGATTGCACTTGCCCGAGGTACGTCGAGAGGAACTCACCGCATCTCAACTCGGCGATAACGCCTTCCGTCGACAGGTTGCGCCCTCGAGCAGCGGCCAGGTCGCGTGCCAGCTCATTTGAAGGGTCCTCGACGCTCATCGAGAGTCATCGAGCGGTGCGTGACCTCAAACGAGACTGGCAGGTCTGCCACCACCGCTCGGCGAGCTGGTAACGCCCGCCGAGCGCGGCGTGATCTGCAGACGTCAGGCAGTGTCAAGAGCCTCGCTCGCGCACGCCAACGCCAGACGGCGTACTCGGTGATCGGCGGGTTCATGGAATGGACCTCGACAGCGCTCTTCTGCGGGATATCGCGAAGCGAGCTCGAATAGGCTAGTCCAGTGATCGACGACGGTCCGGTCTTCGCGTGCCGCACCGCGGTACCGGGCAGGCAGGACCCACCGGCCCGGCAGCGGGTACGCGGCTTCGTCAGCAGGCGTAGGACTTGGCCCAGCGGTAGGCGTCCCTGGCCTTGGTGTCGTGGCCCCAGAACGCGCCGTAGTAGCAGAGGATCGTCCAGGTCTGGGCGCCGACCCAGCCGTCGACCTTGGTGTTCGGGTGGTTCGCGGCGCGGGCGGCGCGCTGGATCTTCATGATGGCGTTCATCGTCTGGTCGCCGTAGATGCTGTCGATGGCGATCGGGCCGGCCTCGCGGCGGGCGGAGTTGCTGATGGACAACACGTTGGCGAGGCCCTGGATCGCCTTCACGCAGGAGCCGGTGCCGCCCGGGCCGTAAATGTTCTGCCTGCAGGGGGCGGTGGCCGCCGAAGCCGGCCCGGCGACGACGGAACCGCCGAACAGGACCGTGACCGCGACCAGGATGCCGACGAGCTCTTTGCGCACGGAAATTCCTCTCAGGGGGACGTTCGAGATCAATGGTCGAGCCTAGGAACCGCCACCGCTGCCGCTCTGCCCGTACCGCGCCCGTACCGATGCTCTGGGGTGATGCACCCCTGGGACTGGAAGGATGGTGGACCGTCCGTGCCGGGCACCGGGGGGAGAAGAGGACGTACGACGATGGCGGGTTCGGTCGCAAGGCGCAGGAAGAAGGACGCCCTCTGGCTGGTCGCGGGTGTCCTGCTGATCGGCCTGGCCGGGCTGGTGGTCGGGCTCCTCGCACAAACAGGCGAGCAGGTCGCGCGGATGTGGGTCGGGGCCGAGGTGCGCCCGGACGGAAGCGCGCGGATCACCGAGGTCATCGACTACGACTTCGCCGGCAAGGACAAGCACGGAATCTACCGGACCGTGCCATTGGACAAGCCTGGCGATCTGCGGGACGTCTCGATCACGATGGACGGTGCGGAGGTACCGTTCCGGCTCAACGGGTCCCTCGTGACCGAGATGGTGATCGGCGACCCGGCGTCGACGGTGACGGGGACACGTCGGTACCGGATCGAGTACACCCTGCGGACGCTGGGAAACCTCGAGCGGCTGGCATGGGACGCCGTGGGCACCGAGTGGGAGGTGCCGATCAGGCGGGTTGAGGTGCATGTCGCCACGCCGTACGCGTTGCGGTCAGTGCAGTGCAACGCGGGTTCCTACGGTTCGGGAGATTCCTGCGCAACGACGCAACAGCCCCGGCCAGGGCAGTTGGATGCCGGCCACGGCGGCCTGGACAAGGGACAGGGCTTGACCGTATACGGCACGTTCACGGAGGCCAGCGGTGGCGGTGCGACACTGCCCGAGCCGCCGACCGGACCGGTGCCCGCCGAGCCCGAGGGGCACCTCGTACAGGGCTGGTTGTGGATCACGGGGATCGCCCTGCTGGCCGCCCTGGTGATCGCAGAACTCATCCGGCTCGCGGGACGTCAGCGTGTCCGGGGCGGCCGCCGGATGGACCTGGGCAAGCTGGCCCGGACTGTTCGGCCCTCCTCCGTCCCGCCGGCGGAGCTCGGCCCGGCCCAAGGCGGCATCCTCCTGACCGGACAGGTTCGCAAGAACCATCTGGTCGCTTGGCTGCTCGGCGCCGCACTGGACGGCCACCTGCGCATCACCGGGGCGACCCAACCGGTACTGCGTAGAGCCGTCGAGGAGCCCGGTAACGCCGACGAACTGACCAAGCGAGTCGTAGGCACCCTGTTCGCCAGGAATCCGGACGTCTCGCTGCGCAAGTACAGCAAGAATTTCGCCGAGGCCTGGCGCGAGTTGGAGACTGGGCTGAACGATTGGCGGCTGTCCGATGACATGGAGCTGTGGGTGCCAGGTGCGGAGCGAGCGCGCCGCGTGACCCTGATCGCCGGTGTGCTGGCCACTGTCGCCGGTGTGATCGTCTTGATCCTCACGGCCGACGGCGCGCTGGACTCGGGCACGACCTGGCGCACGCCGACCGCCGTCGGCGCGGCACTGGCTGGTGGCGGTCTCGCGGCCGCACTGCGGCCCTGGGAGCTGAGGGCCCGTACGGCGCGCGGCTCGGAGCTGTGGTGCCAGGTCGAGGCGTACCGCCTCTATCTTGCCGGCCTTGAGGGGTGGGACGGCCGCGACGAGGACCTGCTCACCGCCTGGGCCGCCGGACTCGGCGAAACCACCTCCTGGACGATCGAAGCCGAGCGCGCGACGAAGCCGGGCGGTTCGGCCCGTCAGACCCAGCCCGAGTACGACCACGTCCGCTGGCAGTTGGGCCTGTACCTGCCGATGGCCACCGACAGCGCCAGGTCAGCCTCCGGCGGTTCCGGGGGGTCGTCCTCCAGCAGCAGCTACAGCGGAAGCTCCAGCAGCGGCGTCGGCGGCGGCTCCGGCGGCGGAGGCGGCGGCTCCTGGTGACGTAGGGCTTCCGCGCACGTCCGAGCAGTCCAGCCGTAGTTCGTGATCGGGTCTGTTGGAGTGCTTGTCGGCTGTGGTGGTGGTCGCGGGCGCGGACTTGGTGGCGGCGTCGCTCGAGGCCTCTAGGTTGGCCGGTTCCAGCAGGCCGTCATCGGCGCGCTCGGCAAGCCCGCGGATCGCTCTGGCCTTCGGGGAGGACAGGCCGACACCGCGCATGGTCCGCTCACCGGTCGCGACGACACGTTCGGCGGTGACGGAGCCGCCCAGTTGCGCGACGAGCCGGTGGTAGATCGCGACGGCCGACCCCCTGCTGAGCTGCCGCGAGACGACGGCGAAGGAGAACCATTCGAGCGGACTGCGGACCTCGACGGGGACGTGCGGCTCGTACGCATCGATCGGCCCTGTCGACTGCACCCACGGGGCGAGTGAGTCGCCGAGCGAGCCCAAGTACCTGAACGCGACGCGCTGTTCGCCGGTCGCCCGCGTCCCCGTCCTAGTCATGGTCACCCTCGCAATCTTGGCGAAACTGGTCTGGATAGTCCAGAACGAAGTCTGAGATGACTACAGGCCTACCGGCCACCGGCACAACTGGACCAGATAGTCCCAAATGCCGCAGGATGAGCACCACAGTGCATCAAACGATGGGAGCGATGACCATGCCGGCACCGGCAGCTCTGATCACCAACTGCCCGACGACTTACTGGTCCTGCATGCCGGCCTCCGCTCACTCGCTGACACCGACGCGGTGGTGTCCGAGGTCCGCGAACATTTCGGGACTCTGACAACGCTCTTCCTGAACGCCGGCGTCAGCCGTCCCGTCACACTGGACGCCTGCGACGAAGCCGCCTTCGACGAGGTGTTCACCGTCAACACCAAAGGACAGTTCTTCACTCTGGTCAAGACGCTCCCGCACCTGGCCGACGGCGCCTCGATCATTGTCACCGCGGGGATCGGCGCAACGCGCAGCCTGACGGGCAACAGTCTCACTGCCGGGTCTCGAGGTGCCCTGCTGACCATGATCCCGACGCTGGCCCTGGAGCTCGCCCCACGGCGCATCCGAATCAACGCGGTCAGCCCGGGATACACCGACACTCCCATGCTGCGGGCCACGCACGGCATGGGACCCGATGAGGTGGACGCGATGCCGGCCGCCATGGCGGCGAACAATCCCTTCGGTCGCCTCGGCACGCCCGAAGACGTCGCCCAGACCGTCGCGTTCCTGGCCTCGGACGGAGCCGCGTACGTCACCGGGCAAGAGATCGTAGTGGCCGGCGGTGCAGGGCTGGCGGTCTGACCGGCCGGCAGAAAGCCTCGCGGCCCGGCTCCGGGATGGAGCCGGGCCGCGGCATTCCTGGTCAGGTCCCCGGAGCGATCGCACAAGCTGACACGCAGACCCAGGTGCCCTCGCGCTTCTGATACGCGTCCGTGTACAGCGCTTCCTGTTCCGTGCCGTCGGCAAGCATCGTGTAGGTGCTGCGACCATGGATCAACGCGACATCGCTGAGGATGCGGACCTTGACGTCATGGACGGCGAGATCCTTGAAGGGCCGCGGCTTGGCGATGTACTCGAGGAACTCCTCGCGGTTGCGGGTGACGCCCGGAGTCTGCACGACGAAGTCTTCGGCGAGCAACTCGCTGAAGCGCTCGGCATCGCCGGCCTGATCGGCCTCGACGTAGTCGAGGTTCAGTCGTTCGAGGATCGCCAGGTCCTCGGCCGGCTGAATGGTGTCGCTCATTTCCTGCCCCTTTGTGTGTCCGGTCCGGTGGTGGTCATAGGTGTGTCGTGCAAGTGATGGGTGTCGGTCCGCCAGGACGTCTTACCGACACGCACGAACTCGTTCCTCCGCCGCTGCCGGTAAGACAGCACGACGGGATCGACGCTGATCAGAGGTACCAGGACGCCATGGCGGTACTGCGTGGCGCGGGGCAGTCGACCTGGAGAGAGGCACGGCTCGATGCACGACGTGGCACCGGTGATCAATCTGCACCGCCGGGACAGGACGCTCACGCTGGCGTTCGTCTCCGCGGTGATCGCCCTGGTGGCGACGTTCTCCGCGGTGGGGTCGACGATCCCGCTTTTCAACATCTATCGCGCCGAGGAAGGGTTCACCAACGCCGACATCTCGCTGACCGTTGTCGCCTACTCCGCCGCGACTCTCAGCACACTGTTGGTCCTGGGACGGCTGTCCAGTCACGTGGGCCGACGGCCGCTCGCGTTCGCCGGCCTCGGACTGCTCGTACTGGCCTGCCTACTGCTCTTGAACGTGCACGACATCGGCATCCTGCTTGCGGGCTGGCTCCTGATGGGCCTCGGCGCCGGGCTGGGAAGCAGTACCCTCACTGCCTACATCGTCGACGCTGCGCTGACCCGGCCGGCCTGGCTGGCCTCCGTTGCTTCCAGCCAGACAGTCATGCTCGGACTGGCCGTCGGGGCCATCGCGTCCGGTGCCTTGGTCCAGTTCGGGCCGTGGCCACGTGACCTCATCTACCTGGTTGTCATCGGCCTGCTTCTGCTGTCCGCCGCGCTCGTCGCGATCAGCCCGGAGACCGTGGTCTCAGCGCCGGGTGGTTGGCGATCACTGCGCCCGAGCGTTCGCATGCCGGTCCGAGTCAGGCATCTGCTGCCTGTCGCGGCCGCCGTGTTCCTGGCCACCTGGGCGACCGGCGCCTTCTACCAAGCCTTCGTGCCCGCACTGGTCGAGGATCAACTGCACACCGACAACTCACTCATCCTCGGCCTGGTGTTCGCCGCGTACATGGGCCCCAGCGCTCTGGGCGCTCCCTTCGGCGGCCGGTTCTCACCGGCAGCAGCGCAACGTCTCGGCATGATCACCTTCCTGCTCGGGTGGATCGGCATCATCACCGCGATCGCCACCGGAACGCTGGTGCTGTTCATCACCGCAACCGTCGTCGCAGGCGCCAGTCAAGGCATCGCCATCAGCGCGGCCACCCGGGGTCTGCTATACGGCAGCACCTTGTCCGACCGGGCACCAATCTTTGCGGTGGTGTATCTGCTCAGCTACAGCGGCGCGACCGTTCCCAGCCTGATCTCCGCCCGACTCTCCGGCATCTTCTCCGTGCCACACATTTCCCTCGGGTACGGTGGACTCGCCCTCATCGCCACGCTGTTCACGGTCTTCGCCGCACGTAATCCGCAGGCCCAGAATGTGAAAGGTTGAGTTGATGAGCAACGAAGAACCGGCGTCGGTGGCCGAGGAGCTGATCGACAACACCGAGCAAGGCCGCTTCGAGCTCTGCCGCGGTGGTGATCTGGTCGGATGGCTCTACTACACCCGTCTGAGGCCCAACCGGTACGCCCTCCGGCACACCGAAGTCGAGCCGAGTCATCAGCACCAGGGCGTGGCTGGCGCCATGGTACGGCGAGTGCTCGACGAGGTCCGCACCCGCGAGGGCACGATCACCGCAATCTGCCCCTTCGTGGCCGACTACCTCTCGCGTACGACGACGTACGCCGATCTGCTCGACCCGAGGCACCCGGGCTACCCCGACCGCGCCACCGCCGAGGCAGCGCAGGCGAAAGCCGCCGGCAAGAGCTGACGCCGACGGCGATCCAGGCCCGGGCAATCCCGCGTCAGGCCGAGCGGGTCGAATGACCCACGCCATCCCGAGACGCCGTGCGGTCGCGCAGGCACGACGGTTCTGCGGTCGGGCGACCGCGTACAACTCGTCGATCGTCCCGGTTGCGAATGCCCAGCGCATCAAGGCGGAGACTCTCGCGGGCCTCGATCCACGCGCGGAGCAGCAGGCGCATGGCCGGCTTGTTCGGGACCCGGTCCATCGCGGGCGACAGCCACCGTGCCACCTCGGCAGACCCGTAGATCCGCAAGGCGGCGTCCGCGTCAGTCTCGGTCCACTCCCGGATCACGAGCCGGTCGCTTTCGATGATCACTGTCATTTCGCCGTCCTGTCGATCGAGATCTTCCCCACGCCACCGGCTCCCTCGGTCGCCACAAAACAGGCCTGATCAGTCCATTTCAGAGCAAGCAAGCTCGCACAACCTATGCCCAGAATCGGGACTCCTGACAGCTTGCAGTCGAAGAGGGTGGCTGCGATGCGATATCCATCAGAGGACTATATAGTCCTTTCATGGACGCGAGCACCCCGCAGTCCGTTCAGAGCGCAGCACAGAGGAAGTAGCGATGACTGACCAGGTTCTTCGGCCCGACGGAACGGGCTTCTACCTCGCCGGTGGCGAGTTGTCGGTGACCGGCCCGGAAGAGCAGACGATGAC
The DNA here is from genome assembly GCF_053592935.1 of Kribbella sp. NPDC002412. Lineage (NCBI taxonomy): Bacteria > Bacillati > Actinomycetota > Actinomycetes > Propionibacteriales > Kribbellaceae > Kribbella > Kribbella sp. NPDC002412. The sequence goes on from NZ_JBSFBL010000001.1 coordinate 77,119, forward strand.
CGGCACCCCGCCGGTCGACTTCAGCGTCACCGCGAGCTTGTTCGGCAACGCCGAGCTGGAATTGATGCTGGCCAGCTGGAGCGGCACGCGGACGGACGACCCTGGCATCGTGCGGGAGGAGGAAGGGCACCTGGTCCTGCCGTTGCGAACGCAGCCGGTGATGCTCAACTCGCTTCCGAGCAAGGTGCGGGTGCAGCTGCGTAACGGAGCTGGCCTGCACGAAAGCGAGGGCGCCTGGCGGCTCGTCCTTCGCTTCCGCAACCACGCGGGATCGAGCCTGACCTGGCACGCCAATCTTCCCACCGAGGCGTTCGGTACAGGTTGGCCGGCTCCGTTGGCCGACCTGCTGACCATCGACGACGCGGGGGCGGTTGCGCAAACACCCACCGGCACGCCGGCTTCCCCGACCATCACTGTGGTCCACCACGCAGACGACGAGTACTACGAGCTCCTCGTCGACGGTCAACAGGCCGGGCTCCTCGTCTACCACCTGATCGGCTCGCACCTGTCCATCACGCACACCGTCATCGAACAGACATACCGCGGACGAGGACTTTCGTGGGTCCTGGTCGGCCGCGCTCTCGACGACATCCGCACGCGGTCCGTAACGGTGTCGAACTACTGCGCCGTCGTCAGCCGCTTCATCGAGAAGAACCCGGAGTACGGCGACGTCCTTGGCGCGCCGGGGCCTGCTCCGACCTCGTAACCGAAGGAACGAGCGACCGTGACGGCGAAATCGCAACACCTCGGCACCGTGGGGATCCTACCCGGAACGGTCCAGGTGGTCGTGACCGGCACTTCAGGACTCCGACCTGACGGCACTCGCCCTGTCGACTTCGCCGACGAGGTTCGCCAAGCCTGGAACAACGTGCGCGAAGCTCTGCTCTGCGCCGGCGCGGAGCTCAGCGACATCGTCCAGGTCCGCACCTGGCTGACCGATGCCGAGAACGTCGGTACGTACGGCATGCTCCACAACGAGCTCATCGGGCCCAAGCCGTCGTACGTACTCGTCGTGGTTCCACAGCTGGCCCGTCCGAGCATCCGGGTGCAGATCGATGTCGTCGCCGTCGTCAGGTCGACGGCTTGTCATCAGGACGGGTGAAGGAAGCGCGTGGACGGCTACTTCTTGCCGGCCGGCTTTGCGTACGCCCGGACCGAGTCCATCGCCAGGTCGAGGGCGACCTGCATCGGTCCGGGGTCACGGGCGGCCTGAGCGAGAACGTACCCACCCTGGAGAGCAGCCATGATTCCCGTCGCCAGCGCTTGTGGGTCAGCGGCCTCGGACAGCGTGCCGTTCGACTTCATCCGCTCGAGCGCTCCGGCCAGCAGCGAGATCCAGGATGTCAGGTGCGCCTCGAGATCGATGCGTGCTGCCTCATCCTGGTCGGAGAGCTCGGTCGACAGTGAGCCCAGTTCACAGCCGAGCGCCCCACGGCGCGCCGTGACTCGCTGCAGGATGGCCCGGCACCAGCGATCGAGTCCGCTGAACGAGTCGACCCTGCGGAGGTACTGCTCCTCACGCTCGAGCACCCGGCCGCCCCGCAGTGCGATCACTGCCTGGACCAGGGCGCTCTTGTCGCTGAAGTGCCGGTAGAACTGTGACTTGCTCGTCCCGCTCGCCGCGGTCACCTCGTCGAGCGTGGTCGCCGCGGCACCCTTGAGAGACATCAACTCGTCGGCAGCGGCGACGATCCGGGCTCGCGTGGCCGCGCCGCGGGCGGTCAGGCGGCGATCGAGCTCGTTCACTGTCTCGGACACGAAACGAGCTTATCGGGGCCGAGCAACGATTGCTGCCGCTTCTGGAGATGAACGGTCCACCATCAGGGCAGGATACCCACCTGCCGTCCGTGGTCCTGCTCGACCGGTAAGTACGCGTGCCGTGGCCGACACGAATCCCGTGAGGAGCCGGCACGCCGCCGGCCGGTCGGCAGGAGGACGGATGAGCGAGGTCAGTCGGGAGTATTACGGCAGCTACAGCGTGGACGACGAGGACCAGCTCCAGTTCTCCGACACGCTCGACGGGCGCGGTGTCTCCGACCTTCTCGACGAAGGTTACTCGCCGCCGGAGAGGTGGTCGGCCGGCGAGGGCTTCGGTACCACCGCGGCGGAGGCGTTGCGGGGTGAGACCTTCGAGCAGCGGTTTGCCCAGGAGGAGCCTGATATCGACCCGTACGCCGTACCGCCGGAGTTTGTCGACGGTCCGGAGGTCGGCCGGGAACGCGCCGGACGTCTGGTAGCTCCGGACGAGGGGTCGCACCTCGATCTCGATGAAGAGCTCGTCGCGGCCGACGTCGGGATCGACGGAGGCGCCGCGAGCGCCGAAGAAGCCGCGATCCACGTCGTCGAAGACGAGCCGCTGGAACTCGACGAGGTCAACTGATGAGAACCTTGGTGAACGACGCCCAGCGCGAGCTGACCGTGGTCGAGGACGGGAGTTGCGGAGGTACGAGTTACTCGTCGCAGGCACGACGGTAGGAACCCTCGACTTCCGTGTCCTCGGACGGCGGCGTGTTCTGCGGCACCACGACACTGATCAAGGCAGTCCGGGACGACCTCGTCGCCACGGGCGTCCGGGTGACGAACTACTGCCCTGCACTCGAGCGCTACCGGCGTCGCGTCACGGATCAGTTCGCCGCGGTCGCCGTACAGCATGCCGCGGCCGTCGCTGACGTCTTGCTGACCGCGGCCAAGCCACACTCCGGTGCCGACGCAGCGCGTGCCGGCCGAGCACGAATCGTGGGACGAACTGGAGGGACGCGGCCGTGGCCATACCCCAGTACAAAGGCTTCATCCCGGCCGGAGTTGCCGGTAAGAAACCGATCTGTGGCGGCGGCCAACTCCTACGACCGCGGCTGCCGGACCGATCAGGTCATCCCCAACGACGTCGCTGACCGCTGGATCACGTCCCTGTGGAATGAGTGTGGAGTGCCGATGACGAGTTTTCAGACCGTGTCTGCCGGTGGACTGGAGGTCTTCTACCGCGAAGCGGGGAAGCCGGGAGCGCCGAAACTCCTGCTGCTGGGCGGATTCCCCTCCTCGTCCCACCAGTTCCGGAACCTGATGCCGGCACTTGCCGACAGGTTCCACCTGGTCTCGATCGACTACCCCGGCTTCGGGAACACCGAGATGCCAGATCCGGCGGAGTGGGAGTACACCTTCGACCACCTCGTAGAGATCGTCGACGAAGCATTGCTCGCCATCGACTTCACCGGACCGATGGGGCTGTACATGCAGGACTACGGGGGACCGATCGGGAACCGGCTGATCTCGCTTCATCCGGACTGGCTGCAGTGGCAGGTCATCCAGAACTCCAACATCTACGAGGAGGGGTTCACCGAGATCTGGGACGAGATGCGTCACGCCTTCTGGACCGACCGCAACGCTGAGAACGAAGCGCCGCTCGACGCCTTGCTCGAGCCGGACGCCGTTAAGGCGATCTACCTCACCGGCCACCCCGATCCGGCGAAGATCAGCCCGGACAACTGGAATCTGGATCTGCACTTCCTGGCCCGGCCGAACGCGCGCCGGGTACAACTGGATCTCTTCCACGACTACCGGACGAACGCCGCGCAGTACCCCGCCTGGCAACGGCGGCTGCGCCGTGACCAGCCCAGAACGCTGATCTTCTGGGGTCAGGGCGACATCTTCTTCACCCCGGCCGGCGGCGAGGCCTACCTGCGCGATCTCCCTGACGCGCGACTGGTCCGCCTCGACTCCGGACACTTCGCGACCGAGGACTGCCTGCAGGAGATCGTTGACGGCATCAACAGTTTCTACGACGAGATCGTCAAGTAGTGTCCGGCACCTTCCAGCGAACCACGAGATCGAGCGGCATCGCTGGATCTCGGGCTGCCGGGTGCGGTTGGCGCGACGCACCCGACCCCGGAGGCGGCCGGTAAGGCCGATGCCTCGACAGGACACAGAGTCTGCGAACACCTTTACCGGAAGGACGACAGTGCGTGCGACGATCGACGGCGTTCTACTCGCCGACGCAGACGGTGAACACATCATCTCGATCGAAGGGAATCGATATTTTCCGCCGGACTCGCTGACGATCGGTACCTTGAAGGAGAGCGCAACTCCCTATGTCTGCCCTTGGAAGGGGCAGGCTCGCTACTACAGTGTGGAGACGCCGCACCACCAGTACCTCGACGCTGCATGGTGCTACCCGCATCCCAAGCGGTCGGCGATCGAAACGGTCGGACACGACTTCACCGGGTACGTCGCGTTCGATACCACGCGAGTGGTCGTCGGGTAGACTTGGCCGACGTCCAGCAGTACAGATGCGGGACGAGCAGACGCACAGGACCTCAGTGCTCACGTGCTCACTCACGGCCGCTAGGACGGCATCGACGGACACTCCTGCCCGTCCGCGACGCTGCTCAGGCGATCTGCTGCTCCGGCAGGTAGCCGGCGTCGACCAACGCGGCGCGCAGCTTCCGGCGGGCGTCGAACATCATCTTGTAGATCGCGTTGTGTGTCGCGCCGAGCTGATCGGCGAGCACATCGGTGGGCATGCCGTTCAGCACCAGCGCGACGAAAACCATCCGTTGCTTCGCCGTCAGATTCTCGTCGACGGCGCGACGTACGGCGGTCATCAGGTCCCGGCTCTCGGCATGCGTCTCCGGTTCGATCCCCAGCCGTGCGGGAAGGCGGTCCCAGTCCTCTTCGTCGAACGCGACACCGGCACGTTGCCAGAAGTGCCGGTTGACCTTGGCCGCCACGTCGAAGACCACGAACTTGTACGCCCAGGTGGTGAACTTGCAATCACCGCGGAACGTCTCGACCTTGCCGCAGATCGCCAGAAGTGCATCTGCGGCGGCCTGGTGGGCAATGTCGTCCAACTCCGGGCCGACGAGCCGCAGCTTCGCCGCCCGTCGGCCGGCCTCCGCTCTCGCGGCGCGCAGGAGAACCTCGTACAAGCGCCGGCTCGCTAGCTCACGCCGATCCCCAGAGCTGCTCAAATCGCGAACCCAGGCACGGTTCTCCCGGGCCACCTCTGCGGAAACCACCCGTACCTGCGACAACGACTCGGAACCTTCGCTCTTCATGGATCTCCGGCGATCAGCGGAACGTAGTGATCAACTGTCCGGCACCTCGGTGTGTCGAACGGTGGAACAACAACATGGACGATACCGTCCATTCGCAACTCCGTCCACTCAGCGCCGAGCGACGCGACTCACGTCGAAACAAGCCCAATCACTCACAGATCAGCCCTGGCACCAAGTCGATAACTGGTCGATTCAGTCCTGTTTGTCGCCGCAGCCGACGGCGGCGGCCGGCAACAGGACCGTCACCAACCAGGGTCCGGCCGTGCCAAGGGGTCAGGTCAGTGTCACCAATACGCGTCGGGCACGAGACCCGACCGGACGGGAGATCCGGGTGGACGAACTCACTGCGATACGCCAGGAGATCAGGAACCACGCCTCGAGCGCGTGGGCCAGGGAACGCGGCTACGAGCCGATCTACTCCGCATCGCCGCGCTCGAGGATCGTTGTCATCGGCCAGGCGCCCGGCAAGCAGGCTCAGGACAGCCAGATCCCGTGAAACGACGCCAGCGGCATCAAACTGCGGCAGTGGCTGGGCGTCACCGTTGATGCCGGCCGTTCGTCTCACCGTCCTCGTCGGGAGCTACGCCCAGAAGCACTATCTGGGAACCAGCGCCAAGAAGAACCTCACCGAGACCGTCCGCGCCTATCGAGACTATGCGCCGGACCGGATCCCGCTGGTGCACCCCTCACCCCTGAACTTCCGGTGGCAGGCGAAGAACCCTTGGTTCGAGACGGACGTGATTCCCGCTCTGCAGACCCTGGTCGCGGACGCTGTTCGTAGCGGCCTTCGAACATCACGCCCAGGCTGAGCCCGTTGAATCCGAGTCCGACGATCCGCCTGTCCTCAACCATCCAGCGAAGCACCGTCGATCGCGAAGACCTGAGTCGCACCGTCGGCGTACCGGCTCGCGAGGATGTCCGCGACACCACGGGACCAGGGAGGGTGTGCCCCGTCGCGTCGGCGATGGGCACACCCTCAGGGTCGGATCAGGCGGTGGTGGCGCGCCGCGGCAGCACCCAGTCCGGGCGGACGAAGTGGCAGGTGTAACCGGCGGGGTACTTGATCAGGTAGTCCTGGTGCTCCGGCTCGGCCTCCCAGAACGGACCCGCAGGCTCGATCGTCGTCACGGCCTTGCCCGGCCACAGGCCCGAGGCGTCGACGTCGGCGATCGTGTCGCGAGCGACCGTGTCCTGCTCCGGTGTGAGCGGAAAGATCGCCGAGCGATAACTGGTGCCGATGTCGTTGCCCTGACGGTTCATCGTCGACGGGTCGTGGATCTGGAAGAAGAACGCCAGGATGTCGCGGTACGTCGTCTTCGCCGGGTCGAAGAGGATCTCGACGGCTTCGGCGTGCCCGGGATGATTGCGGTACGTCGCATGGTCGTTCTGCCCGCCCGTGTACCCGACACGCGTCTCGAGTACGCCGGGCTGCTGGCGAATGAGGTCCTCCATACCCCAGAAACACCCGCCGGCGAGGACGGCTGTCTCGGTGCCGGGCTTGCGGGTGACCTGCCCCGTGTCGTCGATTCCACTGGTCATGATGCATGCTCCTCTGTGCGCGTGATGTCGCGGGACGTGTCGGCCGTCTCGAACAGAGACCGGTACTCGCCGTACCCCTGGCTCTCCAGTTCCGAGACCGGAATGAAACGCAGTGCGGCGGAGTTCATGCAGTACCGCTGGCCTCCCGCCGCGGCAGGGCCGTCATCGAAGACATGACCGAGGTGGCTGTCGGCTCCAGCGGATCGCACCTCCGTGCGAGTCATCCAGAGCGACCTGTCCGTAACTGTGCGAACTGCGTCCGCCGCGATCGGCCTGGTGAAGCTTGGCCACCCGGTACCGCTGTCGTACTTGTCGGTCGACGAGAACAGCGGCTGACCGGAGACCACATCCACATAGATCCCGGGCTCGTGGTTGTCCCAGTACTCGTTCCGGAATGCGGGTTCCGTCCCGTCCTTCTGCGTCACGCGGAACTGGCTGTCGGTGAGGCGACTGATCGCCTCCGGAGTCTTCCTGTAGTCGTGTGACACGGTTTCTCCTTTTCTGACGTCGCTGGCTGCGCCGTCACTGGGAACAACATCACAGGCAGTTGATTTGGTCCCGGGTTCCGCAGAACTCGCTGTGACCGCGATCTCAGTTCAGACGGATCAGCCTGATCGGGTCACTGCCCGGTGTCATCCCGGTCGCCGCTGTGCTGATCGGGGTCCCGCACAGCGGCTAGCAGGCCGTCGGCATCTTCCGCGCATGCTTCACAGGCGGCAAGGTGCGCCGCCAGTCCGGGATAGTGCTCGGCGGCGTCGACTCCGGCTGCGAGTAGTTCGGCATAGAGGTGCAGAGCAGCCATCGCCTCGTCACACCCGACGTCGTTCGGGTCGGTGGTGAGGAATCGCTCGAGCCCCTCCCTCCACCCGGTCAATGACTTTCACCTCTACCTGTTGATCAGAATCCGTCGGTGCTCTGTACAGATATCCGTTGGTGGTTGGACAGGCACGGATCTTACGGCCCGCATCGAAGCAATTTCGCGATGTGCCCAACTTCCATCCCTCGCGTGGTAAGACGTCGAGGGTGTGGCGCCGCGAATGCTTACGAGCCGAAAGTGCCGCGTAGGCAAAGACCGGAACAAGGAGGTGCCTGATGAGGGCGATCGTGGTGACGGACCAGGCAGCGGGGACGGCAGGAATGACGCTGGCGGAGCGTCCCGAGCCACCGGCGGCGATCAACGACGTCGTCGTCGAGGTTCATGCCTCGGGCTACGTGCCGACCGAGTTGGAGTGGCCCTCGACCTGGACCGACCGTGCCGACCGGGACCGATCACCGTCGATCCCCGGGCACGAACTGGCCGGAGTGGTCACCGCGCTCGGCTATGGCACGACTGGGCTGTCCGTGGGACAGCGCGTGTTCGGCCTCGCCGACTGGCATCGCGACGGAACCCTGGCGGAGTACGTGGCGATCGAGGCACGCAACCTCGCACCACTCCCGGGCGACGTCGACTTCACCGTCGGCGCGAGCCTGCCGATCTCCGGACTGACCGCCTGGCAGGGACTGTTCCAGCACGGCCGCCTTCAATCCGGGCAGACCGTCCTCGCACACGGTGCAGCCGGCGCGGTCGGCACCATGGTGACGCAACTCGCCCGCGAGGCCGGTGCGTACGTCATCGGCACCGGACGCGCCGCCGACCGGGAGAAGGCGCTCGACTACGGCGCGAACGAGTTCGTCGACCTCGCCAACGACTCGCTCGAGGACATCGGGCAGGTCGATCTGGTGTTCGATGTCATCGGCGGCGACATCCAGAAGAGGTCCGCGGCCCTGATCAAGACCGGAGGAATGCTGGTCACCGTCGTCGGACCACCGGAGTCACGGCCCGCGGACGGCCTGGCGATCGACTTCGTCGTCGAGGCCGATCGCGCCCAGCTGACCGAGGTCGTCCAGCGCGTGCGGGACGGGCGACTGCGGACGAACATCGGTACCGTCACATCTCTCGACGACGCCGTCACCACCCTCAACTCGACCGAGCGGCTCAAGGGGAAGGTCATCATCAGCGTTCGTCCGTAGTACATCTCGTCTGTACTGCGGTGCCGTCGGGCAGGGGTGCTGCAGAAACGGCTGAGGCTGTTCTGCAGCACCCCTCGATGCCTGACGCGAGCGACGGAGTCAGGGAGCGATCTCGAGCTTGGTGATCAGACCGTCGGCGAGGGTGAACCGGCAGATGATGTCGACGACACCGCCGGGGAAGTCACCCTCCAGGTGATTGGTGACGACGTATCGGGAGTCGTCGAACTTCTCAACGTGACTGATCTCGACCGTATAGGTGTACTCGCTGGTCTCGGTCTCCCGCCAGCGGTGGATCTCAAGTCGACGCAGTACATCCCATGGCGTTCGGTGAGCATCAGCAGAATCGTGTCGCAGTCCCTGCATCGCGCCACCGTGCCGGGTCCTGACATGTACACGTCTCGACAAACGCGGTCGGTCCGCAGACATACGTGAGCGGCATGTGACCGGCTGCCCATCCGGACAGACCCAAGAGCATCGGGTCGATGTGTCCGCGATGGCCACGCCAGCTACTCGGGGCCTCACGAGTCAAGGTGATCGAGACATCGATGAGGTCGTCCGCAGACATCTTCATCAGCTCGTCACGGTAGATCAGCAACTCGAGCGAGCGCGCCGAGCACAGTGCCCGGACAGGCGCCCGGCTGCGGATCGCACGGTGATGCCGAAGCATCGCCCGCAGGGGCACCATGCCGGATCCCCCCGCCGACCAGGAACAACGGACCACCGAAGTCGTCGTTCCGGACGAAGTGCCCGCCGATCGGACCACGGAACTCGAGCTCGTCGCCTGCTCGCAACTCGTCCACCAGGTAAGGCGAAACCTCGCCGTCGTCGAGTCGCTCGACGGTGACCGACAGGTACTCGTCCTCCGGCGCCGACGCGATCGAATAGCTCCGTTCCGTCTGATACCCGTCGGGTGCCGTCAGCCGCACATCCACGTGCTGACCTGCACGATGCCCGGGCCAGTCAGGCACGGCGAGCGTGATGGTCTTCACTCGCGGAGTCTCGAAGGTCGTAGAGATCACCGTGCCTGTCTGCCACGTCAGTCGCCGTAGTAGCGCTGCTCTTTCCACGGGTCTCCATAGTTGTGATAGCCGAACATCTCCCAGAAGCCGGGTTGATCGGTGGTGCGCAACTCCAGACCACGGATCCACTTCGCGCTCTTCCAGAAGTAGAGGTGCGGTACCAGCAGTCGCGCCGGCCCGCCATGCTCCGGATCAAGAGGGCGCCCGTCGTACCCGTCGACGATCCATGCCTTCCGACCGCGCAGATCCGCCACCGGAATGTTCGTCGTGTAGCCGCCGTCGGAGAACGCCAGTGCATAGGCCGCCTGGGTCGGCACCGCGTCCAGGAACGTGTCGAGAGACACTCCCGACCAGACCATGTCCAACCTCGTCCACTTCGTCACGCAGTGGATGTCGACGGTGAACGTCTCGCGCGGCAAGGCCTGGAATTCGGTCCACGACCATGAGACCGGCTTGTCGACGGCTCCACGGATCGTGAAGTCCCATGCGTCCAACGGCGTGTACGGGGTCGGGCCGGCCGACAACACCGGGAAGTCCCGCGTGGCGTACTGCCCGGGCGGTACTCGCGAAGAATCCGCAGTACGCCGGCCGACGAACCCTCTGGTGACAGCCATCAGGCCTTCTCACCAAGCTGCATCCGCAACAGCCACTGCTGCTTCTCCAACGCCCCGACCACCCTGACCAGTACGTCCTGCGTCACCAGGTCCGCGGCCCCGATCGACTCGAGTCGCGCCCGGATCCGCTCAGCCACCGCCGCCACCCGCCGGCCCAGCTCCCAGACCACCGCATGGTCAGCCACCGACCGCACCTCCACAGGTGCAACCCGCGACCCGGCCGCCACCGCCGAGCTCTGTCCATCGGGTACGAAACCCAACGTCACCGCACGCTCAGCGACGACATCGGCCAAGTCGCGCCACTCCCCCACCAACTCATCGAGGAACAGATGCACGCCATGAGCGGCCGCCCCGACCACACTCCAGTGCAACTGCTTCCCGACCAGCGACAGATCGATCAGATCCTGCAGCACCACCTGCAACTCCGCACCAACCGCCGCCCGCTCGTTCGGATTCTCCAACGGCGGCAACTGCACCGAATTAGCAACAGCTCCAGTAGACATACCTCCCCAGTGTCACGCCCACCGCCGTACCTTTCCTCCCAATACAAACCAATCGCTGCCAGCCGCACACCGACTCACTCCGGCTCATCACCTCCGGCGTCTCGGACGCCCGCGGGCGAGGGGAGAGATCGCCGGCGTGACCAATCTGCCGATCGACGTGCTGGACGAATCCTGGGTCCAGGCGGCAGCCGACGCTGTCCGGACGCAGTGGGGCCAGGTCGCGCCGGCAATCCTGACCCGCCCGCCCGTCCGGGACTCCCGTACGTTGGACACGAGGAGGATCTGATGGCAGACGGAACGAATGCCTCACCGACCTCCGTGGTCGTGGGAGTCGACGGCTCCGAGCACAGCCGGCGTGCCTTGGAGTGGGCAGCAGGAGAGGCCCGGCTGCGCGCAGCGGTGCTGCGGATCGTGCACGCGCTCCCCGCCGGGCTGACCAGCAGCGGTCGTCCGGATCCGCACGTCGACGCTGCGGCGCGCGGCCTCTCCGACCTCGCCGCACTTGCCACGCGGCTGGATCGCAGGCCCCTGACCGTGACCAACGAGGTTGTCGACGGCCTGCCTGTCAAGGTGCTGATCGAGGAGTCACGCCACTGCGCGCTCCTGGTGATGGGCAGCCGCGGACAGGGCGGCTTCGCGAACTTGCTGCTGGGCTCCACAGCCGTCGAAGTGACGGCGCGGACCGCATGCCCTGTCGTGGTGGTCCCACCAGATGCCGATGGCCAGAACCGATCCGGCGCCGTGATCGTCGGTGTCGACGCTTCCGCCGGCTGCGAGCCGGCGCTGGAGTTCGCCTTCGCTCGTGCCGCACAGCGCCGTGCCCGACTCGTCGCGCTGCAGGCGTGGGACCTTCCGATGCAGTTCAGCGGGCATTCAGAGCCAGAGATCGAACGTCATCGGAGCGACTCGGGGGCTTTGCTGGCACACGCCGTCGCCCCATGGCAGGACCGGTTTCCCGACGTGCCCGTGGAAACGCGCTCAGTCCGAGGACACGTCGTGGCCGAACTCGCAGCGGCATCGGCGGCCGACGGTGAGGTCGTCGTCGTGGGCGGAAGGGGACGATCCGTCGTGGCCGGGGCATTCCTCGGATCAGTGAGCCAAGGCCTCCTTCGCCACGCGTCGGTCCCGGTCGTGATCGCGCGCTGACACCAAGCGGGTCGTCGTACCGCTGGGTGAGCCGGACCTATTTCCCGATCAGACCGTCCCAATCGATCGGGGAACGACCCGCTCCGCTGTCCCCTTGAACGTAGGGCTTGGGGTCTCCTGCAGCTCTGGCACCTGATGCCAGCCATGCCGCCAGGCCGCGGGGGTTTCGGCGCTCGAGCTCATCGAGGTATTCCTGGCGTTCCGCCACGATCCGCAAGCGTTGCACCGACGTGGCACTTTGCAGGGCAGGGAAACTGGCCCGCCATGCCAGAACTAGCTCATCGTCGCTCAGGTCGGCCGGCGCAGTCCGGGCAGATACCTTCTCGGACTTGGGGGAGGAACTGGGCTCCGGCGCAGCGTCCGGCAAGGTCCTGTCGTTCCCCCGCGCGTCGTCGTGGCGTGGGACCGTTGACAAGTAGCCGCGCAGACCGAGCTGATGCAGGCTGAATCGGATGAGGTGCGGCGATCCACCGATCATGAACGCCAGCAACAGCACCGCCGTCGGGGCACCCAGTAGGATCACCAGACCGACGAAGGCCACGCAGCCTGCCCCACTGAGGGCCATGCAGGTCGCCACCACTCGTCGTCCACCCGGTGGGAGCCGAGGGTTGTCGCCGTCAGGGATCAGAACGACCCACGAAAGAACACCGCCGACGATGGCCGCCATCACGAGGGCCGTGATGATTGTCCCTAGCGACAATGTCAATGCGGCCATCACTCCGACCACGCCGAGCAGCCCGCACACGAGCAGCCAGACGACGCGGTAGACGCGTCTCGCACCTTGCACGACGCACCTCCGAACAGTGCTCCATCGGTTTCTTCCTTCACTGCCACCTTGCCTCGCGGCGGCGCTGACCAGTAGGGCTGCAGTCGGCGAACGTCTCGGAGGCGTGATTTCCGGCGCCCGGCAACAACTGGCGCGGGTCGGGCATTCTTGCCGGGCGTCGGCCATGAGGCGGGTCACAGGTTCGCCGGTCGTGGCCATACGCTTTCGCCCACCTCACCGGCACAGTCAGGACCGCAGGCGCCCAGAGCTGAAGGTGAGCGGCAGTATGAGGACATCAAGCGCGGTGAGGTTTCGCGGCCGGCGACCGGTCCTGGTCGGTGTCGACGGCTCGGTGTCCGCCCAGGGAGCACTGGCCTGGGCCGCCGCGGAAGCGTCGTACCGGCACTGCCCACTACAGATCGTTCACACCGTCACCTGGCCGGCAATCGGCAACCCGCTCGACATGACCGGCGCGACACCCATCGGCAACGGCGTTCGGGAGGCGTCCCGGTGGATCCTCGACGAGGCGGAGAACCACGCGCGCCACCTGGCTCCTGGCCTCGTGGTCAGTGCCGAGCTGTTCGTCGCCGGCGCCGCGCCGACGTTGCTGAGCCAGGCAGAGGACGCTGAGCTGGTGGTCGTCGGCAGCCGGGGTCTTGGCGGCTTCCGCGGTCTACTTGTCGGATCGGTGAGCGCGACCCTGGCCGCTCACGCACCCTGCCCGGTCATCGTCGTCCGCCCGCAGCGAGACGGTACGGCGTTCCCTGCCGACCCGACCGGCCGGATCATCGTCGGCGTCGACGGCTCGGAGCTCTCGACCGCCGCGATCCGGTTCGCGCTCAAAGAGGCGGCCCGCCGCCACGTCGGGGTCACCGCCGTACACGTGACCATGCCGCCACGCAGGCAACCGGCCGCGCCCGGCGTCATCATCGACCAGGCAGAACGGCAACTGTTCGACGAGTCGCTTGATCAACTGCGGGTCCCCGGCATCGACCTGCAGGCGAGGGTCGTACACGGCCACCCTGCGCAGGTGCTGATCGACGAATCGCTCGGCGCCGAACTCGTCGTCGTCGGATCGCGCGGCCGGGGAGGCTTCGCCGGCATGCTGCTCGGATCGGTCAGCCACGCTGTCCTGCAACACGCCCACAGTCCGGTTGCAGTGGTTCACGTGCGCCGCACCGCGGCGAACCGGACCGCGCGTCGGTCCACACGCCAACTCACCGCACCACGCCGGCTCCCCGAACTAGAAGAACTGTTGTGACGTCAGCGTCGTACGGCCCAAGTGGCGGCGACGCCGGCCAACTCGGACGGGCCCGCCAGCACGTCGTCGTACGCCGCATCGAAGACCGCGAGGCCGTTCACCTCCAGGGCACGGCCGACGTCGTCCAGGTCGATGCCCAGGGCCACCAATCGCGACATCACTTCCGAGGCTCGCGGGAGGTCGGTGTCGACGGTCCGGCTCAGTGCGCCGTGGTCCTCGAAAGCGGTGACAGTGGCCTCCGGCAAGGTGGTGACGGTGTCGGCGCCGATGAGCTCCTCGACGTAGCGGGTGTCGCGCGCCCCCGGGCGCTTGTTGGACGTCGAGGCCCACAGCAACCGCTGAACGTCTGCGCCCCGGCGACCAACTGGTGCCAACGGTCGCTGGAGAACCGGTCTGTGAACAGCTTGTAGGCCAGCTTGGCCTGGGCCACCGCAGCCTGGCCGCGCAGCGCCAGTGCCTCGGGGGTCCCGATTGCTTCGAGGCGCCGGTCGACCTCGGTGTCGACGCGGCTGGCCGCTGGCAACGGAGATCGCCCGGACCAGCAAACAGGTCAATGCCTTGGACAACATCGTGCTCCCCCAACTCCACGATGAGGCGCACCTCAGCCCGTCCACGTCCCCGAAATCAGCACAGGCGTCTCCTGGAGCCCAACAGCACGAGGACCGGTCCGGCCACTAGATTGAGGATGTGATCACATGCGGCCCGACACGATGAAGGACGAACCCGCCGGCGGCAAAGTATGACGCCGAAAGATCCGGGTTCGCAGAATCTACGACGAACCCGCGACCGACGACGGCATCCGGGTCCTGGTCGATCGCGTGTGGCCCCGCGGGATCCGCAAGGATGCGGCCGGCATCGATGAATGGATCAAAGACGTCGCACCGTCCACGGAGCTCCGCAAGTGGTACGGCCACATCCCGGAAAGGTTCGCGCAGTTCGAGGCACGCTATCGCGACGAACTGGCAACAGACACCGCAGGAGCGGCCCTGGACCACCTGCGAACGCTGGCAGAACGCGACACCCTGACCTTGGTGACGGCGACCAGGGACGTCGACCACAGCCAGGCCGCAGTCCTTGCCCGGCGCCTGCAGGAGCCACGCTGAGTGGCAGGTCAGCTCCGAGCCTGCTAACCCCGGCGCTTCCTGATCTGCAGGCCCGGACGGCGTCGATGAATGGTCAGGTAGGACAGGCCGTCGTTGCCCGCGGTGACGTTGCGGGTCGCGCCGCGAGGCAACCAAACGACGTTGCCGTCGGCAAGAACCTGCTCGCCGTCAGGGGTGCCTATCGTGCCGCCACCCGCGACGACGACGAGGACGACGTCAAGATCGGGCTCGACGTGGGTGTCCACGCGGTGCCCGGCAGGCAGATGGATGAGGTTTGCGTCGAGCTGGCGTCCTGGCTCGGCGAGCGTCCACCGCGCGCCCGACGGCACGGTCGAGTCATCGACGAGTTCGTTGACGTCCACCAGAACCCGCACCGTCGGCTGCTCCGGCAACGCGACGCCTGGAGCGACCGGCGACGCCTCAGACATCAGCAGCGACCTTGCCGATCCGGACGCGCCATTCCTCCGGCCCGGTCTGCAGGTAGTCCCAGCTGACAGCGCCACGGTGGATGGCTTCGAACTCCCGGCGTAACGGCTTGGGGTCGTGGTTGTTGACCAGGATGAACGCCTCTCCGGGCGCCAGCCGCGCGTAGTGAGCGAAGACCCGTGGGTGGCGTCCACCTCGCGCGATGTTCCGTACGTCGATGACCGCCGGCTGTTCGGCATCCGTCCCCGCGAGGTAGGCCCGCACGTCAGCGGCCAGCAGCACGGGGTCCACGCCCGGCAGGCCGGCGATCGCAGGGAGCAGCACCGACGCCTCGATCCGGAGGTGAACATCCAAGGCCGCCGCGATCATCACGCCGAGCCTGGCCGTGTCAACCGGGCCGGCCGCCGTCAGTTCGTCGATCTGCGCGTCGAGTGCTGCGGCGCCGACTCGGAGAGCGTCGACCAGGAGCCGGGTCTCGTCGTCCCCGGCCGCGGGCGCGTACAGGTCCCGCTCCGCGGTCACCAAGTACCGACGCACCTCATGGAGACAGTAGTCCGTCAACTCGGCCGACCGTGGTTGAGCACCACCGGCACCCGTCTGCGCCGCAGTCAACTCCGCCAGGCCGGATCGCAACCGCTCATGGGCCTCTCGGATCGCGCCACGGGCAATGACGTCCGGATCGGTCTCGGTCGCCTGGATGAAGATCTCCGAAGCCGGCATGCTGCCACTCCCCTCAGCTGGTTTTCTATAATTATTACATGTGATATTTGTAGTAAATACAAGACGCTGTGAGGGAGCCGACTGTGACGTACGTGATCGCGTTGCCATGCGTAGACCTCAG
This sequence comes from Kribbella sp. NPDC002412, assembly GCF_053592935.1. Lineage (NCBI taxonomy): Bacteria > Bacillati > Actinomycetota > Actinomycetes > Propionibacteriales > Kribbellaceae > Kribbella > Kribbella sp. NPDC002412. The sequence goes on from NZ_JBSFBL010000001.1 coordinate 93,398, forward strand.
GACCGCGCCTGCGTCGAGGAGTGCCCGGTCATCGGCTCGCCTGGCGGGGCCTACAGGATCGGCGCCGTCGCACACGACCATTCGCGCGTCGCGGCGCTACCGCGGCAGGCTCAGGCAAGCTGACCGCCATGACCAGGACTGATCAGACAGCCGGCGACCAGCCACGTCGGCAGGCACTGCTCGAAGTTCTGCGAGGCTCCGACGCACCGGTGGGTGTCACTGAGCTCGCCGAACGACTTGGCATCCATCCCAACACGGTCCGCTTCCACCTCGACGCGCTCGTGACGCAAGGACTGGTCGATCGGCGACTGGAGAAGCCGAGCGGGCGGGGCAGGCCCCGGACCGTGCACACTCCACGGCCTGGGATGGACCGTGGCGGGCAGCGCCAGTACCAACTGCTGGCCAAGATCCTGCTCGGTGAGTTGTCCACGAGTACTGATGCAGGCGGCGCAGCCGAGGCGGCAGGCCGCAACTGGGGCGGCTATCTGATCGAGCACGTCCCGCCGTCCCATCAACCCGACGTTGCCGAGGCCACCCAACGGTTGAGCGCGATGATGACCGACCTGGGATTTGCCCCAGAGTACGGCGGCGACGCAGCGGAGCGCCTCAGGTTGCGGCATTGCCCCTTCCTCGAGCTCGCGGAGGAGTACTCGTCCACCTTGTGTCCGCTGCATCTAGGCCTGATGCAAGGCGCTCTCACCGAGATCCGCGCACCGATCACGGCGACCAGCCTCGAGCCGTTCGCCGAGCCCGATGCCTGCATCGTTCACCTCGCCCCGACCCGCGACCCTGCCCAGACCACACAGGCCACCGGGATCCTGGGAGAAGCAAGGTGAACGCGACCGCAACTGCGGTGGCAACTGCCGCCGTCTTCGTCTGGCTTGGCATGGTGCTGGCGATCTCGTTCCTGGAGGCCCCGCTCAAGTTCCGGGCGCCCGGCGTCACCATCCCGGTCGGCCTCGGCATCGGGAGAATCGTGTTCCGGGCGCTCAACCGCACCGAGATCGCACTGTCTGCGGTGACGCTCGCAGCGATCGCCATCGGGCGGCCTTCGACCGCGGCCGCCACCCTTACCGCAGCCGTCGCAGTCATCCTCGCCGGACAACTGACGGTCATCCGTCCACAGCTCAACCGGCGCTCCGACCGAGTGCTGGCCGGCGAGGACCTGCCCCGTTCGACAGTTCACCTGTACTACGTCGCCCTTGAGACCGCGAAGGTCATCGCCCTGGTGGCACTCGGCATCCGCCTCCTGATGACTGGCTGACTCGACAGCACTAGACCAGGACGTGCGCGGCGAGTGGCACCGAGTTGTCTGCGAGCCGATCCGGGTCGATGGATTGCCGACTGCGAATCAACTCCTCCACCGGGGCGATGCCGTCGTCCCATCGGTTGACGTGCATGCCGGCGACTACCCGGCCATCCGACAGCCAGAACGCATGGAACGCCTGCTCGTCGACATCGCCACGGGTCAGCACCCGGTCATAGCCGCCCGGGCCGATCCAGCCGACGAATTCCATCCCGACGTCGTACTGGTCGGTGAAGAAGTACGGCAACCGATCATGAGTTACCTGCTGACCGAGCATCGCCTTGGCCGCGACCGGAGCCCCACGCAACGCGTTCGCCCAGTGCTCGGTCCGCAGATGCCCACCGTAGAAGCGATGGTAGGAATTCGCCGCATCGCCCACCGCGTAGACGTCCGGGTCCTGAGTGCACAGCGACTCGTCGACCACGATCCCGTTGTCGCAGCTGAGGTCCGCCCGTTCCGCAAGCTCGACGTTCGGGGACGCACCGATTCCGACGACAACGGCGTCCGCGTCGAACCGGCCGGTCTCGGTCAGGACACCGGTCACGCGACCGCTGCCCTCGAGCCCGTTCACCATGTGACTCAACCGTAGGTCGACACCGTGGCGCAGATGCAGCCCGGCGAAGAACGCGCCCATCTCACGACCTAGCGCAGCGAGCAGCGGCACCGGCTGCGGATCGACGACTGTCACGTCGCAGCCGGACTCCCGGGCTGCGGCCGCGGCCTCCAGACCGATCCAGCCGGCACCCACGATGACAATCCGCCCACCGGCGCCGATCACCTCGCGCAGCCGATCGGAATCCTCAGCCCGGCGCAGATAGTGCACGCCCTCCAGATCCGCCCCCGGTACCCGGAGGCGGCGGGGAGACGAACCTGTTGCCAAAAGCAACTTCCCGTAGCCGATCCGGTCACCGGTGTCGAGTTCGACCTCATGGCCCTCGCGGTCCACCGACGTGACGCGCCGGCCGAGCAGCAGCTCCACCGCGTGCTCGACGTACCACTGCTCGTCGTGGAGGTAGATCTTCGCTCGCTCCTCCTTGCCCAGCAGATAGCCCTTCGACAACGGCGGCCGCTCGTACGGCAGCTCGGTCTCGTCGCCGACCAGGACGATCCGCCCCGCGAAACCCTGTTCCCGCAGTGTCTGAGCAGCCGTGGCTCCCGCCAGACTCGCGCCGACAATGAGGTAGGTGGATCGGTTGTCCATGATCAGGACCCGTGCCGGGCCGGTGCGTACTTGACCGCAAGACGCGACAGCGCCAGGGCCGCGACCATGAGGCCGAAGTCGCGCAGCGCGACGTCGTAGAAGCCGGGGATGGTCAGCAGGTTGAGGATGATGCCCGCGAGCCAGGCCGCGACGAGCAGCCCGCCGTACCGTGGAATCAGGGCTACCGCAACGCCGGCGACGATCTCGATCACCCCGACGACGTACATCGCGTCCTGGCCGGAGCCGGGGACGAGGTCGTTGATCCACGGGGCCAGGTAGCCGGGCCAGTCGGTGAGCAGGTTGGCGAACTTGTCCAGACCGAACAGGATCGGCGCCACCGTGAAGACCGTCCGCAGCACCAGGAAGGCCTGGTACGCCGGATCGGACAGCGCCTCCCGGCCTGGTGTCCGAGGCCTGTGCACGTCACTTGTCATGACCATCACTCCTTCTAAAGAAGATATATCTTGACTTTAGAAGTCGCCAGGGTTTTCGTCAATGGGAGTTAGCTTTAGAATGCGTGCTGTGGACGACAGCAAGGAAGCGCGGATCTTGGCGGTCGCCACGTTGGAGGAACCAACGCGGCGGCGCCTGTACGACCACGTCGTACGGCAGACCGCCGCGGTGACCCGCGACGAGGCCGCCAGGGCACTCGGTCTGCCTCGGGCCACTGCCGCATTCCACCTCGACCGGCTGGCCGAGGAGGGCCTGCTGGACGTGGTCTACGAGCGCCGAACCGGCCGCTCCGGCCCGGGCGCCGGCCGGCCGTCGAAGTTGTATCGACGTTCGGAGCGGCATGTCGAGGTCTCTCTGCCCGAGCATCGCTACGACCTGGTCGGCCGCCTGCTGGCGACGGCCATCGAAGATGCTGAAGCCACCGGCGTTTCACCACGACAGGCGCTCGACCGACGCGCCCGGCAGGTTGGCAACGAACTGGCCGCCGCAGCCCGAGCTGCCACCCCAGCGGAAACCGGCCCCGAAGCCCTGATGCGCATCCTCGACGCGCACGGCTTCGAACCCCGAGCCGACGAGGACGCGATCGTGCTCGGCAACTGCCCGTTCCACACGCTTGCCCAGCAGCACACCGACCTGGTCTGCGCGATGAACCTCTGCCTGCTTGACGGCCTGCTGACAGGGCTGGATTCCACCGAATTGCAGGCCCACCTCAAGCCCGAACCCGGCCACTGCTGCGTCCGCATAGAGCCCGTCTCGGCATCCGGCTGATCGGTCCCGCGACCTACCGTCTGCACATCGCGGACTGTCCCCCATGCCTTACCTGTCGACGCTCCCCTCGGTCTCGGCGTTCTCCATCAGGTTCTCGGCCCGGCCCTGGTCCTCACCGGCGTCGAGCAGCTTGTCCTTCGGCGCCCGGTTGTCCGGGTACTCCGCCAGCGCGACGCGCGGATGGTGTACGTCGAAGGCCGGGCTCTCGGACCGGATCCGCGGCAGCCGGTCGAAGTTGTGCCGCGGCGGCGGCGAGCTGGTCGCCCACTCCAGCGAGCGGCCCCAACCCCACGGGTCGTCCACGCCCACGAGCCGCGCCTTGCGCGACTTGTAGACGTTGTAAAGGAACGGCAGAGTCGAGGCGCCGAGGATGAAGGCGCCGATGCTGGACACCTGATTCAGCGTGGTGAAGCCTTCGTTGGCGCCGTACGACGCGTAGCGCCGCGGCATGCCCTCGACACCCAGCCAGTGCTGGACGAGGAATGTGGTGTGGAAGCCGATGAACAGCAGCCAGAAGTGCAGCTTGCCGAGCCGCTCGTCGAGCATCCGGCCGGTCATCTTCGGCCACCAGAAGTAGAACCCGGCGAACATCGCGAATACCACCGTGCCGAACACCACGTAGTGGAAGTGCGCGACCACGAAGTAGGTGTCTGTGACCTGGTAGTCCAGGACGGGTGAGGCCAGGATGACCCCCGTCAGACCGCCGAACAGGAACGTCGTCATAAAGCCGATCGACCAGAGCATGGGAGTTTCGAGTGATACCGAGCCTCCCCACATGGTGCCGATCCAGTTGAAGAACTTCACCCCGGTCGGCACCGCGATCAGGAACGACATGAACGAGAAGAACGGCAGACTGACCGCGCCGGTGACGAACATGTGGTGGGCCCAAACGGTCGCTGACAACGCCGCGATCGCGAGGGTTGCCCCGACCAGGCCCATGTAACCGAAGACCGGCTTGCGGCTGAACACTGGGAGGATCTCGGTGACGATGCCGAAGAACGGCAGCGCGATGATGTACACCTCGGGATGGCCGAAGAACCAGAACAGGTGCTGCCACAGCAACGGCCCGCCGTTGGCCGCGTCGAAGACATGTGCTCCCAGCATCCTGTCTGCGGCAAGCATCAACAGTGCACCGGCGAGGATCGGGAAGGCGATCAGCACCAGGATCGACGTCACCAGGATGTTCCAGGTGAAGATCGGCATCCGGAACATCGTCATACCCGGGGCCCGCATGGTGATGATCGTGGTGACGAAGTTGACCGCGCCGAGGATGGTGCCCAGACCGGCCATCCACAGGCCCATGATCCACAGGTCACCGCCGACACCCGGCGAGCGCACGGCGTCGGACAGCGGGGCGTAGCCCGTCCACCCGAAGTCCGCAGCTCCCCCGGGGGTCAGGAAGCCACTGAACGCAATGAGGCCGCCGAACAGGAACAGCCAATAGCTGAACATGTTGAGCCGCGGGAACGCGACGTCGGGGGCGCCGATCTGGACCGGCATGATCACGTTCGCGAAGCCGACGAACAGCGGCGTCGCGAACAGCAGCAGCATGATCGTGCCGTGCATGGTGAAGAGCTGGTTGTAGACCTCTTCGTTCACGATCTGCAGGCCCGGCTTGGCCAGCTCGGCGCGGATGACCAGCGCCATCACACCGCCGATCAGGAAGAAGCCGAACGATGTGATCAGGTACAGGTGCCCGATCAGCTTGTGGTCGGTGCTGGTCAGCCACTTGACGGCTGCGGCGCCAAGACGGCGACGCGGAAGTGGTGCGGGTTCGATGGGTCCGGCTCGGTCCGCCACCGACCACGGCCGGTCCTGGTGGGCACCGACCTGGGTCAACTGATCATTCAGGGAATCGTCGCCGGTTCGGGTCGTTCCCACGGGCCGGCTCACCTCCTCGTCACAACGAATCGCGGCGGCGATCGCCTGCCGGCGTGGACACACGAGCCAACGATGCCGCTCCGCGTCGGGGCCAGGTAGGTGCTCCCCCGGCGAAGGTCACCCTGCGATGTTGCCGGACATCGGCAACGGCTCATCTGGTCGCCGATCCGCGGCTGCCGTGCCCAAGGCTCGATCAGGCCGGCCCGGACGGCGTAGCGGGCGAGCTCCAAACGGTCGCGCAGTCCCAGCTTCTGCAGCATGTTCGCCCAGTGCCGCTCGACCGTTTGACACTGATGAACAGGGTCTCGGCGATCTCCTTTGAGGAGTGTCCCTCCGCGACGAGCTTGAGGACCTCCTCCTCGCGGGCGGTCAGGATCTGCTCCGGGATCCTGTCCGAGCCGGACCCGGTTCAGGTAGTTGCGGATCAGCACGTATCCCGCGGCACCGGCCCGCGGCGCCTGGAGAAATACTGTTGCTCGCTGCGGTGAGCCAGGCCGTGTTGCACCACGCCGCCTGTCCTGTCGCCGTTGTCCGCTCCCGCCGGACCACTGCCGCGAATGGCCTTCCTTCCAGCGACCGAAGCTTCAGCTCACCGCACGCCAGCGCTCGGATCCCAAGCACCTGTGGTGACGTCGGCATCGCCGTACTCTCTAGGCAACACCAGGCCAGGAATGCCTTCAGGGTTGCCACGCCGGGTCGGCACAACCGGTGGGTAGTCCGCCCCACTCTGGTTGTGCCAACCCGGCGGTCTCCGGGGGCGCGGCCAACGCCGCTCCCGATGGTCTTGTCGTCAGGGCCGGTACGGCGTCGCCGGCCGTCGGCTCGGTGTTCTCCGGCACGCGGGCGCCACTCGACTTGGCGGCCTCAGGAGGCGTCGACCGTTCCAGGAAGCGGAGCAGTTCGACCGGGAACGGGAGCACCAGCGTCGAGTTCTTCTCGGCCGCGACCTCGACGACCGTCTGCAGCAGCCGCAGCTGCAGCGCCGCCGGATGGTGCGACATCACCTCGGCCGCCTGCCCCAGTTTCTCCGACGCCTGCAGTTCGCCGTCAGCGGTGATGATGCGGGCACGACGCTCTCGTTCCGCCTCGGCCTGACGCGACATCGACCGCTTCATCGTCTCCGGCAACGCGACGTCCTTGATCTCGACCCGTTCGATGTGCACGCCCCAGTCCACGGCAGGGCTGTCGATCATCAGCTCCATGCCCTCGTTGAGGCGCTCCCGGTTGGAGAGCAGATCATCGAGCTCGCTCTTGCCGATGATCGACCGCAGCGAAGTCTGCGCGACCTGGCCGACCGCGGACATGTAGTCCTGGACGTCGACGCCCGCGCGCACCGGATCGATCACCTTGAAATACACGACGGCGTCCACTCGGACCGTGACGTTGTCACGGGTGATGCCGTCCTGTGCGGGGACCGGCATCGTGATGATCTGCATGTTGACCTTCTGCAGCCGGTCCACGACCGGCACGAGGAGCACCAAGCCGGGCCGGCGGACCTTCGGAAGGACCCGACCGAATCGGAACACCACGCCCCGCTCGAACTGCCTGACCACGCGCACACTCGACGCGATTCCGATCACGCCGACGATCAAGGCGACAAGCAGCACATCCAGCACAATCATTTCTGCTCCGTAGGGAAGGACTCGACAGGTCGGCGTCGTCTGGAGGTCGGCAGCGTCTGCTCACCAGTTCGCCGGCGGATCGCTAGCCGGGAAAGAATCCGCGCCCCAGACATCCACGATGTCGGGCCGGTGAGACTCCTTGGCGTACTGACACGTCAGGCAAAGGCCCGCCATCGGGATGGCCTGCAGCCGGTCCACGGGGATTGCGCGAGCACAGCGTTGACACATGCCGAACGAGCCGATCGTGAGCCGGAAGAGAGCGGCGTCGATCTCGGCCAGAACGACTCTGGCTCCGGTCATCAGCGCGGCGGTCACCTCGGCCTGGGCGTCGTCGGCGACGCCTGCCGCTTCGTACGACAGGTCGGTGAGCTGGTCGAGACGAAATCGACGTTGCTGTTCGAGCTCACTGCGGAACCACTGCAGGTCGATGGCGTCTCGGCCACGTGGTCTGCTGGGCGGCGCTGCCTGATCCAGATGACTCATCGAAACCTCCTCTGCGCGACAGATCACTCAGCCGCGGACACCGCGGCGGGCTTCCGGTCCGCACAAGGCCACCATCGCGCCGGGCGCGCGGACGCGGTACGGGCGCGGTCGGCGAACGTCGGACGCTCCGCCTGCCGAGTCTCGGCAACCTCCCGGCGACGCTTGGTTTGCATCGTGCTGCGCCCTAATTTGGAATCGAACGTTGCTGTGACGACGCACCGGCCGAGTGCAGCTGGGTTGGAGGGCCGGGTCTCGCCGATGCGCCGTCCGGCAGGGTTCGATGGCCGAGCTGAACACGCGCCCGGCACAAATGGGTGTCAGGCCCGATGGTCTCCGGCCAGGGCCTGGGTCATGGTGGTGGTACGACGCAGTCACCCAACCCGACCAGCGTCCCTCAGCCGGCGTGTGCGATGCCTCCTAGGCGCACGCCGGCTGTCATCATCGCGGGCAGTTCGGAAGGACTTCGGTCCAGATGACAACGGATGGGGGCAGGACCCAGCACGCCACCGGGCACACCACGCACCCGGCGCGGATCCGGCGTACTTCGGATGTGGCGGCCGACAACCAACTGCTCGGCGACGCCGACCTGAGCGCGCTCCGTGCGACCCTGCAAGAGAACCGGCGGTTCCGGCTGCAGCAGCTGGGCGAGATTGCCGGAGGAAGCAGGCTGGGCGTCCCGGGCAGGCTCCACGCCGCACATCGAGGTCAGTCGCAAACTCGCAGTCGCAGCGCGCGCTCGAGGAAATCGAGGCCGCGCCGGCCAAAATGAACACAGGGCAGTACGGCAGGTGCAGTCGATGCGCTCGCGCCATCAGTGCCCAACTCCTGTGGAGCTATCCGCCCGCCGATACCTCGCACTCGACCTCGGCAGCGCGCAGACCCGGGCCTGGATGCCCGGCCGCGGCCTGGTCGTGGACGCACCCACGATCACACCCACCGAACCCGACTCCCCCGTACGCCGGGGCAGCGTCGTCGATGCCGTCGGCGCGACACGCATGCTCGACCGCCGGCTCAACAGCCGCGGAGCTCCCGGTCATCGCCCGACGCTCATCATCACGACCATGCCAGTCCTGTCCACCGACGCCGACCGACGCGCCGATCAGCGGGTTGGGGATCGAGTCCCTGGTGGCGCACCTGAGCCCAGGTCAGGTAGCTGATTTGAGTTTCACACGTACGGCGGTGGGGTGGACGGGCCTCTTGGGGTGGTGGTGGTTGCGCTGCGGGCGGTGGTGGAGAGGAGGGTGCCGATGGTGATGCCGAGGGAGAGGTTGATCAGGGCGGTTGCCACGGTTTCCCAAGAGCGTTCGGCGGCGAAGGGGGCGAGCATGGCGGCCAGGGTGACGAGGGTGACGACCCAGCGGAAGAAGCGGAGCGGGCTGGGGGTGGACAGGATCAGGAGGTGGACGAGCCCGGTGGCCAGGAGGGCGGCGGCGGCCGCGCAGGCTGCGTAGGTCCAGGTGTCCGCGTCGCCCCAGACCCCCTCGCCCTCGGGGGCGAGCACGGCCAGGCCGAAGACGCCGCGGGCGAGCAGGATCCCGACGACCGCGACCAGCGCGGCCACGACAGCGGTGGCCGCTCCGCCCGCCCAGAGGCGGCCGGCGTTCACTCGCGGCGCTCGGTCGGCAGCGTGCGGCGGCGGTGGCATGGTCATGCGTCGGTCTCCTGTCCGGCGACGTTCTCCAGACCTTGGCCACGCCGCGGGTCCGGTCGCATCACCCGGGACGGATGATTCGCCGGTTCACGCGCGGCCGGCCCGGCTGCGTTCACCCGGTGGGGATGAGGCGGTCGCCCCGCTGTCGGCCGAGGCTGCAGGTGACGTACCGACCGATCCAAGGAGCACACGATGGCGACACTGACGGTGTGGAAGTTCGACAGCCCGACGGGAGCCGACGACGCGATCGAAACGTTGGAGTCCCTGGCCAAGCAGGAGTTGATCCAGCTGCACGATGCGGCGACGGTGTCGTGGGAGGAGGGCAAGAAGAAGCCCAAGACGCGGCAACTGCACAACCTGGCCGGCGCCGGGGCGATGGGCGGCATGTTCTGGGGGATGCTCTTCGGGCTGATCTTCTTCGTTCCGCTGTTCGGCGCGGCCATCGGCGCCGCGACCGGTGCGCTGGCCGGATCGATGAGCGACGTCGGCATCGACGACGACTTCATCAAGTCCGCCCGGGACAAGATCACCCCTGGAACCTCGGCGTTGTTCGTGATGTCGAGCCAGGCCGTGCCGGAGAAGGTCAAGGCGGCGTTCGCCGAGCGCGGGCTGCGGCCCGAGCTCATCCAGTCCAACCTTTCGGCCGACCAGGAGGCTGAGCTTCGCGAGATGCTCGCACAGTAACCCGGAGCCGTCGCGCGTGTGGCCGCAGCCTGGATCGTCGAGCGGCCACACGACGGACGTCGTACGTCCTGGTCATACCTCAGGGATGACGACGAGGAGGTGGAATGACGTCACCGGCCACTGCCGGGCGGCGATCGGAGCTCGCCGGACGTCTGGCCCATGGCGTGCGGCACCGGCGGTGGTACTCGTCGCTGGCGTCGGCGGCGCTGTGGCTGGTGGCCACGGCACTGGCGGTCCTGCTCGCGGACGCGATCGTGCCCGGGTTCCACGCGGACCGGCCGCTCGGTCCGCTCGGATTCGCCATCGTGCTGGGGATCGCGGGCATGACCTTGCAGCCGCTGCTGGTGGCCGGAGCCGTGCGGCTGGGCTGGGTCGGCGTGCTGTTCCTGGCGCTCGTCGGGCAGGCGTTGATCGTCCTCGTGGCCGCCTGGCTGCTGCCGCGAGTGCGGGTCGACGGCTTCTGGCCTGCGTTCTTCGTCGCCTGGATCGTCGGCATCGTCGGCACCGTCGTCGGCTGGCTCAGTACGTCCGGCACCGACGAAGCCCTGGTCGAGCGGCTCGTGGCGTCCGGCCGTCGCCGTCCGGTCAAGCTCGACGACGCCGAGGTGGACGGCGTGGTCTTCGTCCAGCTGGACGGCGTGCCGTTCCCGGTCCTCCAGATGGCGGTCACGGGCGGGACGGTGCCGACACTGACGCGCTGGATCCGCTCGGGCAGTCACCGGCTGCACGAGTGGACGCCGAAGCTGCCGGCCACGACACCGGCGAGTCAGATGGGCATCCTGCACGGGGTGATCGACGGGATCCCCGCGTTCCGCTGGTACGACCGTGCCAACGACAGGATCCTGGTGGCGAACCGCCCGGCCGACGCCGCCCTGATCGAGGCGGCCCTCACGACCGGGCGGGGTCTGCTCGTGGACGGCGGTGTCAGCATCAGCAACCTGTTCACCGGCGACGCCCCGCAGGCCGCTCTGACAATGAGCCGGCGGGCCGGCCGCGGAGAGATCACCAGGCAGGCGGTCGCCCGGTTCGTCGCCAGCCCGAGCGGGCTGACCCGGGGGCTGTCCCGCTCGATCTCGGAACTGCTGCGCGACCGGTTCCAGGCCCGCCGTGGTGTTCGGCGAGACCTTCGCCCACGATGCCACCGCTCGTGGACGACGGCAGCCCTGCGCGCGGTGACCAACGGCGCGCTGCGCGACCTCAACACCGCGCTCGTCGCATACCACATGCTGCACGGCACCAGGTCGATCTACGTCGACTACGTGGACTACGACGAGGTCGCCCACCACGCGGGAATCCTGCGTCCGGAGAGCCTCGAGGCGCTGGAAGCGGTCGACCGGGTGCTCCATCAGCTCGAGCTGATCGCGTCCGTCGCGCCACGCCGCTACCGCTTCGTGGTCCTGTCCGACCACGGCCAGGCGCAGGGAACGACCTTCGCGGACCGGTACGGCGAGGAGCTTGCGGTCGTCGTGTCGCGACTGGCGGCGGCCGATGTCGCCGTGTCGTCCGCACCGGTCGAGGGGTGGGGCCGGACCCGGATCCTGGTGGACGAACTGGCCGACGGGAGCGGCGTCAGCGGCCGGACCATGCGCAACGCCGCCGAGGCCATGCAGCGCCGCGGGCACGACGAGGCCGACGCCGTCGACGCAGGTGACAGCCGCCGGACGGGCAAGGCCGAGGGCGACGAGGAGTTCCACGTGTTCGGCTCGGGGAACCTCGGACTCATCTACGTCCGCGGCGCCCGGCAGCGACTGACCCGGGGTCAGCTCGACGACCGGTATCCCGCCTTGGTGGCCGGGCTGGTCACGCATCCGGGCGTCGGCTTCGTCGTCGTCCTCGACGAGGTCGCCGGGCCGGTCGCGCTGGGCGCCGCGGGCCGGCACCGGCTGAACGACGGTCGCGTCGACGGAGTCGACCCGCTGGCCCCGTTCGGGACGAACGCCCCGGCCTTCGTCCGCCGGGTGGCACTGCGACCCGAGGCGCCCGACATCTACGTCAACAGCCTGGTCGAACCCGGCACCGAGGAGGTCGCTGCTTTCGAGGGCCTCGTCGGATGCCACGGCGGGCTGGGTGGCTGGCAGGACCGCGCGTTCGTCGCCGTTCCGGCGGACGTGCCGTTCCCGGCTGTACGGGTGGTCGGAGCCGATGCCCTGCACGTCGCCCTGAAAGACATCCTCCGGTACTGCGGGCATGGCGCCGGCGTGCCGCGAGACGCGCGGTCCACCGCGGAGTCGGGAACCTGAGCAGTGCCGGCTACAGCCCGCTCCAAGCCTCCAGCCGGCCGCTGCCGACAGCGTCCAGGAACGCCTGGTAGTCGCGCTCGTTCTGGTCGGCGTACGCCTCGGCGTACTCGGCCATCGCTTCGGGGAACGCGTCGTCGCTGTTGAGGTACGTCGCCAGCGCGATCCGGTCACCTGAACGCGCGTGGGCCCTCGCCAGCGTCCAGCCGCACAGCTGGCCGTACATCATCATGCCGCCCGGGTCCATCTTCTCGACCACAGCCGACCCCTTCATGTCTCGCAACTGCCGGACGTAGAAGTCGCGGGTCTGTCCGTCGATGCCGTCGACCCGCTGCCAGCCGAGGAAGATGTCACTGGCCGCCTGCATCAGGCGTTGCCCCACCACGACCCGCTCCCCGTCGTTGCGCGGGGCGGACCGCTGCCGGAGCGCGGTCGGGACCTTCCCCTTCAGCACCGAGGGCCCTGCCTCCTTGACCTGCAGGAAGAGCGGGTCACCGTCGTCCCTGCCGCGCAGCAGGACGATCCAGCACCGGGTGCCGACGCTGCCCACCCCGACCACCTTGCGGGCCATGTCGACGAACTCGAACTGGTCGAACAGCACCCGCCGCTCGACCGGCAGCGATCGGCGGTACAGGTTCAGGAGGTTCTTGATCCCGGTCTGGAGCTCTTCCCGGTCGACGTCGGGCAGGAGATCGGCGACCGGCACGACCAGCGGCGGGTCGGCCTTGATCCGAACCCCGTCGTCGGTCATCTCGGTGAGCTTGGCGAACGCCTTGAGGCTGCCGCTGCCGCGTGCCTTCAGCAAGGCCTGGTCGACGTTCCGGCGCCGGCTCGAGCTCATCTTGGCGCGCAGCATCTCCTGGACCTCGTCGATGTCGGCGCGGGCGTACCAGACGTCGAGAGCCCGCATGGTCCCGAACTCGGCGCTTGCGTCGCGATAGCGGCGTACCGTCTCCAGGACGCACTTGCGGCGCTCCTTCCGCGAGAACCCGTTGGACCGGCCGGCGACGACCAGGCTCGCGGCGAGGCGTTTGACGTCCCACTCCCACGGACCCGCGATGGTCTCGTCGAAGTCGTTGACGTCGAAGAGCAGGCGCCGCTCGGGAGATCCGAACACTCCGAAGTTCGACAGGTGGGCGTCACCGCACAGTTGCACTCCGAGGCCGGACACGGGCGCCACGGCGAGATCGGTCGCCATACCGAGGGCGTTGCCACGGAAGAAGGCGAACGGCGACACCATCATCCTGCCGTACCGCACCGGCACGAGCTCGGGAAGGCGGGACCGGGCCTGGTCCTCGAGCAGCGAGACCGGGTCCGGGCGATCCGACGGCAGGACGAGTTCAGCCTGCTCGCGCGGCGGCAGCGATGCCCGCGCCGCGAGCCCCAACCGGGCCCGGTCGGACGGGGTGAGCCGACGGACAGCAGGCGCCGATCCGCTGCCGGCACGGGCTGACCTCGTCATGCGCGCTGCGGTCGATGTCGTCGCCATCGGCGTCGATGCACTCATGCTGCCCGTCCCCCTCCGGTCATGGTCGAGTCACGTGATCTCGGTGAGAACTCCACCGAACACCTGACCCGATCCAGCCAGCATCACCCCCGCCGGATGAACCACCAGCGCGGTGTCCGGGCTTGACTTGACGTGTGAAAGGCGCCGAGATCGACTACCGGCAGCTCGCCCCGCGCACCCGCCGGCGACTCGCCACGCGGTCGCTGCTGCGTTCCTTGCTGGTGAGCCTGGTCATCATCGCCGGGTACTTCCTCCTGCCCATGCGCCTCGACAGCGGCCTGCCGGTGGCCGCGTTGGTCGTCGGGCTGGTCGCCGTGGGGCTCGTGCTGGCCTGGCAGATCCTCGACATCGCCCGGTCGCCCTACCCCCGGATCCGGGCGATCGGCGCGCTGGCGACGTCGGTGCCGCTCTTCCTCGCGGTGTTCGCGACGACCTACGTCCTGATGGCCACCGCCGAGCCGGCGAGCTTCTCCGAGCCGATGAGCCGGCTCGATTCGGCGTACTACACCGTGACCGTCTTCGCGACCGTCGGCTTCGGCGACATCGTGCCCGTGTCCGGGCCGGCCCGGGCGGTGTCCACGATCCAGATGTTCGGCGACCTGATCATGGTCGGCCTGGTCGCTCGCACGCTTCTCGGCGCCGTCCAGCACAATCTCAGTCGCCGGGAGTGACGGGCGCTTTCTGCAGGCGCACCATCCGGAACGAGTTCACCAGCCCGGCGATTCCGGCCAGAATCGGGATGCACAGCGCCACCTGCAGGGCGATCGGGCGCGCGGTCGTGTTGATGTCGACGATCTCCTCGCGGATCTCCGCCGGCTGCGTGGCGAGCAGCTTCTCGAGCTCGGTGTTGGTCATGACTTCCGCGTCCTGTTCCAGCGCGGTTGCGACCTGCTCCTGCTGCGCCGCCGGAAGGACTGTGCTCGACTGCGCCAGGCTGGTGAACGTGAAGGACAGCGTTGCCAGCAGGATGGCGCCGGCGAACGCCAGTCCGAACGACAGTCCGAACGAACCCGCCGCGGAGTTGACGCCGGCCGCCTCGCTGACCCGTTCTTGCGAGATCGGCGACAGCGTGTAGTTGTTGAGCTGGGACACGAGCAGGCCCAGACCGATCCCCGCGAGCAGCAGCGGCCCGACCAGGGCCCAGCCGGAGTCGGCCCGGGGCACGATCGGGAGCAGCAGCACCAGGCCCGTGGTCAGGAGCGCGAATCCCCACCTGACGATGGTGCCCGGCAGCCGCCGTCCCGCCCGCTTCTCGGCGAGGATCGCCATCCCGAACATGCTGAGCGAGAGCGGCGCCAGGGACAGGCCGGCCTCCATCGCGTTGTACTCGAGAACCATCTGCAGATAGATCGGCAGCGCGATCATCGTGCCGCCCAGCGCGATCTGCTGGAGCATCTGCTGGGTGACCCCCAGCTTGAAGACGGCGGAGCTGAAGAGACCCGGATCGAGGAGCGTCGGCTCGTCCCGGCGCTTGCGTCGCAGCAGCCAGTAGGCGAGCGCGGCGAGCCCGGCCACGCCGATGGCCAGGATCAGGCCGACGAACTCGCCCCCTTCCTGCCACACCAGGATGCCCAGCACGATGCCGCCCATCCCCACGACCGACAGGCAGGCGCCGACCACGTCCACCCGCCTGGGTCCGGTGTACGGCGCGTCGTGGATGAGCCCCCGGCCGATCAGCACGACCGCGATCACCGCGGCCTCGAGCAGGAACGCCACCCGCCAGGACAAGTAGGTGGTGATGAAGCCTCCGAGCAGCGGTCCGATCGCGGCCGCCAGCGCGGCGGCGGCGCCGACCAGCGCGTAAGCCTTGGTCTGCGCCGCTCCTTCGAAGTTGCCGTGGATCAGCGACTGCATGGCGGGCAGCAGCAGCGACGCCCCGAGGCCACCGATCAAGGCCCAGAAGACGATGATCGCCCAGAGGCTCTGCGCAAGTGCCATCGCCAAGGCGCCGACCGCGTAGCCGCACAGTCCCAGCAGGTACGCGCGCTTGCGGCCGATCAGGTCTCCGACCTTGCTGCCGATCAGGATGAACGCGGCGGAGACCAGTGCCTCGAGCGCGATCGCGGACTGGACGCCGCTCACCGTCGTGTCGAGATCCCGGACCACCGAGGCGATCGAGACGTTCATCAACGAGGTGTCGACGACGAGCACGAACATCGCCATCGCGAGCAGGACCGCAAGCCGCGGGTTCGCCTTCGTCCCGGCCGGAACACCACTCGCATCCTCGGCCATGATTCAGCCGGCGAGGATCTTGGCCTTCTGCGCCTCGAACTCCGCCTCGGTGAGAACACCGGACTGCTTGAGCTCGCCCAGGCTCTTGAGCTGCTCCAGGCGGTCAGCAGTGGCCGGCGGCGGCGCCGCGGCAGGCGCCGGCGCCGCGGCAGGCGGCGGCGCCATCTGCTCGGCGTAAGCCTGGTTCCGGGCGGCAGCCGTCTGCGCGTCGCGCTGAGCGAACTTGGCGTCCTGACGCCGCTGTACCCGGCCATGGACCGCGGACGCGGTGCCTGCGACGGCAGCGGTCCTCGCTAGTCCTCGCAACAGTCCTGGCATGTCAGGCTCCTCAACTCGTCGTTTCCAGGGCGTCCAGGGCTTCCAGGGCGTCGAGCGCCGCCATCACGTCCTCGGCCGGAATCCGTCCGCCGGCGATCAGGTGGCCACCCGACTCCAGCGCCGCCGCGACGAACGGCCTCGCCCACGTGTTCTCGTAGACGATCATCGCGGCCAGGGTGCCCGGCTCCATCGCGCCGGCCACCTCGGCGAGGTCCTCATCGGCCAGAATCCCCGACCGGGCGCCACTGAGGTCCGTGAACCCACCGGCCGGACCTGACGACTCGGCCAGATCGACCATGTAGGCGGAACCGGCGGCGTCCTTGCCGACCACCATCACGTCGTACACGTGGATGATGCCGCGCTCGACGAGGTTCACGAGCTCCTCGGCCGCTCGACCGGTCAGCCGGTTGCCGGTGAACTCGAGGAGCACGTAGTCGATGGGTCCGTGAACGTCTGCTGCTGGCATGACTCTCCACCCCTCCACAAGGGTCTGGCGACCCCGGCGTCCTGTTGCTCGCCACACTGCCGCGACCAGGTGGCGCCGTCATCACCCACGCGGGATGAACTCAGCCCGACAGCGGCGCCGGGTCCGCGGCGTCGGTCGGCGTCACCTGCCGGATACTCAGGATCGTCAAGCCCGCGGCCTGCAGCATCGCCGCGAGGTCCGCGATGCCCTGGTCGTCATGGACTCGGACCCGAAAGGCTCCGGCCGTCTTGTGATCAGCCCGCGGTCCGGCGCAGAACGCCAGCACGGCCGGCCTCAGCTCGCCCTGAACGACGACCTGGTACGACGGGCGGCAGGGCTCACGTGTCGCTGTCATCGTCTCCCCTCCCCGGATCGATGTCGACCCACTCGGTCGAGGTCGAGTCCGGGTCCAGGATCCGGCGGACCTCGACGACCTCGATGCCCAGGGCCCGGAGTCTTGCCAGCAGACCGTAGAGCGCAGCCTGGTCCGGGATCCGGTAGACGACGGTGCTCACCTGGTCGACCGCGAGCGTCACCGCACGCATGTCCCGGAGGTCCTGCTCGGGTACTGCGCCGGCCACGCGGATCTCGTACGTCGCATCGACCATCGAAACCACTCCGATCCCACCCTGTGCGTTCGACGCTCGCAAACGTCCGATGCCGCGGCTTCACCCCTGTGGGGTGAACCGTGCCGGGACCGCGTTCGGTCCGCACCACAATCAGGTACCTCGTCGTCTCGAATTGTTCGGCAATCGGACAGAAAACGCTGGTTTTAAAGGCCCTTCCGTGATTCCGTCGAAGAGTGCGACCCGCCACGCACGCCCTCCCCAGCGCTCAGTGATGCCGTCGCACGCCAGGAGGGGACATGCCGAGCGATCAGCACGCAGGGGTGGAAACCAGACAACTCACTTCACCGGATACACCGTTCGAGGGTCGCCGGAGGTCCACGACCGCGACCTCGGTAGTCCTGCGCGGAACAGTGCCGCGGCCACGGCTCGTCGACCGCCTCGACCTCGGGGTTCAGCGGCCGCTCACGCTGATCAGCGCGCCTGCGGGCTTCGGCAAGACGACGCTGGTGGAGTCGTGGGCCGCTCTCTACCGGGGACCGGCCATGGTCAGGCGGGTTGCGCTGCAGGCCGGCAGCGAACCGGCGGACGTTCTGGATCGCGTCCGCGAGGGTCCGCATCGCAGCGGCCGGCGGGTGCTGGTGCTCGTGGTGGACTGCGGCGACCTGACGATCAGTCCGGAGCTCGGGCAGAGCCTGCACCGCCTCATCCGCGGCGACGCCGGACGAGTCCGGGTGGTCCTGGTGACGCGGTCCGACCCGCCGCTGCCCTTGCACCGCTACCGGCTGGCGGACACCATTGCCGAGATCCATGCCGGCGAACTGGCCTTCACGGTGGACGAGACCACGGCGCTGATGCGCACGTTCAAGCTCGAGCTGACCGACGCGCAGGTCGCCGAGATCCACGCCCGGACCGACGGCTGGCCGGTCGGCCTGATGTTCGCGGCGATGAACCTCGCCGGGAAGTCCGATCGGGAGCGGGTGATCCGGGAGTTCCGCGGCGACACCGGAAACGTGGCGGCGTACCTGATGACCGAGGTGCTCGACGCGCAGCCACCGGAGCTGCGGAGGTTCCTGCTCCGGACCAGCCTCGTCGACGTGGTCCGGCCCGGGCTGGCCGAAGCCCTGACCGGGCGTCCCTGTGACCTCCGGTCGCTCCAGTTCCTCTCCCACGGCAACTCGTTCATCCAGCCGGTGCCGGGGACCGCGGACTGCTACCACTACCAGCCGCTGTTCCGCGAGTTCCTGCGCGCCCAGCTGCTGTACGAGATGCCCGCCGTCGCCGCTGCGCTGCACCGCGACGCCGCCGCCTGGTTCGCCAGGAACGGTCAGCCGTTGGAAGCGATCCATCACGCCGTCACGGCCGGCGACTGGCCCCACGCGGCCCGGTACCTGGTTGCGGATCTGGACTGTGCCGCCCTCCTCGTCGGGCACGGCAGCCGGCAGCTGGCTGCCCTGTTCGCCGGGTTTCCCGACGACCTCGACGGGCCCGAGGCGGCGGTCGTGCGGGCCACACTGGCACTCGGCGCGTTCGAAGTCGACCGCTGTGCGACGGAGCTGGCCAAGGCCAGGACCTGGCTGGACCACGAGGTGTCCGCTCGAAGCCAGTCGGTCGAGCTGGCCGTCAGCGTGCTGGAGGCGGTCTGTGCCAGCCTGAGAGAAGACACCGAGGCGGGGCTGAGTGTCGTCCTGGCCGCCGAGACCAAGCTCCGGGCGCCGGCGCCGGATTCAGCCGTCGCCCATCCGGAGGCACGGCTGCTGGTCGCCGGCTGCAAGGGCCGGGCGCTGCTCCGGAGCGGCGACTTCCCGGCAGCTCTGGAAGCCTTCACCGCAGGCATCGCCATCGCGGAAGACAGCGGCGCCCACGATGCCCTGGCCGAGTTCCTCGGTATGGCGGCGCTGGTCGAGGCGATCCGGGGTCGCCTGCGCCGGGCCGGGGAGGTCGTCGCGCAGGCGACGGCGCTCGCGGAGTCGGAGACGCAGCCGGACCTGCCCCAGGCCACGATCGTGGCCGAGGCCTGGGTGCGCGCCGACCAGGGCGATCTGCCCGCCGCCGAGGACCTGGTGCAGCGTGCCGCCGAGGCTGCCGCTCCCACCCACGACACGCAGGTTGTCGCCGCTGCACTCGCGCTCGTTCGGGCCAGGTTGCTGCGGGCGAACGGCGACCTCGATCTGGCCGCCGCGGAGCTGCGGGCCGCGTGCGACAGCTACGGTTCGCACGGTGGCTGGCTCAGCCAGGCCCTGATCGTCGACCAGGCGAAGCTGCTGGTGACCCAGCATCTGCCGCAGGAGGCCATCAGGGTGATCGAGCAGTCGGACGGCCGGGACCAAGCCGGATCCCTCCTCGTGCTGCAACGCGCAGCGGCCGAATCCGGCGAGCGCCCACCCGCTCAGTCACGCGTGCCCACCGATCGCGACGCCCCGCTCGAAACTCAGGTGGACGGCTGGCTGGTCGAAGCCGCCGAGTCGATCAGAGCCGGCAACACCGGCCGCGGCGGGCTGTGTCTGGAACGTGCCCTCCGACTGGCCGCTCCCGAGCAGCTCCGGCGCCCGTTCGCGGAGGCGCCGCCCTTGCTGCGACGGATGCTCCAGCCGACCGGTGAGCTGATGAGACATCACGCGTGGCTCCGCGGGCCGTCCCATCGAGGCCGTGGCCGCGCCGCCGATCGCTGGGGGGTGCCGCGGACCGAGCTGGTCATCACCACCTCGCTGACCAGCAAGGAGCAGGAAGTCCTCGAGTACCTCGCCCAGCTCCTGACCACCGAAGAGATCGCCGGCACCATGTACGTCTCCGTCAACACGGTCCGGAGCCATGTCCGAAGCATCCTGCGCAAGCTCGGCGCATCGCGCCGCAACGAGGCCGTACGGCGCGCCTGGGAGCTGGGACTACTGCCCTCGCGCCCGGAGACCTAGGCCACCGGCGGCGGCACGGTAGTCCGCGATCGGGCGGTAGCGGTCGTACAGGGTGGTGAGGATGCTGAACAGGAAGACGAAGAAGAGCGTGTCCGCCAGCTGCAGCCGGCCGGGTCCGCGGGACAGCAGGACGTCGGCCAGCACCACCAGTACGACGTTCGTCGCGAGGACGACCCCGAACGAGACCGCGGCGGAGTTCCAGGAGTAGCCTCGCCGCGCCGCCCACAGGCCGATCGCGGCGTTGACCACCACGAAGACCGCGATCCCGGAGAACAGCCTGAGGTTGGTCGTCTCGACGCCGGGCAGCACCTCGCCGAAGATCACGCTGATCAGGCCGATCAGGAAGATCTTCTCCACGGTCGTCGAGTCGAAGACCTTCCGGTGCGCGGCCTGGTACGCGGCCCGCTCGCGGGCCTCGTCGATTCCCTCGGGCAGCGGATCGGCCCGGAACCGCCAGGACCAGTCGGCCGGGCTCAGCCGGGGCCGGACGACGAAGTACCCGACCGCGAGCAGCGCGAGCCCGGCGACCACGAGCGCCGGCAGGAACCAGGGAACGTCCCGGATCGTGTCGGTCAGGTCCAGCTGGGCGATGTGGATCCAGTACTCCTGCGGCAGTTTGACGAAGATCCAGATCGCGCCGGCCACCAGCACCCAGAACCTCAGCGGGTAACGCAGCGGGTTCCGCCGGGTGCGCACCGCTTCGTACGCGATGAAGTAGTACTCGAAGGTGTTCGGGAACAGCAGCAGCAGGAACCGCGCGCCGGTGAGCTCGAAGGCCACCACCCCGACCTGGCGGTAGAAGAACAGGAAGCGGCTGACCCGAACCGCCGCCGGGTTGGTCCAGTTCCGCAGGCTCGCCAGGTACGCGATGGACAGGTAGAAGACGTCCATCGCCTTGTCGTAGCTCTGGTAGAACGGCGGGTCGTACCCGAAGGTCTGGAAGATCGTCTGGTCGACCCCGTCGAGCAGGAGGCAGGCCAGGATCGCCGGCAGCGGGAACGACGGGATCAGCAGGGGCAGCGCGAAGCGCGCGAGCACGACGCACCAGAACACTGCCTCGGCGCCCACGTCAGAACTCCCCCCGCCGGCGCATCCGGCGGGGGCGGCCGTCGGGGTCGTAGACCACTCTGTACAGCGGTTCCGCCCAGAACGCCTGGAACCGGGTCACCGGCTGCGGCTCGTGCGGGCGGATGTGTCCGCGCGGCCGCGCACCCCTGCGGCCCCCGGCGTACCAGGCTTCCAGGTCCGCCGCGGTTCGCCGCCACAGGTCGAAGCCGGCCGGCGGATCGAGCTTCGCCAGGTCGCGGCGGGTCCGGCCGAGGTGCTCCGACCACACCTCCAGCCGCAGCTCACGCGCCAGCCGGCGGGCGCCGTCGGCAACGACCTCGCGGTCCTCGACCGTCGCGTCCAGGACGGCGCAGGTAAGCTCGCTGTCGCAGGTCCAGGATCGGCGGTTGAAGTTGTCCGAACCGCAGGTGAACCAGACGTCGTCGACGATGCAGATCTTCGCGTGCACGTAGATCGGCGCCCCCGCGTCGTTCTCCAGGTTGTAGACCCCGATCCGTTCGGGCGCGGTCCGCCGCAGCATCCGCAGGGCACGCAGCTGACCGAAGCGAGCCGGCGGACCGCTCAGCGCTCCGTCGGAAGCCGGGTACCGCGGCACGACGACGATCACCCGGAGTCCGGGCGACCGTTCCAGGGCATCGTGGATCCCACGCGCGATCAGCTCGGACCACAGGTACTGGTCCTCCACGTAGATGAAGTTCCGGGCGTTGCCGAACGCCTTGCCGTACGCGCGGGCGATGCTGCGCTCGCCCTCGGGCGCGAACGGGTAGCCAGGGTGCTTGCGGCCGTACGTTCGCAGCACCTGGACGGCGTGCGGCCCGGCCGGCGGTGGATCGGGGAACGCCTCCGACAACGGCTGCGGATGGCGTGGCATCCGGGCGAGCCGCTGCACGATCATCCGGTGCGGCGTTCGCCGGTCCAGCGGATGGCCGTCGTCCCAGCGCTCGCAGAAGGTGCGGAGCAGGTCGCCGACGACCGGTCCGCGGATTTCCAGCGCCGCGTCGTGCCATGGCGTGCGGTCGCCGTACCTGCGGTCCATCGGCGCCTGTTGCGGGTCCCCCAGGTGTTCGCCGTCGTCGCGGCGCTGGTGGGACAGGTCGATCCCGCCGACGAAGGCGACGTCTCGTTCGGGCCGGTCCTGGTGCCGGATGACGAACAGCTTCTGGTGGTGCGAGGCCATCCACCGGACCCGTTGGTCGAGCAGGACCTCGGCGCCGGCCTCGTTGAGCTTCGTCCCCAGCCGCTGGTTCTCCCGGGCGCTGAACTGCAGGTGGTCCGAGTGCGACCGCCACAGCAGCCCTCTGACCTCGATCCCCGATCGGGCCAGGTCGGCCAGCACGGTCCCGATGGCCGGGCCGTCGGGAAGCAGTTTCTCGTCCGCGTCGCCACGCCAGTCGGTGAAGTACACCCGGCCGCCGGGCTGCAATGCGCACAGCTCCTCGTACAGCCGGCGGAAGTAGGTCGCACCGTGGATCAGCGGCCGCACCAGGTTGCCCTCGACCCAGGACCCGTCCACGTCCCCCATCCGGTCGATGTCCGTGCTGGGGTTGCCGCGCTCGTCCGGGCGGAGGAACCACCTCCCGGTGGTGTGGTCGATCATCGTGACACCTCTCAGTGCGTCAAGGCGGCCTTCAGCAGGACGATCAGCAGGCCAAGCACCAGATTGACCACCCCCGCGGCGACCAGGCGGCCCACGGTGGCGCCTGCTCTGGCGGCGACGTACAGCGCCCAAGCCAGCTGAGATCCGACTGCCACCGCGAGCGCCAGCCAGGCAGCGCCGGCGTCCGACAACCCGACCAGCGCGCCGATGGCGGCCGCCGCCGCGGGGGGTACGGCGGCTTGCACGATCGGCCACTCGCGCCTGGCAGCGACGCGGAACTCCCGCGCGGACACGAGTGCCCGGGTCGATCCTTCTCCGACCAGGTGCGCATAGACATGGGCCAGCCAGAACACCACGCCGGTCGCGAGCAGGAGAGTAACCAGCTCCTCAGGGTGTGGAGGCTGTTGCCCGGGACCGGTTCCGGCCACCACCGACGCCGCGAGCAGGGACCCGTAGATCGCCCCGGCGTAGTCGGACGGCTGCCGATCCTGACTCGCTCTGGCAGTGCCGGCCGGCGACCCGTCACCCATCCGGCCTCCTTCCCAGGACGCTCCACGTCGTCACGGGGGCAGCGTCTCGCAGCGACGTCCGGCGCCGCCTCACCCTGACCGGATGACCAGCCGCACCGGCAGCGGCGGTCGAGGATCATCCGGGGTGGGTGATGCTGCCCAGAACGATCTGAGTGATCTTCGAAGCCCGGGTGAGTCGGCGAGAGGGGGTTGCGACGATGTCCGCAGGCTCCACGGAGTCTCCCGACGGCCAGGTTCCGGCAGCAGATTCGGCGGCGGCCGCCTGGGCCCTTCCGCGCGGGGTGGTCGTCCTGCTCGGGACCGCGGGCGCGGTCCTGACGGCCGCCGGGCTGCGCGGGTTCGCGGACATCGCCGGGCCGGTCTTCCTCGCGCTCGTGCTGACGATCGCGGTGAGCCCGCTGCGCCGGCTACTCGTCCGGCGCGGAGTCAAGGGGTGGATCGCCGGACTGATCGCGCTCGTGACCGTGTACGTCTTCCTGCTCGGAATGGCAGCCGCGTTGGCCTACTCGGTTGCCAAGCTGGCGACTCTGCTGCCGACCTACGAGGACAAGTTCGCCGAGCTGGTCGACGACCTGCGCGGCTGGCTGGCCGACCGTGGCGTCGGCACCGAGCAACTCCAGGCCGCGCTGCAGGCGATCGACCTCGGTCAGTTCTTCGACGTCCTGCAAGGCTGGCTGAGCGGACTCCTCGGGGTCGTGTCGAGCCTGGGGCTCATCGTCGTCGTCCTGTTCTTCATGTGCATCGACGCAGCCCCGTTCGCGAACCGCCTGGGTGAGGCGGCGCGGATCCGGCCGGACATCGCCGGCGCGCTGACCGGCTTCGCCCGCAACACGACGCGCTACCTGATCGTCTCCACCGTCTTCGGACTGATCGTCGCCGTGTTCGACGTCGGAGTCCTCTACCTGCTGGACATCCCGCTGCCCTGGCTGTGGGGACTGCTCGCCTTCATCACCAACTACATCCCGAACGTCGGGTTCTTCATCGGAGTGGTGCCGCCGGCGATCCTGGGACTGCTCGACCAGGGCTGGTCGACGCTGCTGTGGGTGATCGTGGCCTACAGCGTCATCAACTTCATCATCCAGTCGATCATCCAGCCGAAGATCGTCGGCGACGCGGTCGGCCTGTCCACGACGCTGACGTTCCTCTCCCTGATCGTCTGGGCCTGGATCCTCGGCCCGGTGGGCGCGGTGCTGGCCATCCCGCTGTCGCTCCTGGTCAAAGCCCTCCTCCTGGACGCCGACCCGTCCACGCGCTGGCTCAGCGGCCTCATCTCCGGCGACCAGCTGCCGGAGCACGCCCCGGTCGCGGAGCCCGCAGAAGAAGAAGTCCAGCCTGGCGAAGTCGCCGCGGAGCAAGCCGGATGAGGAGATCACCATGTGGCGATCGGTGTTGCTGCTGAACGAGTTCCCGGACCACGACGTCCGGTCGTTGCAAGGCCTGCCCGGCAGCCTCTCGCCCGGCTCGCCCACTCTGGACCCGTCCGACGGAGCCGTGCTGATCGCACCCGGCCGCAGTCTGAGCTATGTCCTCGACACCCCACTCGAGGATGTCGTCGGGCTCAGTTGCCGGTTGCGGATCAGGCAATCCGATCCGGCCGTCACCTCGTCACTGCCGATCCTTCGCCTCGGGGACTCGTTCGACCTGCGGCTCGAACCGCTGACGGCCTTCCAGGCCCTGGTCCGGGTCCGGCTGCACCGGGTCTGGCACGACATCGGCCAGTTGCCGAACTCCATCTCCCGCTTCGCGGAACTGCGGTTCGACTGGCACACGAGCGGCAAGACCTTCCTGCGGGTGGACGGGCGACTCGTCGGCTACCACGATGCGTTGAGTCGAGGTTCCCGGCTCACGATCAAGGACATCACCTTCGGCTCGGCCGGGTCGCTGCCCACCGCACCTGACCAGCCCTACCAGCTGGGCGAGTTCTACGTCCGCGCGCTCAGCCCTCGCACCCGCTGGTCAAGGCGGCGTACGACTGCGCGGCAATGACCGAAGCCGCGTTCGCGGTACTCGCGCTCCTCGTCCTGGCGTGGGCCGTGACCTCGGATCTCCTGGCCACGGCGAACATCACCGGTCCGCTGGTCTTCACCGTCGCCGGCTACGTGCTGGGCAACCAGGACTGGGGACCGCTCACGCTGCAGGTAGGCGCCCCGTCGGTCCACCTGACCGCGGAGTTGACGCTGGCTCTGTTGTTGTTCGCCGACGCGGCCCGGGTCAACATCTCCCGGCTGAGGCGGGACATGTACCTCCCTGGGCGCCTGCTGGGCATCGGGCTACCGCTCTCGGTGGTCCTCGGATCGCTCCTGGCGGCTTGGCTGTTCGACGATTTCACCTGGGCGCTGGCGGGTTTCGTGGGCGCCACGCTGGCCCCCACCGATGCCGCTCTGAGCGCACAGGTCATCAACGACCAGCGAATCCCGATGCGCCTGCGTCGCGCCCTGAACGTGGAGAGTGGGCTCAACGACGGCATCGTGACCCCGATCGTCACCTTCACGATCGCCGTCGCCGCCGGACAGCTCGGAACCGCGCACCAGGACGGGATCTCCACCGACGGGGGCGGCGCACTGCTGGACCTGGCAGTCGGCGTCGTCATCGGTCTGGCGGTCGGCCTGGGCAGCGCCAGGCTCCTGACGATCGGTTCCCAGCGGCAGTGGGTCAGCACTGGCGCCCGGAGACTCGGCACGCTTGCGGCAGCGCTCAGCAGCTTCGCCCTCGCGGTCGCTTTCAGCGGCAACGGGTTCATCGCGGCCTTCGTGGCCGGCCTGGCGTTCCGGGGCGGCCTGGACGAAGAGGTGCTCGACGCGGACGACGCCGTCGAACTGCCCGAACTCCTCGGAGAGCTGCTGGCGTTCGTGGTCTGGTTCCTGTTCGGGGCCGCGCTGGTGCCGATCGCAGTCCACAACCTCGGCGTGCCGCTGATCGCGTACGCCGTACTGAGCCTGACTGTGGTTCGGATGGCACCGGTCGCCCTGGCCCTGATCGGCAAGGGACTGGACCTGCGCACGGTCGGCTTCGTCGGATGGTTCGGTCCTCGGGGACTCGCTTCGGTGGTGTTCGCCCTGCTCGCGATCGAGGAGCTGGGTGAGACCGAGATGGTGGAACGCGCCGTCGCCGCGGTGTCTCTCACCGTGCTGCTGAGTGTGGTGCTGCACGGCGTTTCGGCCGGACCGCTCGGCAGTCGGTACGTTCGCCTCGAGCAAGCCGACGACGACGTGAGCCCCGGCCCGCGCTCACGACGCCCCGCGCATCGCCGGCTGGGCTGAGGGCCGGCGGCGGAGCGCCAGCCGCGCGGCCAGTCGCCCTGACAGCACTCCGACGGTCGCCCCGACCAGAACGTCGCTCGGGTAATGCACTCCCGTGTAGACCCGGGAGAACGCGACGACCGAGGCAGCCACCCGAAGGGGCGGCCGGAGCGCGGGCAGCACGCCTCCGACCGCGACGGCGAAGGCCGCCGCGGACGCGGAGTGTCCGGACGGAAACGATCCGGAGGCCGGCATCCGCACCCAGCGCTGGACCGGCACGCCGTGGATGCGCCGATCGGGCCGGAGACGTTCCCTCGCCGCCTTCTTCATCGGCTGGTTCACCACCAGTGACGCTGCCCCGATCGCGGAGAGTCCCGCCAGCGCAGCGCGCCGCCCCCGGGAGCCGCCGAACAGCGCGAGGGCGCCGGCCACGAGAAACCACGGTTTGGAGAAGTCGGCGAAGCCGGACACCCGCCGCAGCGGCTCGTCCAGTACCGGCGTGGACATCCGCGCCACCGACCGGAACAGCGCGTGGTCGAAGTCCTCGAGGAGGCGCAGCGAGCCGGTCCCGTCAGGGCTTCGGTCAGCCGGTGGGCCCGACCTGGGTTCCGTCACCACGTGAGCTCGACCTCGAGCTCGCTGCCGTCGTCCCCGAGCTCGAACTCGACCTTCAGGCGCACCTCGTCAGGAACGTGCACCGTGATCCGCAGGCCGCCCCGCTCGAACTCGACGTTGTTGTCCTTGGCAAGCATGTCGGCGAGGGCACGCAGCCGCGCCGCGGCGGCCTCCCGGCTCATCGACTCCTTCGTCTCGACCTCGATCAGATCCATTGCTGGCCTCCAGTAGTTCAACTCGCCGGTCTCCGGTCCCGGCCGAGGGCGACGCGCACCAGTTCGGACAGGCCGGCGCGCAGGCCTTCGGGCGCCGTCGCCGACGGCGACGCTCCGGGGTGCTGGTGCGCGATCCGCACCCGGAGGACCCCGGGCCGGATCCGGAACCGCAGCGGCGCGTCGAGAACGAGGGCCTCCCCGTCGACCCCCGCGGGTAGCGGCCGATCGGCTTCGACCTCGAAGGTGGGGGCGGACCACTCGCGCCAAGGACGCTGAACGTGGCGCTCACCGCCGTCGGTGGGCGAACCGAGGACGGTGATGCCGAGCAGGCCGTCGTCGATGCGCGGTCGCGTGCCGGAACCGACCGCGCGGCCGAGTCGGTAGCGGTTGTTGGAGACCAGGACGGCCGCACCGCCGCGGTGCCCATCGCCCCCTGGACCGGTCCAGCGCATGTCGAGCTCGCTGCCCCCGGTACCGAGCGCGTCCGGCACGGTGTCGAGCAGGGTCCGGAGCTTGGCCTCGCGGTACCCGCTGCGCTGGACGGCTTCGGCGTACAGGCCGAGCGAGACGTTGTTGACGAACACCCGGCCGTTGACCTCGGCAAGGTCCACCAGCCGCTCGCCGCCGTCGACGAACGCGTCCAGGGCGCCGACGACGTCGTCCCGGTCGACCCCGAGGTCGAGTGCGAAGTGGTTGCGGGTGCCGGCCGGCACACAGGCGTAGGGCAGCGAGAGCTCGGCGGCGACCGCGGCGACGATCGCCTGCGAGCCGTCGCCGCCGGCCATCGCGAGTCCGTCGGCGCCCCGCGCGACCGCGCCGCGGACCAGGGTTTCGAGATCGTCCCCGGCCTTCAGCTCGATCGGCTCGATCCCACGGGCCCGCGCCTCCTTGGCCAGCGCGAAGCGTTCGGCCTTGCCGCCGCCGGAGCGCGGGTTGAAGAACAGCACGGGATGCTGTGGCGCGGGTACCCGCGGCAGCTCCACCCGCGTAGTGAAGCTGGCTCGCGTCGCGGCCAGAGTCACCAGGAGCCCAGCCAGGACGATGAGGTCGACGCCGAACTTCCCACCCACGACAATCAGGATCACCGCCCCGACCAGAGCCAGACCGCCGATGTACAGCCCCGCCGCGCGGGCGATTCCTCTGCGCAGCGCGCCGTACCAGGCCGCAACGGCGGCGATCACCACGCAGGCCAGCACACCGAGGCCACGCGGAAACTCGCTGACGGCGACCACGACAGCGAGCACAGCAGTCGCCGCCCCCACCACCAGCGCCACAACGGCCGCAACCCGTCGCTTCATGGAACCCACCCCACACCCATCCGCTCCACCAGGACATCCCACACCCGGGATGAATCCGCCGCCACCGGACGGCCGGTGATCGTCCATCAGGGGTGATGCGGCGGCCCGGGTTCTGCTGAATCGTCGGCGCCGTACGCGGATCGCCGGGTGGGTACCCGGCTCGCCCGGCGAGTCGCGCCTGCGACAGAGAGGCGGCCGGTCATGTCGGCGAAAGTTCACCATTTGACGCTGGAGGAGCGCCGGGCCCGCGGTCTCGAGGCTCGCACCCGTACGAAGCCGGACAGTCACGCCGGATGGCAGCCGGCCGCGGACCGGCCGGACCCGGTGGCCCTCATCGAGGAGCAGAACCTTCGCCGGGACGCGGACCTGGTGCCGGTGCGGCACGGCCGGATGATGGTCTCGCCGTTCACGTTCTACCGGGGCGCCGCCAAGATCATGGCCGTCGACCTCGCCGAGACACCGACGGCCGGTCTCGAGGTCCAGCTGTGCGGGGACGCCCACCTGTCGAACTTCGGCGTCTTCGCCTCCCCGGAGCGAACGCTCGTGTTCGACATCAACGACTTCGACGAGACGCTTCCGGGCCCGTTCGAGTACGACGTCAAGCGGCTGGCGGCGAGTTTCATGGTGGCGGCGCAGAACAACGGCTGCTCGGCGCCGGACACTCGTGCGATCACGCGGGCCTGTGTCGCCTCCTACCGGGAGGCGATGGCCGAGTTCGCCGCCATGAAGACTCTCGACGTGTGGTACGCCCACACCTCCGAGGAGCAGATCAAGCAGTCGGTGGAGTCCTTCCTGGCCGGCGTCGGCGACAAGGGCAAGGACAAAGGCAAGGACAAAGGATCCAAGAAGGGCAAGCACAAGGTCACCGGGGCGGCGGACAGCACGACCGAGATGACGCCGAAGCAGGTGAAAGAGGCCCAGAAACGCTTCGCGAAGAACGCGCTGAAGGCGCACTCCCGCAACAGCGAGCAGGCCCTGTCCAAGCTCAGCGAAGAGGTCGACGGACACTACCGGATCGCCAGCGTCCCGCCGGTGATCGTCCCCATGCGCGAGCTCCACGCGACGTACGGCCTGGAGCCCGGGGCACTCGAGGAAGTCATCGTCGACCAGTTCCGGGGGTACCGCTCCAGTCTTCGGCTCGACCTGAGGCAACTGCTGGAGCGGTACGAGCTCATCGACCTGGCACGTAAGGTCGTCGGCGTCGGCAGCGTCGGAACCCGGGCGTTCATCATCCTCCTGCAGGGCCGTGACCGCAGCGATCCGCTGTTCCTCCAGGTCAAGGAAGCCACCAGGTCGGTGCTCGAAGGGCCGTTGCGCAAGAGCGTGTTCAAGAACGCGGGCGAGCGGGTGGTCCAGGGCCAGCGGTTGATGCAGGCCAGCAGCGACATCTTCCTGGGCTGGTCCAAGGGTGTCGAGGCCGACCGCTACTACTACTGGCGCCAACTGCGGGACATGAAGGGCTCAGCGCTGGTGGAGCTGATGGAGCCGGCGACGCTGGCCTTCTACGGACGCACGTGCGGATGGACCCTGGCGCGCGCCCACGCCCGGTCCGGCGATCCGGTCGCCATCGCTGCCTACCTCGGCGAGGACGACGCCTTCGACACGGCGATCATCGATTTCTCCGAGCGCTACGCGGCCCAGAACGACCAGGACTTCGCCGATTTCATCAAGGCCATCAGCTCGAACCGGATCGACGCCATCCAGCAGGTCTGACGTCGGCGCGAGGGGAGATACGCGTGAGTGAGACCGACACGACCGGCATGGCCACGTCACCGGCGACCGGCGCCGGGAAAGCGCCGTACATGCTCGCTGCCGAGGTGGTGGTCGCGGCGGCCGGCTCCGACACCGGCTCGGGACTGTCCGCGGCCGAGGCGGCCGGCCGGCTCTCGTCGTACGGTCCGAACGAGATCCCAGCGGAGAAGCCGCCCGCCTTCTGGGCCATCGCGGCCCAGCAACTGCGCGACCCGATGAACATCATGCTGATCGCGGTCGTCGTCGTCAGCCTGGTGATCGGCGAGCTCTCCACCGGGATCATCGTCGCGTTGCTCATCCTGCTGAACGTCGGGCTCGGCACCCGCCAGGAGCTGACGGCCCGGGCGAGCGTCGACGCTCTCGCCACCCTGCAGGTGCCGCAAGCGCGGGTCGTCCGCGACGGCGAGGTCACGATGATCGCTGCCACCCAGGTGGTTCCGGGCGACATCGTGCAGGTCGAGGCAGGCGACATCGTGCCCGCCGACGGACGGATCGTCCGGTCCGCGACGCTGGAGGCGCAGGAGGCCGCGCTGACGGGGGAAAGCGCACCGATTGCCAAGGGCACCAGCGCGCTGGCTTCCCCCGACGTCGGGCTGGGCGACCAGACCAACATGCTGTTCCAGAGCACCTCCGTGACCCGGGGCACCGGCGCGATCGTGGTCACCGCGACCGGGATGCAGACGCAGATGGGGCGGATCGCCTCGATGCTCACCTCGGTGAAGCGCACCCGGTCGCCACTGCAACGGGAGCTCGACTCGCTCACGAAGGTGCTCGGGATGATCGCCTGGGGAGCGGTCGCGGTCATCGTGGTGGTCGGCCTGATCCGCGGGATGCCGGGCAAGGACCTGCTGCTGCTCGGCACCGCGATGGCCATCTCGGCCATGCCGACCGGCATGCCCGCGTTCGTCTCCGGCCTGCTCTCGCTCGGCGCGCGGCAGCTGGCCGACGCGAAAGCCGTGGTGAAGAACCTCACCGACGTCGAGACCCTCGGTGCGACGAGTGCGATCAACACCGACAAGACGGGGACGCTGACGCTGAACCAGATGATGGTGTCGACCTTGTACGCGAGCGGCACCTGGTTCACCGTCGACGGGGAGGGATACCGCAAGAGCGGCGCGATCCGTTCGGTGGCCGGCGTCCCGGTTCCCGACTTCACCCGCCTCGGCCTCGGACTGGCCCTCGACAGCGACGCAGTGGTCGACGACGCCGGTTCGGTGATCGGCGACCCGACCGAGGCGGCGCTGGTGGTGCTCGCGGCGAAACTCGGCATCGACGCGGAGGAGACACGGCGAAACTACCCGCGGCTGGCGGAGGTTCCGTTCGACTCCGAGTACAAGTTCATGGCGACGTTCCACCGGGTGACCGTCGACGGCGCCGAGCACGTCATCGAGCTGGTCAAGGGCGCGCCGGACGTCGTCGTCGCACGCTGCAGCCACGCGGGTGGACCGCTCAGCGGCTCGCAGGTCCCGATCGCGCAGTCGCGGCAGGGCATCGACGAGGCCAACACCCGGATGGGACAGAAGGGCCTGCGCGTCCTCGCGTTCGCGGCCCGCCTGGTGACCGGCGACGAGCTCACCACGATGACCGGAGACCCGATGTCGTTGACCACCGGGCTGTCCTTCGTCGGGCTGGCGGGCATCATCGACCCGCTGCGCACGGAGGCGAAGAGCGCGGTCCGTACGGCGCTCACCGCCGGCATCGACGTACGCATGATCACCGGCGACCATGCGGTCACGGCGCAGGCGATCGGCGCGGACCTGGGCCTCGGACCCGGCGCGATCAGCGGCCCGGAACTGCAGGCGCTCACCGACGAGCAACTCAAGCAGCGGCTGCCCGAGCTGCACGTGTTCGGGCGGGTCACCCCCGAGGACAAGCTGCGTCTCGCCCAGGCCATGCAGGAGCAGGGCATGATCGTCGCGATGACCGGCGACGCGGTCAACGACGCGGCAGCTCTCAAGCAGGCTGACATCGGAGTGGCGATGGGAAGCGGCAGCGAGGTGACCAAGCAGGCCGCGCGGATGGTGCTCACCGACGACAACTTCGGCACCCTCGTCCACGCCGTGGAGATCGGCCGGCGCGTCTACGACAAAGTCGTCTCGTACGTCCGGTACCAGATGACCCAGCTGCTGGCGCTGGTCCTGCTCTTCCTCGCCGCCACCGTGTTCGACATCAACGACGGGGTGGCGATGACGCCGTCCATGGTGCTCTTCCTGCTGTTCTTCGCCACGGCCGTCGGTGTCGTGGTCATCGCTGTCGACCCCGGCGATCCCGATGTCATGCACCGCCCGCCGCGCGATCCCGGTGTGCCGATCACCAATCGGAGCGCTGTGATCAGGTGGGTCGGCTACGCCTTCGTGCTCTTCCTGGCAGCGGCCGCGCCGCTGGTGGCGGGGCCGGACGAGCCGAGTACGGCGCAGGGCACCGTGTCGATGACGATGACGTTCGTCGTGATGGGTCTGGGGACGACGTTCAACGCGGTGGTCAACCGGCGCGCCCCGGCCAGCGGCTTGACGCCGCCGATCGTGAAGGCGCTGGGCATCGGCCTGATCCCCGTCGTACTGCTGTTCCTGGCGACCGAGCTCCCGACGCTCCAGGGCGGCCTGCTCACGGTCGCGCTCAGTCCGCGCCAGTGGCTCACCTCCTTCGGCTTGGCCGCGCTGCTCCCGATCGTCGTCGAGCTGGACAAGCTGCTCACCCGGCGTGGGCAGCGGACGCCGGCGACGCTCAGCCCCGAACACGCCCTCGCGCCGGCCCGGGCCCGGCACACACCGCCGACGCCTGCAGAGGTAGGGAGCAGAGAATGACATCTCGTGAGCGACGGATCGCCGACTTCATCGCGCCGTTCCGCGTCGAACCGGGGTCGAAGGTCAATCTGGCCAAGGACTTCGAGCCGGACTTCAAGGGCACGATCCAGTCGAAGAAGCGCGGCCGCAAACTGCTGGTCCAGGGGACGGAGCTGTTGTCGGAGTACCAGTCCCGGCTGTACGCCCAGCACACCCACGGTGTGCTGGTGGTCCTGCAAGCGCTCGACGCCGGCGGGAAGGACGGCACGATCCGCCACGTCATGACCGGGGTCAACCCACAGGGTGTGTCGGTGCACAGCTTCAAGGTCCCCTCCAGCGAGGAGCTCGACCACGACTACCTGTGGCGCTACGGACTGCGGTTGCCGGCCCGCGGCGAGATCGGGATCTTCAACCGCTCGCACTACGAGGAGGTGCTGGTCGTCCGCGTGCACCCCGAACTCCTCGACCGTCAGCGGCTTCCGCGCGGCACCCGCAAAGGCATCTGGAAACGGCGTTACCACGAGATCAACGAGTGGGAGCGGGCGCTCAGCGACAACGGCACCAAGATCGTGAAGCTCTTCCTGAACCTCTCCCAGGAGGAGCAGCGGATCCGCTTCCTGCGGCGCATCGACCTCCGCGACCACAACTGGAAGTTCTCCGCGGCCGACATTCGGGAGCGCGAGTACTGGGACGACTACCAGCGTGCGTTCTCGCGGATGCTGTCCAGCACCAGCACCGAGTGGGCGCCCTGGTACGTGATTCCGGCCGACCGCAAGTGGTACGCGCGCATCGCCGCCGCCGCGGTGCTCGCCAACACGCTGATCGAGCTCGATCCGCGCTATCCGACGGTCAGCGAGGAAGCACGCGACGCGCTGCAGGAGATCAAGGTGACCCTTGAGAAGCAGGCGCCCGAGGGGGCTGCGGCCGATCCGTTCGCGGGGCGAGCAGACCGATCGGCCTGACCACCATGGCCGCAGTCACCGACCGTCCGGACGTGAAACAGCCTTGGTGGCAGGAGTACGTGCCCGGTGTGGGAATGGCCAGGTCGTACCAGCGGACCTGGCTGCCGCGGGACGTCGTCGCCGGCCTCGTGCTCTCGGCACTGCTGGTGCCCCAGGGGATGGCGTACGCCGAACTGGCCGGCCTGCCACCGGTCACCGGGCTCTACACCTCGATCCTGTGCCTGCTCGGCTACGCGGTCTTCGGGCCGTCCAGGGTGCTGGTGCTCGGGCCCGACTCGTCCCTGGGACCGATGATCGCGGCAACGATCGCGCCACTCCTGCTCGCCAACGGCGATCCCGCGCGCGCCGTCGCGCTGGCGTCGATGCTGGCCGTGATGGTCGGTGTGGTGATGACGGTCGCCGGAGTGGCCAGGTTCGGGTTCGTGGCGGATCTGTTGTCCAAGCCGACCCAGATCGGCTACATGAACGGGCTCGCGCTGACCATCGTCATCGGTCAGCTGGACAAGCTGTTCGGCTTCTCGGTCGACGCCGAAGGGCTGGTGGCCGAGACGCGCGACTTCTTCACGGGGCTGGCGGACGGCGCGGCGAACGCGACGGCCGCGATCCTCGGGATCGGCTCGCTCGCCGGCATCCTGCTGCTGAATCGGCTGCTGCCCAAACTGCCGAGCGTCCTGATCGTCGTGGTGGTGGCCGCTGTGCTGGTCAACGCGCTCGACCTGGAGGATCAGGACGTCGACACGGTCGGGGTGCTCCCCCAGGGTTTCCCGCCCTTCACGATCCCGGCGGTGAGCTGGAGCGACCTGCCGACGCTGCTTGCCGGGGCGTTCGCCATCGCCGTCGTCGCGCTCGCCGACACGATGTCCACGGCCTCGGCGTTCGCCGCGCGCAAAGGCGATCGGGTGCGCGGCAACCAGGAGATGGTCGGCATCGGCGCCGCCAACATCGCGGCCGGGTTGTTCCAGGGCTTCCCGGTCAGCACCAGCGGGTCCCGCACCGCCGTGGCCGAGCAGGCCGGGTCCCGGTCCCAGGTGACCGGCATCGTCGGCGCCGGGATGATCACCGTGGTGCTGGTCTTCGCCACCTCACTGATGCAGTACGTGCCCCAGCCGACGCTGGGCGCGATCGTCATCGCGGCCGCGCTGTCGCTGGCCGACATCGCCGGTACGCGCCGGCTGTGGCACCAGCGCCGTACCGAGTTCGCACTGTCCGTCATCGCGCTCCTCGGAGTGGCCTTCCTGGGAGTGCTGCCCGGCATCCT
Organism: Kribbella sp. NPDC002412; assembly: GCF_053592935.1. Classification (NCBI taxonomy): domain Bacteria; kingdom Bacillati; phylum Actinomycetota; class Actinomycetes; order Propionibacteriales; family Kribbellaceae; genus Kribbella; species Kribbella sp. NPDC002412. The sequence goes on from NZ_JBSFBL010000001.1 coordinate 129,002, forward strand.
CATCGCCGTGGCTCTGTCGATCCTGAACGTCTTCCGCCGCGTCTGGTGGCCGCACGCGGCCGAGCTCGGCCGGGTGGACGGGATCGCGGGCCTGCACGACACCGAGAGCTACCCCGACGCCCAATTGCTGCCCGGGCTGGTCGTCTACCGCTTCGACGCACCGCTGATCTTCGCGAACGCGCGGATGTTCAGTGACAAGGTGCGGGAGATCGCCGAGGACCAGCCCGAGCTCACCTGGATCATCGTGGCCGCAGAGCCGATCACCGACGTCGACACCACCGCGTCCGACATGCTGCAGGAACTGGACTCGTGGCTGAACGCCCGCGGTGTGTCCCTGGTCTTCGCGGAGATGAAGGATCCGGTGCGGGCGAAGATCGAGCGGTACGAGCTCACCCGCACGATCGATCCGGCGCACTTCCTCCCGACGCTCGACGACGCGGTCGCGCAGTACCGGCAACAGACCGGTGCGAACTGGCGCGATCCGCATCGGGAGGCAGACGACGGGGGCTCCCGGCAGGGAGCCCCCGGGTAACCTCCAGTCAGCTCATCGGAGGAACACGTTGCTCCGACGCCGCGGGCTTGGCCTCCTCCTCCTGGCCGTTCCAGGCCACGCCGTCCATGCTGCCGTGCCTGCCGATCCGGTCGCGGACGTCGGACCAACGGGCGGTCAGCGCGTACAGCACCACGATGTCCAGCGCGACCATCAGCAGCGACCAGACCGGGTAAGCGCCGAGCGACAGGATCTGGAGCACGGCGTGCAGGCACACGACCACGATCGCCGTGATCCTGGCCCACGTCTGCGCCAGCAGCAGTCCGCCGCCGACGGCCAGCAGGATCAGGCCGGAGATCAGCAGGAACCATCCCCACCCGGTCACGTCCACGAAGATCAGCTTGTCCGGCGTGATCACCAATCGCTCGTCGTCGAACAGAGCAACGAGTCCCTGGAAGACGTTGACCAGTCCTGTTATGACCAGCATCACGCCGGCGAACACGACGAAGCCGGCCATGGCCGCCCCGCCCCGTTGCGCAGTCATCTTTGGCATCTCCTCCCGTTGCATCGGCCGCCGCCGGAATCGGCGGCGGCCCTGTCTCTGGATGCTGTCTCCCGTCCCGCGCGTGCGCCTCACCCCAAGCGGATGAGGCCCGGAGCCGGGCGTTGCGCTCGGCGCTACTGGGCGGCCTTCTTGACGTCCTCCACACTGTCTGCGTCGACCTCGTGCTTGGTGAGCTTGTCCGCGTGCGCCAGCGCCTTGTCGGCCTTCGTGACCCACGTTGCCTCGAACAGCGCGACGATGCCCGAACTGTTCGCCGGCAAGGTGTCCTCGACGTCGGCCTCGATCGCCGCCTTCTCCCGGTGGGACTTGAGGCCACCGATGCCCAGTCCGGCGCCCGCCCCGACCAGCGCGCCCGCCAGCAGGCTGGGTGGGAAGATGAGACCGATCAGCGCACCACCGACGGCCCCCAGGGCTGCGCCTCTGCGGGCCGTGTGGAAGTCGTCGTCGACCGTGATCTTGCCGTCGGCCCCGCGGCTGACGAGGACGAGCCCCTCGACCTTGACCAGATCGTCGGAAGCAGCTTGTTTGATGGCGTCCCAGTCACCTCGCGCTGCCTCCGCATCCGCGTAGGCGGCGATGTACAGGACGACGGGAGCGTTGTCGTCGGATCCCATGGGTCTCTCCTCTCCATCGGGCGACCGGTCCGCCGGACCGGTCGTTGTCACGGTGCCGCCGGCTCCGGCGGAACGCCTCACCCCGGGCGGACGAGGCGCGCCGCCGAGTTCACCCCGCCCGGATGATGCTCGCCGTCGACGCCCGCGCAACGATCCAGATCGACGATGTCCGGCTGTGCGCGAGGAGGATCGACATGGGGTGCTTCTTCATCCTGCTTGCCGGGGTCTTCCCGCGCTTTGCGCTGTTCATCGTGTGGGTGGCGCGCCCCAGGCTGGTCGACGCCGCGTTCGACTCGTGGATCTGGCCGCTCCTCGGGATCGTCTTCCTGCCCTTCGCGACGCTGATGTACGTCATTCTCTACACCGACGGCGGCCTGACCGGGTCCGATTGGTTCTGGGTGGCCTTCGCCGGTCTTCTCGACGTCGTGCACTGGGTTTCCGGCGCGCTGCAGCGCCGGCAGCGGGCCGGCTATCCAGGAGGTGTCCAGGCGTGAGCAGCATGTCCGGTCCAGACCCCACGCTGCCCGGTCCGGAGCGCAGCGCGCCCGCCCAGGCGCCGCCCGCCGAGCGGCCGTCCAGAGGACGTTCGGCCGCGGTGATCATCTGTTTGTTCCTGGCGGCGTTGCTGACGACACCCGCAGCGGTCGCGTACTGGGGACAACGCACCCTGAACGACACCACCCGCTACGTGAACACCGTCGGCCCGCTGGTGAACTCACCCGAGGTGCAGGACGCCATCGCGACGAAGGTCACCACCGCGATCGAGCAGCAGGTCGACATCGAGGCGATGCTCAACGAGGTGTTCGCCGGCGTCGTCACCGACCGGCCCCGGCTGCAGCGGCTGGTCGGGCCGCTGGCCGCCGCGATCAACAGCCTGATCGACCGCCAGGTCCGCGAGTTCCTCGCCTCGGACGAGTTCGCCGACCTCTGGACCGCCGTCAACACCCGGGCTCAACAGGCCCTCCAGCGCGTGCTGGCCGGTGACCAGTCGGGCGCCATCCGGCTCCAGGACGACCAGATCGTCCTCGACGTCTCCGAGGTCATCGAACGGGTCAAGCAACGCCTCGTCGACCGGGGACTCACGATCGTGCAGAACATCCCGATCCCCGACGTCGACAAACAGATCGTGTTGATGGACGCACCGCAGCTGAGGCAGATCAAGACCATCTACGCGTTCGCGAACCCGCTGGCCCAGTGGCTGCTCGTGGCAGTGGCGGGGCTCTACCTCATCGCACTCGTACTCTCCCGCAATCGCGCGCGAACGACGGTGGTCATCGGGGCGGTGCTGGCAGCGAACGCGCTGCTGCTGGCGCTGGCGCTGTCCGTCGGCCGGCAACTGTTCATCGACGCCTTGGCGGGTACGTCGTTCGGTGTCGCAAGCGCTGTCTTCTACGACACGCTGCTTGCCTACCTCGAGCGCGGTCGCCAGGTGTTCCTCTGGCTGGGACTGATCCTGGTCGCCGTCGGCTGGTTCGCCGGTTCCAACAGGTACGGGACCGCGGTGCGCACTGGCGTCAGCGGCGGCCTGGAGCGCATCGGCGGCGCCCTGACCGGCAGCCCGGTCGGCGACGCGGGCCGATGGGTCGCGCCCAACGCCCGGTGGTTGCGCGTGGCGGTCGCCCTGCTGGGCGTCGTCGTACTGCTCTGGGGCAACGATGTCTCACTCTCGCGGCTGTTCTGGTCGCTCGTCCTCGTTGCCGGCTTGCTGGCCGTCCTGCAGGTTCTGGTCGGCGCGGGCAGGTCGACGACCGGCTCCCCGCTGTCGCCGGGAGAGGCGGCCGTCCCCGGACCCGCGAAGTAGCCGGCCGGTAGGGCGCACCTCAAGTGCCCGGATGGCTGCGGTCGATGCGACCGGCACGTCGCGACCTGCGCGCGGACGCGGTCGCCGGGCTGCCGGGCGCGATCAGCGGTGTGCCGGACGGAATGGCAGCAGCGGTACTCGTCGGCGTGAACCCCATCCACGGCCTGTACGCGAGCTTCGCCGGTCCGGTCGCCGGAGGGCTGCTGTCGAGCACCCGGCTGATGGTGATCTCGACGACCACGGCGGCAGCTCTGGCGGCCGGGTCGGCGCTGGAAGACGTGGACCCGGCGGACCGGCCGGACGCCCTGTTCCTGCTGACGATCATGACCGGTGTGGTGATGATCCTGGCGGGCGTCGCCAAGCTGGGGCGGTACACGCGGTTCGTCTCGCACTCGGTCATGATCGGCTTCCTGACCGGCATCTCGGTCAACATCTTCTTCGGCCAGATCCCCGACCTCACCGGCGTGCAGGCCAGTGGCGACTTCGCGCTGGCGAAAGCGGCGGACGTCGTACTCCATCCGGCGCGGATCGACGTCGCCTCGCTGCTCGCGGGTCTCGCGACACTCGGCATCCTGGTCGGCCTGTCCCGGACCCGGCTGGCATCGGTGGGCGCGCTGGTCGCGCTCGCGGTCCCGACCGCGGTGGTGATCATCGCCGGCGCCGATTCGGTGGCCCGGGTGGAGGACGCCGGGGACATTCCGCGCGGCATCCCGGCGCCGCAACTGCCGGATCTCGGCGTCCTGTCGCTGCCGCTGGTCACCGGGGCGCTGGCCGTCGCCGCCATCGTCCTCGTCCAGGGCAGTGGGGTCGCCGAGGCCGCGCCCAATCGCGACGGAACCGTCTCGAACCCCGACCGGGACTTCATCGCCCAGGGTGTCGGCAACCTCGCGGCCGGCCTCTTCCGCGGCCAGCCGGTGGGCGGTTCCGTCGGCCGGACGGCGCTGAACCAGGCAGTCGGCGGCCGCAGCAGGTGGGCGGCGATCTGTTCGGGACTGTGGATGCTGGTGATCCTCGCGGCCTTCTCCGAGGTGATCGGAGCCGTCGCCATGCCGACCCTGGCGGCGGTCCTCATCTTCGCGGCCGCCGGTTCGCTCCGGCCAGGTGAGCTGAGGACGATCCTGCGCACCGGACCGACGTCACAGATCGCGATCGTCGCGACGTTCGTCGCGACGCTGTTCCTTCCGGTCGCCACCGCCGTCGGGATCGGCGTGACGCTGTCGCTGGTGCTCCAGCTCAACCAGGGTGCGATGGACCTCAAGGTCGTCGAACTGAAGCCCGCCGGCGACGGCCGGTGGACCGAGCATCCGGCCCCGGAGCAGTTGCCCAGCCATCAGACGACCGTGCTCGACGTGTACGGCAGCCTGCTCTACGCCGGCTCCCGGACCCTGGCCACCCGGTTGCCTGATCCGGCAGGCGCCGAGGCGCCCGCTGTCGTCCTCCGGCTTCGCGGCCGCACCTCAGTCGGCGCGACGTTCGTCAAGGTCGTGGCCGACTACGCCGCCGCCCTGCAGGCGATCGACGGCCGGTTGTACCTCAGCGGCGTGGACCACATCCTTGCCGAGCTCCTGCGCCGTACCGACCGAGTGGACGTGTCCGGACCGGTCACCGTCTTCGAGGCCACCGAACTGGTCGGGGAATCGACCGGGCGGGCGCTGCACGAAGCCGAGACCTGGGTCATCGGGCACCGCGGCGACTCATCTGGTCAGTAGCCCCAGCGCGCGAGCCCGGTGTACGGCGTCCCGCCGGCTGGCCACGCCGAGCTTCCGGAAGATCCGCTTGAGGTGCACTTTCACGGTGTTCACCGACACGAAGAGCTCGGCCGCGATCTCCACGTTGGTCATCATCGTCGGCAGGTACCGCAGGACGGTCAGCTCGCGGTCGGTCAGCGGTTCGGCCGGCGCATCGGCCAGGGCGCTGGGTGACCTGACCATGCCCAGGTCCGCGAGAAGTTCGTCCACGAAGCCGGAGGTATCGGGATCCAGCTGCTCGACCTGGGTCAGCAGGCGCGGCATCCGGTCGGGATCCATGACGAGGAACGGCCTTCGGACGCCCTCCCGCCGGGCGATCTCCACCGCGCGGCCGAGGGCCTCGACGGCACGGTTGTTCGCGCGCAGGCTGTCGGCCGCCAGCGCCGTCAGCAGCCAGATCTCCACCGCGGCGGTGCGGTCGGTCGTCCGGTCCCGCAGCGGAGCGAGGACCTCCTCGGCCCGCTGCGCTTCACCGCAGGCGAGGAACGCTTCGGCCAGGCAGGCCTGCTCACGGGCGAAGGGCGGCTGCCGGTCTGCCGGCGTACCGAACCTGGCGATCGCCGCCTTCGGGTCATCGGCGGCGAGCTCGATCTCGGCCTCGGTGATCGTCTGCCACCGTGCGAGGAAGGCCGGGGGCCGCCAGTGCCCGATCTCGTCCCGCACCCGAGCCATCTGCTCACGCGCGGCCTCCACGCGGCCGAGCGACGCATGCAGGCGAGCCTGGGTCAGGCCCACCGCGCACGCGGCGGCAAGGTCGAGGCTCGCAGCCTCCTTGGCCCGGAAGAGCAGACTCTGCGCCTCGTCGACGTTGTTCCACTGCAGGTGGATCATCGACAGCGCCAGGTATCCGGTGGCCGCCTGCGCGAGCGGCTCCCAGCCGCGGGCATCGACGAGTTCGACGGCCTTGGCGGCGTACCCGAAGCCCTGCCTGAGCCGGCCCGAGACCGCGGCGGCGAGTCCCAGGTGCGCCAGAATGTTGATCCGGGACGCGTCCAGCCCGGTCGCGGTCGCGATCCCGAGTCCCTCCCGCAGGCGCGCCTCGGCCTCGTCGAAGTTGCCGGACCACAACAGACCGGTCCCCAGGTTGCTCAGGGCGACGGCGCGGTACTGGTCGGCCGCCGGCAGCGAAGCAACCGGCCCGGACGCCTCCTCGAGCGCCGCCGACGAGGTCGCCAGCAAGGCGTCGATGTCGCCATGGGATCGCGTGACCGCTGCCGAGAACAGGCGGACGGCGACAGAGGTGCCGATCCTCGACTCCGGGCTCGCCCGGTCCAGCTGCGCCTGCGCCCGGTCGAGGTGCGGCTGCATGTCCTGGAAACGGCCGGCGTGCATCCGCAGCGCCGCGGCGCACACGGCCAGCTCCGGGGATTCCGCAAGTCGGCCGACGGGGATCCGGGCCAGTTGGGCGGCGACCCCGGAGCGCTCGGCCGAGACCATCAGCGGCGCGGCCTGCGTGACGAACAGCCGGCCGAGCAAGGACCAGTCAGCCGCCTCCGCAGTGTGCCGCAACGCCTCGACCGGCTGGTCGTTCGCCGCGAACCAGAGCGCGGCCCGCCGTCGCAGGTCGGGCAGGATCTCCGGCTCGTCGATCGTCAGTTGGTGACGCAGCATCTCCCGGAGCAGCGGGTGGTACCGGTACCACTGCCGGTCCGAGCCGAGACCGACCACGAAGGCGTTCGACCGCTCGAGCATCTCCAGGAAGCGCTGGCCGCGAGGATCGCCGGTCAGCACCTGCGCGAGTCCGCCGCTCAGCCGGTCGGCGACCGAGGTCCGCAGCAGGAACCGCCGGAGCTCGGGTGGCTGGCTCGCGACTACCTCCTCGAGGAGGTAGTCGGTCACCGCTTGGTCGTCGCCGGCGAAGTCCGCCGGGGTCCGGCCTGGTTCACCGCCCTTGAGGAAGTAGGCGGCCAACCGCAGCCCGACCGGCCATCCCTCGGTGCGATCCACCAGCAGCCGGGCTCCGTCCGGATCGACCACGACACCGGCTGCGGCGAGCAGCGCCAGCGCCTCGGGAACATCGAAGGCGAGGTCGGTGGACCGAATCTCGGCCAGCTCGTCCTTGAGCTCGAGGCGGCGCAGCGGCAGCGTGGGGTCCGCCCTCGTCAGCAGCACCAGTCGCAACTGCGACGGCGGATGCCGCAGCAACTCGGCAACGGCACCCAGGACCGCCGGTTCTCCTACCAGCTGGAAGTCGTCGAGAACGACGACGACGGGATCCGGCAGCCGCGTCAGCCCGGCGACGAGCCGGCGGAGGTTCTCGTCCGCGTCGCCGAGTCCCGGCGCGAGACCCGCCAGCGGGTTGCCGCGCGGGATCTCGGCGGCGCTGCGGATCGCGGCCACGAAGTAGGACCAGAACGAGCGCGGATGGTTGTCGCTCTCGTCGAGGGAGAGCCAGGCCACCGGCCGGTCGGCAGCTGCCGACGCAGCCCACGAGGCCGTCGCCAACGTCTTTCCCCAGCCGGCGCCGGCGCTCACCACCGTCAACGGGCGCCGCGTGCCGTCGTCCAGCAAACGGCCGATCCGCGCGCGCTCGACGTACGTCGACGGGACGCGCGGCCGCGCCAGCTTCGTGGCCAGCAAATGGAGGTCCGACGCCTCGGAGACACCGAGACGAGGCGGCTGAGCTTCAGCAGGTGACATATCCCCGACCCCTGTGGACCGCCGCCCCCGGGTGCCGAAGTCCGCTGCTGTGCACGTCGGATGGCGGGTGCTGTCGTCGCCGGTCCCGAGTGCCCGGAGTCCATCGCCCCCGCGACGAAGTACTCGGCCTGTGTCGTTGCCCCCACGACCAGCCTCTCCACCGCATATCGTACGCGAGATCGCACTGCTATCACCCGCACAGGGTGATGTCATCGGACCTCGGCCGGGTCACGGTATGGCTCATGGGGGGCATCAACGCAACGGGGCAGTCCGTGGTGACCGAGGGTGACGGGTCCATCGATCCCATCCTGGCCGTCCGGTTCGCGATCCCGAGACCTCCACGACGGTACGTCGAGCGCCCGAGACTGAGCAAACGTTTGGACCGTGGCTCCGAGCTGCCGTTGACCCTGGTCAGCGCGCCGGCCGGCAGCGGAAAGACATCGCTCGTCGCCGCCTGGGCAGCGCAGCGCGCGGTGGCCGGGCACAGCACGGCGTGGCTGACCTTCGAGGAGCAGGATGTTCCCGCTCCGAGGTTCTGGCCGCAGGTCCTCGAGGCCCTCCGCCGGCAGGGCCTGGTCCTGCCGGGAGCGCGGGACGACAGCGCCGCCGCACACTCCCTGATGCTCACCGAACTGGCCACCGTGCTGGCCCGCCAGGCGCATCCGGTGACGCTCGTCCTGGACGGCTACGAGAATGCGTCCGCCGAGGATTCGAGCGACCTCGACTTCCTGTTGCGGCACAGTGACCAGCGCCTGCACGTCCTGATCCTGACCCGGGTCGACCCCGTGCTCCCGCTGCACCGGTACCGCCTGGCCGACCTCATCACCGAGGTGCGGATGGCGGATCTCGCCTTCACCGAGGAGGAGACGGCCCGACTCGTGCAACTGTCGGGCGTCAGCATGAGCAGCGACTCGATCGCCGCACTGACCCGGCGAACCAGAGGCTGGGTGGTCGGCCTGCGCTTCGCGAGTATGTGCCTGGAGTCCAGCGACGATCCGGATGCGGCCGTGGCTCAGCTCGCCGGGGACAACGGCAACATCGCCGACTACCTGACGGCCGAGGTGCTCCGGACGCAGTCCCCCACAGTGCGGTCGCTGCTGCTGCGCACCAGTGTCGTGGACGTGCTCCAGCCCGGCCTGATCGAGGAGCTGGGCGGTCCCTCGGCCGGGCGCATCCTCGCGTCGCTCGCCGCCGGCAACGTTCTGGTCGAACCGCTGCCCGATCATCCCGGCTGGTACCGCTACCACCCGCTCTTGCGTGACCTGCTCCGCGCCGAGCTCGCGCACGAGTCACCGAGGCTACGGCGGGAGCTGCACAAGAAGGCCGGGGACTGGTACGCCCGGCAGGGATTCCTCGAGTCCGCCGTCGGTGTCGCCGCAGCGGCTGATGCGTGGAGCGACGCGTCGGCGTACGTCGTCGACGGTCTGGCCATCGGCGAGGTCCTGCTGGGCAAGGACAGCGGCGGACTCGACCGCGACCTCCGGAAGATGCCGTCAGACATCGACGATCCGGCCGCGGGGGTGGTCCGGGCCGCGCTGGCCCTGACCGACCGCGACACCGCCCGCTGCGCCAATGAGCTGGAGCGCGTCGGCGCGTCGCTGGTCCCGGAGGCGGACCACGACCACGCCGTCGAACTGGCGGCCGGCATCGTCCAGACCGTGCACTCGTGCCTGGTCGACGACCCACGGACCGGGATGCTGGCCGATCGGGCCGAGCAGGAGTTGATCAGGCACCGGGAGAAGGCCGCTGCCCACCCTGAGCTCACCTTGCTGGTCCAGGCGATCAAGACGAGATGCCTCCTGTACGACGGCGAGATCGCCCAGGCACGCACCGCCCTGGCGGCGGCGGTGGGCGCGGAGGCTCCGGGCTACGAGGGTCTGGCCGCGGCGTGCCTCGGCTACCTCGCCCTCATCGACTCCTGCCAGGGCGCTCTGCGTGGCGCTCACGAGTGGGCCACACAGTCGGTGGCGCTCGCCGAACGGGCGGGTCTGCCGGCCGGCGGTCCCCCGCCGGCGGCCGAGATCGCCCTGGCCAGGGTGAGTATCGAACGCGACGACCTGCGGGCCGGCCAGGAGCACATCAGAGCGGCGATGCGTTCGGACGAAGTGTGCGACGAACCTGTCCTGCAGGCACAGTCCGCCATCGTGCAGGCGCGCCTCCTGCAAGCCCGCGGCGGGGTCCACGAGGCGATCGCCCTCGTCGAGGCAGCTGCTGATCAGCCGGGCGTCAACGCCGGCTGGCCCGCGCACCCACTGCAGCTCGAAGCAGCCATGCTGAAGGTCGTCCAAGGCGAGCCCGACGCGGCGGCCCGGCTGATCGAGCAGTTGGGCAGCCCCGGCGACGCCGTCGGCGCCCTCGTGCTCGGTCACGCACACCTGCAGCGGCGGAACTGGACCGGCGTCGCTGCCTCGGTGTCCGCCATCCTTGCTCAAGGCAATGAATCGCCGCTGCAGGCCACAGTGGGCGCACGACTGCTGGAGGCCGCCTACGAACTGCACCGGGCGCAGCCCGGACGGGCGAGGGCCGCGCTGACCCACGCGCTCCAGCTCGCCGAGCCGGAGGAGCTGCGCCGACCGTTCCTCGAGGCTCCGGCCGCCGTCCGGCAGCTGCTTGCGGCCGGCACCGAGCTGGCCGAGCAGAACGGCTGGCTCGGCCCCGTCATCGGTGACCGCCGCAGGACGCTCGCCGTCCGGACCATTCCGGGGGCCGACCTGCCACACCTCGAGCTGCACATCGAACCGCTCACGGCGAAGGAGACCGAGGTGCTCGGTCACCTGTCCGAACTGCTGACCACCGAGGAGATCGCGCTGGAGATGTTCGTGTCGGTCAACACCGTCCGGACGCACATCCGTAACATCCTGCGCAAGCTTGCCGTCTCGCGGCGGAACGAGGCCGTACGACGGGCCCGTGCGCTCAGCCTGATCCCAGCTTGACCCCAGCCTGACCCCGGACCGCCCAGGGTCAGGCGGAGGTGGCCAGGGCGGCGGGAAGTTGGCGGCGGGAGGTTATCTCCAGCTTGGTGTAGACCTTGCGGAGGTGCCATTCGACGGTGTGGGGGCTGAGGAAGAGCTCGGCGCCGATCTTGGGGTTCGTCATGCCGGCGGCTGCGAGGGCGGCGATCTGGGCTTCCTGGGGGGTGAGGCTGGTGGTGGGTTCGGTGGTGCTGGTGCGGACGTGGACGCCGGCAGCCAGGAGCTCGCGGCGGGCTCGTTCGGCGAAGGCGGTGGCTCGCATGCCGTCGAACATCTGGTGGGCGAGGCGGAGCTGGTCGCGGGCCTCGGTACGGCGGCGGGTCTTGCGGAGCCATTCGCCGTACAGCAGATGGGTGCGTGCCACCTCGACGATCACCCGGTCGCGGCTCAGTTCCTCCACGGCGGTCTGGTAGAGGCGGTCGGCCTCCTTGCCGTCGGTGAGGAGGGCCTGGCTGCGGGCGCTGATGCCGCGGGCCCAGCCACTGTTCGCCGCGCGGGTGAGCTCGAGCAAGCGGGCGAGGGACTCCGCGGCCTGAGCGAGCTCGTCGCACTGGACGGCGGCCTCGATGTGCTCGACCAGCGACAGGCCGGTGAAGTTGAAGCCGTCGTGGTCGATGCCGGCGCGCGCGGCGACGAGGGCCTGGTCGTAGCGGGTCAGGCCGTTGTAGATGACGCCTTGGACGTAGCCGGTGACCCCGAGCAGCGAGACCTCGCCATGCTGTGTCGCGGCCACCCGGGCCTGCTCGATGATGCCGGCGGCAGCGTCCTCCTCGCCGCGCCACGCGGCCAGGACGAGTGCGGCGTAGGTGTGCGGGGCCTGGCCGGTCGCGGCGGCGATCGTGTCGGCCTCCTCGATCATCCGGGTGGCGGCCGCGAAGTCGCCGTGATGGATGTGTACGCCGCCCGCGTAGATGAGCGCCGGTGGCAGCACACCGAGTGCGCCGATGTCGCGAGCCAGCCGGACCGCTCGGGTGGCCAGCGTGTTCCAAGCCGGCAGGTCCCAGCCGTAGTGGATGAAGGACTCGAGAGCGACCGGCACCAGGAGGAGCCAGCGCATCGTCGCCTCCCGCCCGACGAGCTCCTCGTGCGCGAACGGCTCGAAGGCTCGGCGCAGTGCCGGGACCCCACGCTCCAAGTCGTCCGCGAGCAGCGAGGAGACTCCGTCCAGCAACAGGTCCGACGGCTCCGAGCTCGACGCCGGTCCGGTTGCGCGGGCCGCGATCGCGGCAGCCCGGGCACCCGCCGGCCCGTGGACGCGGCCCGCGAAGACCGTGGCACTGATCGCCTCGAGGTACGTCTCCCGCTCCAGCGGCGAGCCCTCCGCGGCGAACCGTGCCGCGGCGTCCAACAGCAACGGCGCCGCCTCGTCGCTCCGGCTGCGGGCGAACAGCATGCGGGCCCGCAGCCGAATCAGGCGGGCTCGATCCAGCGGGCCGAGCGGACAGGAGTCGGCCAGGAAGGCCAGCTCGGTGGCGCGATCCGGTGCTGCGGCCGAGAAGTGCGACTCGGCCGCAGCCAGTGCCCGGAGCCCGCGCTGCCACGGGTCCGGCGTCAGGGCGGCAGACCGCTCCAGCAGGACGGACTCGGCCGCCACTCCACCGCGCTGCCTGGCCCGGTCGGCGGCCTGCTCCAGCCAGCCGGCCACCTCTTCGTCAGGCCCGTCGGACGCCTGCGCGGCGTGCCAGGCCCGGCGGTCCGGTTCCAGCACCGGGTCAGTGGCCGCCGCCAGCGCCCGGTGGACGGTACGGCGTTCCGCGGGGTCCGCCCCGTGGTACACGGCAGACCGCGCGAGCGGATGCCGGAACCGCACGGACTCGCCGAACTCGATCAGGCCGGCCTCCTTGGCCGGTGCGACATCGGCAGAGATGCCCAGCAGGTTGGCCGCCCGCAGCAGCAGCCGAGCATCGCCTACCGGCTCGGCGGCCGCGATCAGAAGCAGCGTCCGGGTCTGCGCAGGGAGCGAGGTCAGCCGGCGGGCGAAGTCCTGTTCCACCCGGCTGGACACTGACCCGGGGTCGACCGACTCCAGGCCGTACGCCAGCTCGGCCGCCGTACGTCCGCGGGAGAGCTCCAGCAACGCCAGCGGGTTGCCGCGGGTCTCGGCCACCAGCCGTTCCCGGACCCTCCCCTCCAGCCGTCCACCGACCGCCGACTCCAGCAGCTCGCCGGCCGCGATCCGGTCCAGACCGCCGATCACCAGCTCCGGGAGCCCGAGCAGCGCCGACTCCCCCTCGGGGTCGCGTACGGCGAACACCATGGCGACCGCCTCGGCCAGCAGCCGCCGGGCGACGAACTCCAGCGTCTGCAGCGAAACCTGGTCCAGCCACTGGGCGTCGTCGACGACGACCAGCACCGGCCCGGACTCGGAGACCCGAGTGAGCAAGGTCAGCACAGCAAGGCCGACCATGAAGCGGTCCGGCGGGTCACCCGCAGCCTCCCCGAACGCGACCTTCAGCGCGTCACGCTGCGGTCCCGGTAGCCCGTCGACCACGGCGAGGAACGGCGCGCACAGCTGGTGCAGGCTCGCGTACGCCAGCTCCATGTCGGCCTCGATGCCCTGCGACCGCGTGACCGTGATGCCCGAGGCCTTCGCGGCGACGTAGTCCAGCAGCACCGACTTGCCGATGCCGGCGTCGCCCCGGATCGCGCAGACGGCGGAGTCACCAGCGCGCAGAGCCGCCACCAAGTCGTCCAGCACCGCGCACTCGCGACGCCGACCGACCAGGTTCGGGGATGCGCTCATCGGTCTCCTCGCGCGGCTCGGGTGCAGGCGTGCCAGACAGAACGGTATTCGCTCTGTTCAGAGAAGGCGACGCAAAGGGCGAAGGAGGAAGCTGGTGGTGCTGTGAGTAGCCAGTCCACCAAGGGCGGACAGCGCCCGGCAGGTGAGGGTCACATCGACCACAGCGAGTGTGCCGACGCGGACGCGCAGCGACGTGTCCTGGCGGCGTTCCCCGGTCAGCTCCTGCACGAGCAGGTCCCAGGTGACGCCGTCCACCGGCTCGGGTTCGATGCTCAGCGGCCCGGTCACGAAGCCTTCGTTGACCACGGCAACGGGAATCGTGTGCCACTCGCCAGGCGTCGGCTCCCCCAGTGGCGCGCCGGTTCGCGCAACGGTCACCCGGGCCTCGGGGTTGATGGTGATCGCGAGCGGCGCGTCGGTCTCGACCGGCCCGCAGCACCCGAGGTGGATCATCAGTCGACCTCACATTCGTCCCGCCGGACCCGGTAGATCTCCTGGGCGGCGTCGTACGCCTCCCGAGCCGCTGCCCGTTCGCTGTCCCTGATGAATCCGGACTTCGCCTTCCACAGCGCGTCGACGGAGTCGTGCAACCACTGGGCGCTCCGTCGCGAGGCCCGGATCGGCCGGCCGGAAATCTCGACGAAGACCGGCTGGGTGTGCACGCTGCGCAGGATCCGCATCGCGACCCAGGACGAGCGCTCCAGCGGTACGTCGAACGACACAGCCTGCTCGGTGCCGTCCGCAACCACCTCTTCCGTCGCCACCGGCACACCGTTCACGACCACCTCGACAAGCACGTTCCGAGTCGTGCCGATCCGCGCCCGCTCCAGGTGCCAGCCCACCGGGGCGCTGTAGACCGGACGCCCGGGCGCCGGCGGAGGCGGCTCCTCGGGCAGCCAGGCGGCGACCGTCGCGCTCACCCGCACCGGTCCCGGCGCGGCCACACTGTGCTCCCGCGTCACGTGACCGTCGACGGCCAGGTCGAAGACGTGACTCCGACCATCACCGAAGTACGATGTACCGCCCTGCAAGCCCTCGATCCACGTCTCCAGCGCCCGCGGTCCCTGCGGCGGCTCGTCCAGTCGCACGTACGTACGCCCGACGCCCGGCCCTTCGTCGTACATGCACGGGTAGTCGGTCTCCCCCAGCATCAGGGTGCGGTAGCCGACGTTGAGCAGGTGGTACCAGATGTTCAGCTCGGCCACCGGCGTGAACTGCGCACCGCACTGGAAGTCCGCAGCACCCAGCGGTACGTCGACCACGATCTCGTTGGACCCGATGCCGTGGAAGCCGGGGATGATGTAGTTCGGCAGCTCGTCCGTGCCGACCGCCAGCCCCACGCCGCAGTGCGCGTACCCGGTGAGCGCGTTCTGCGCGTGCCCCCACTCCAGGACCGGCAGGTTCCACGACGGCCAGTCCTCGATCACCTTGGTCCCCGGATAGTCCTGGTCGGTGAGGCCGAGCAGGATCACGTGACCGGAGTGGCTGGACGGGAACCCGGAGACCTCCAGGTCGTACCGCAGCACGCTCTCGGCGTCCCGGTCCGTCGGCTGCGGGCGCCAGGTCATCCCCTGCGCCTCTTGCATCGCCGGATACTCCAGCTCGGCCGGCGGGCTGATCGACTTGCCGCTGAAGAACTGCTTCTGGTGGTAGTAGCAAGGCGCCCAGGTGAGCACGCTGCCGAGCCACAGCCCCTCACCGCGGACGTGCCTGATCATCGTCTCCGGCGTCACGCCCTCACTCGGGACGTTGTAGTGCGAGCAACCCCCGGCATGGATGTGCGGGTCACCCGAGTAGTAGCCACGGCTCGCCGGGTCGACCCACCGGTCCAGCGGAACCGCCAGTACGTCGGTCGCCGCGTCGACGTCGGCCTCGATCCGCACCGGCCGGTACTCCGGCCCACGCAGCGCAGTGATCTCGTAGCGACCCTCCGGCAGCCGGATCACCTCACCGGTCGCCCGGTACACGTGCTCGTGGAAGAACATGTCCGGCGCCAGCCGCATCGCCTTGGACGGGTACGAGCGCCCCTGCGCGTCGCGGACCGTGATCGACGCCATGCAGCTGCGCCCGTCCGGCTCGCGCACGTCGAGCTGGACGTCCCTTGCCGTCGCACAGTCGAAGTCGAACGAAGCGCCGTACTCCCGGTCCTCGAAGTTCGTCCGGAAGTTCGCCATCCCGGCCGCCGACCGGCTCAGGCTGTGGTGGTTGTGCTCGTCCGCGATGACCACACCCAGACCACCCGGCCGGACGCCGTCCTCGCGGCTGTACAGGCTGATCACCTTGTACTCGACCTCGAGTCCGGACAACGCGCTCGGCTCGGCGACCTTCGCATCCAGCCACGCGTCCTTGATCCGCGGTACGACGGTCAGCGTGTCGTGCAACGCGATCCGCGCGGAGTGACTGACGTGGTCGATGAGGCCGAACACGCCGCTGGCGTTCGACACCAGCCTGGCCTCGAACCGATGCGGGTTCCGCACCCGCACCAGGAAGCTGCGCCACCCGTGCTGCACCAACCGGGGCGGCGCGGCGCCCGGCGTACACACGGCATTGCCCAGCTCGTCGATCCGCACGTCCAGAAGGACGAACGACCGGAGCAGGGCCTCGGGGTCGGCGTCCGGCTTGGCCAGCCGGGCGGTCACGTCGGCAGGCAGTGGATCGCCGAGGTCTTCCAGTTTCCGTACGGCGCGGGACGCCGACGCCAGCAGTGGCTGAGCAGCGGGCTCAGGCACGGGCACCTCCTGGAGGTCCGGGAGCACTCGACGGTACTCCCGTGGCCGGGCCGGATCACGTGGTTTTCCGACCACGGGGTCGCCCACGGATCAGCCAGGGCGCGACGGCGCCGCCGGTGACGGACCGTGAGGGGGAAGACAGTTCCACAGCGGAGGAAGGCCGGAAGAGTGAAGGAGAACCTGTCGGACCTGGACGAGGCACTGGCGACGTTCGTCGAGGTGCGGCCCCGGCTGATGGCGATCGCGTACCGCATCCTCGGCAACACCGCCGAGGCCGAGGACGTCGTCCAGGAGACCTGGCTGCGCTGGCAGAACACGGACCGCGCGGTCGTCACGAACCCGAACGCGCTGCTGGCGACGATGACCGTCCGGCTCGCCATCAACGTCAGCCAGTCCGCCCGGCGGCGCCACGAGACCCTGGTCGATCGCTGGATCCCCGAGACGGCCGACGCGAGCGACGACCCGGCCGCCCGGGCCGAACGCAGCGAAGCGGTCGAGGAGGCCGTGCAGCTCATGATGACGAAGCTGACGCCGAGCGAACGCGCTGCCTACGTGCTCCGGGAGGCGTTCGGCTATCCGTACCGGCAGATCTCAGAGTGTCTCCAGGTCGGAGTGGCCAACGCCAGGCAGCTGGTCAGCCGGGCCCGCGTGCATCTCACCGCCGGCGGCCGATCGCTGCCGAACCCGGCCTCCCACGAGCCCTTCCTGCAGGCGTTCCGCAACGCCGCCCACGCCGGTGAGCTCGCCGGCCTGGAGGAGGTGCTGGCCGCCGACCTGGCAGCCTGAGGCTCTTTGCCACCCCACCGCCCGCGGCTTAGGCTCGGTCATTGGGCGGTGGGGCGATGGGGATTCAGCTGCAAGGCCGGCAGCGCGAGCGCGCGACTCTCGACCGGCTCGTGGCCGGTCTGCGAGCCGGACAGAGTGCTGCGCTCGTCCTCCGTGGCGAGGCCGGGATCGGCAAGACCGCCCTGCTCGACTACGTGCAGGCCCACTCGTCAGCATGCCGAGTCGTGCGAGCGGCCGGTGTCGAGGCTGAGCTGGAACTGGCGTACGGCGGCCTGCACCAGCTGTACGCCCAGCTGAGGGACCGCTCGACCGACCTCCGGTACGACGCCCTCGGTACGGCGTTCGGCCTGGCCCCAGGTGATCCCCCGGACCGTTTCCAGGTCGGCGTCGCGATGCTGAACCTGCTGACCGACGCCGCCGAGGACAAACCGCTGATCTGCCTGGTCGACGACGCCCAATGGCTGGACCGGGTGTCCGCCCAGACCCTTGCATTCGTGGCCCGCCGGCTGCTGGCCGAGCGGGTCGCGCTGGTCTTCGCCGTCCGGGAACCAGCTGAGCACGACGAGCTCAGCGGCCTGCCCGAGCTCGTCGTGAAGGGTCTCGACTTCAGCGATGCCCGCGCCCTGCTGGACACGGCGATCACGGGTGTCGTGGACGAGCGCGTCCGGGACCGGTTCGTCGCCGAGACCCACGGCAATCCGCTGGCGCTCATCGAATTGCCTCGCAGCCTGTCGGCCGGACAGTTGGCCGGTGGCTTCGGGCTTCCCGACGCACCGGACCCGCGGGCGCTCACCAGCCGGATCGAGGAAGGCTTCCGCAGGCGCCTCCAACCGCTGCCACCTGAGACCCGACTGCTGCTGCTGACCGCCGCGGCCGAGCCGATCGGTGACGCCGCACTGCTGTGGCGGGCGGTCCAGCGGCTCGGGATCGGTCCCGACGCAGCCGCGCCGGCGGAGTCGGCCGACCTGATCGACGTCGGAGCCCGCGTGCGGTTCCGGCATCCGCTGATCCGCACGGTCGTCTACCGGGACGCTCCGCTGGCGGACAAGCGCACCGTGCACCGCGCCTTGGCCGAGGCCACCGACGCGGCGGTGGATCCTGATCGCCGAGCTTGGCACCGGGCGCACGCCGCGGTCGGGCTCGACGAGCCGGTGGCCGCCGAACTGGAGAGCGCAGCCGAGCGCGCCCGGGCCCGCGGTGGTCTCGCGGCCGCGGCGGCGTTCCTGGAGCGCGCCGCCGAGCTGACCCCGGATCCGGTACGGCGTGCCGAGCGAGCGCTGGCCGCCGCCACCACCAAGTTCCGGGCCGGCGAACCGGATGCCGCCTACGACCTGCTCGCGACCGCGGAGATCGGCCCGATGGACGATCTCCAGAGCGCGCACCTCGCGTGGTTGCGGGCCCAGATCCTCTTCACTCGCCGGCGCGGCAGCGACGCCGGGCCGTTGCTCCTCGACGCCGCCAACCGGCTCGAGGACCTCGGCGACCCGTTGGCGCGGGAGGCGTACCTGGAAGCGCTCGGCGCCGCCATCTTCGGCGGCCGGCTCGGCGACGTCGTGAAGGCAGCCGAGGCAGCGTGCGTCGCTCGTCCGGCCGCGGGCGCGCCGGGTGCCATGGACCTTCTCCTGGATGGGGTCGCGACCCGATTCACCGAGGGGTACGCCGCCGCCGTACAGCCACTGCGGAAGGCTCTGCACGCCCTGCGCGAGGACGCCAGCCTCGGTGAGGCCAGGCTCGAGCACTGGCTGTGGCTGGCCTGCCCGGTCGCGCCCGAGCCGATCGCGCCGGAGCTCTGGGACGACGAGGCCTGGCATGACCTGGCCGCCCGCGCTGTCGAACTCGGCCGCGGGCTCGGCGCCCTCGGCGTCCTTCCGGTCGCGCTGTCGTATCGGGCCGGCGTCCACCTGCACGCCGGAGAATTCACTCAGGCGGCGGCGCTCGTCGCCGAGTCCGACGCGATCGCCGCCGCGACCGGCAGCGCGCCGCTGCGCTACACCCGCCTGATGCTCGCCGCCTGGCGCGGTGAGGAGGACGCGGCCCTGCGGACGATCGAGGCCGGCGTCAAGGACGCGACCGAGCGCGGTGAAGGCCGCGCGCTGGCCTTGGCCGAGTGCGTGACCGCCGTGCTCTACAACGGTCTCTCCCGGTACGACGTCGCCCTCGAAGCAGCCCGCCGAGCCTGCGAGCAGGAGGACCTGGGGTTCTACGGCTGGTCTCTGGCCGAGCTCGTCGAGGCCGCAGCCCGCAGCAACGCGCAGGGGACGGCAGCCGAGGCGTTGCAACAGCTCGAGCACCATGCCGGCGCGGCCGGGACCGACTGGGGTCTCGGCGTCCTGGCCCGCTCGAAGGCACTGCTCACCGAGGGCCCGGCCGCCGACGCCCTCTACCGCGAGGCGATCGAGCGGCTCGGCCGTACGCGAGTCGCCGTACACCTGGCGCGTGCGCACCTGGTGTACGGCGAATGGTTACGTCGCGAGCAGCGTCGTCAGGATGCCCGGTTCCACCTGCGCGTCGCCTACGACAGCTTTGGCGATATGGGTGCGAAGGCGTTCGCCGAACGGGCCCGTCAGGAGCTCGTCGCGACCGGAGCGACCGCGCGGCGGCGGCAGGTGGACACGCGCGACCTGCTCACCGCGCAAGAAGCGCAGATCGCCCAGCTGGCCGCCGACGGGCTCACGAACCACGAGATCGGCAGCCAGCTGTTCCTCAGTCACCACACCGTGGAATGGCATCTCCGCAAGGTGTTCACCAAGCTGGCCGTCACGTCGCGCAAACAGCTCAACGCGACCCTGATCGGCGCCGCGAGCCCGGTCTCGGCGGTCTGACTACTTGACGTCGAGCGCCTTGCGGAGCACGTGGATCGCCTGCTCCACCGCACCGGCGACGGCCGCGGACTCACGCAACGGGTTCAGCATCATGAAGTCGTGGATCGTGCCGTTGTACCGCACGCTCGTCGTGCGGACCCCGGCCTCGGTCAGCTTGCGCGCGTACGCCTCGCCCTCGTCACGAAGTACGTCGTTCTCGTCGACGATCACGAACGCCTCCGGCAGCCCGGCGAGCTCGTCCAGCCCGGCCCGCAGCGGCGACGCGGTGATCTCGCCACGCCGGGTGTGGTCCGGCAGGTACGCGTCCCAGAACCAGGCCATCCCCTTGGCGGTCAGGAACGGTCCATCGGCGAACTCGCGGTAGCTGTCGGTGTCCTGCGCGGCGTCGGTCACCGGGTAGTACAGCGACTGGTGCACGAAGGTGACGTCCCCGCGCTGCTTGGCCAGGATGGTCACCGCCGCGGTCATGTTGCCGCCGACCGAGTCGCCCGCGATCACCAGCCGGCTCGGGTCCAGGCCCTCGTCGCGGCCGTGCGCGGTGATCCACTGCGCCGTCGCGTACGCCTGCTCGATCGCGACCGGGTACTGCACCTCCGGCGAGCGGTCGTACTCGACGAACACGACCGCGGCCCCGACGCCGACGGACAGCTCGCGGACCAGCCGGTCGTGGGTGCCCGCGTTGCCGAGGATCCAGCCGCCGCCGTGGATGTACAAGATCGTGGGCAGCGGCCCTTCGGCGCCCACCGGCGTGACGATCCGGACCCGTACGTCGCCGACCTCGGCCGGCACGGTGATCCACCGGTCGTCGACGGCCGGCTTGTCGATCGGAGCGGCCTGGAGGTCGTCCAGGACCTTCCGGGCCTCCTCCTTCGACAGCTGGTACAGGAACGGCGGGTTCGAGGTCGCGTCGGCGATCCCTTGCGCCGCCTCCTCCAGGATGTGCTTCGTCATCAGGTCGTCCTTCCCTTGAAGCGTCTGTGTCCACCCCCAAAGACCGGGCAAGGCAACCGAGTGTGACGTTGCCCAGGGCAAGCAGTACGGCGATCGCGCACAGTGACGGGATTCGCCGTACCGCAGCGGCTAGGATGCCTATCGACCAGTGGGGGCGCCGTGGCGACGAGAGGTTCGGGAGCCGGACTCCTAGGGCGGCGGGACGAGCGCCAGGCCCTCGACGAGTTGCTGGCCGACGCAAGGGCCGGGCAGAGCGCGGCCCTGGTGCTGCGCGGCGAGGCAGGCATCGGCAAGACCGCGCTGCTGACGTACCTCCGCGCGCAGTCCACCGGATGCCGTGTCGTCCGGGTCGCGGGTGTCCAGTCGGAGATGGAGCTCTCGTACGCCGGTCTACACCAACTCTGCGCTCCACTGCTGACCGGTCTGGACCGCCTGCCCGGACCGCAACGCGACGCGCTCGCCACAGCGTTCGGTCTCCACGACGGTGAGCCACCCAGCCGGTTCCTGGTCGGCCTGGCCACGTTGAGCCTGCTCGCGGATGCCGGTGGCAACCAACCGCTGGTGTGCCTGATCGACGACGCGCAGTGGCTGGACCACGCCTCGGCCCAGACCTTGCAGTTCGTCGCGCGCCGGTTGCTGGCCGAGTCGATCCTGCTCGTCGTCGCCGTCCGGGATCCCAGTCCCGGCGAGACGTTCCCTGGTCTCCCCGAGCTGCACCTCACGGGGTTGTCCGACAGCGACTCGCGCACCCTGCTCGCGTCGGTCGTCGCCGGCCCGCTCGACGAGCGGGTCCGCGACCGCATCGTCGCCGAGACCGGGGGCAACCCGCTGGCCCTGATCGAGCTCCCCCGCGGGCTGGCCGTGGCGGAGATCGCCGGCGGCTTCGTCCGGCCCGACGCGCCACCGTTGTCCAGCCAGCTGGAGCAGGGCTTCCTCCGCCGCGTCCAGTTGCTGCCGACCGAGACCCAGCGCCTGCTGATCACCGCGGCGGCCGAGCCGGTCGGCGACGTGACGTTGCTGTGGCGCGGCCGAGCGACTGGGGATCCCCGTGGATACCGCTGCGGCCAAGGCCGAGGCGTCCGGGTTGATCACCTTCGGCACCCGGGTCCGCTTCCGGCATCCGCTCGTCCGCTCGGCGGCCTACCGTGCGGCGAACCTGTTCGAACGCCGCGAGATCCACCACGCGCTGGCGGAGGAGACCGACCCCGAGCTCGACCCCGACCGCCGGGCATGGCACCTGGCCCGCGCGGCGGCGGGACCGAATGAAGCGGTGGCGGCCGAGTTGGAGCGGTCGGCGGACCGCGCCCAGTCCCGCGGCGGCGTCGCGGCCGCAGCCGCGTTCCTCGATCGCGCTGCCGAGCTGACTCCCGACCCGGCCCGCCGAGGGGCCCGGACCTTGGCCGCCGCCCAGGCCAAGTTCGAGGCCGGCGCGTTCGAGGCCGGGCTCGCGTTGGCGGGCACGGCGGAACTGAGCCCGCTCGATGAGCTCGGCACCGTGAGGCTGACGTTGCTCCGCGGCCGGATCTCGGCCCTCACCAGAGGCATGACCGTCGCCTTGCCACTGTTCCTCGACGCGGCCGAGCGACTCGAGGTGCTCGACCCCGGACTCGCCCTGGTGACCTACCGCGAGGCGATCGTCACCTCGCTGTCCGGCGGCGGACTGTCCACCGAGGTAGCCGAATCGGTGCTGAACGCACCCAAACCCGGCCAGCCGATGCGTCACGTGCTGCTCCTGGAAGGCCTGGCGCGCATCACCACAGCGGGGTACGCGACCGGGGCGCCGATAGTGCTGCAGGCTCTGGCCGGCTTACGCACCGACGGGCAGTCGAAGCAGGAGGTGCTCGGCTGGTACCAACTCGCCGGCCGGTTGGCGACGGACGTCTGGGACTTCGAGAGTTGGTCCGCGCTTTCGTCGGTGCTGGTCGACGTGGCCCGCGCGACCGGCACGCTGCCCGTGCTGGCGCCGGCGCTCCTCCTTCGCCTCGCGAACCGGGCGCTCGCAGGTGATCTCACTACCGCAGCATCGCTCGCCGAGGAGGTGCGGGCGGTCGGCGAAGCGACCGGCAGCGGCTTCTGGCCTCACTACGGGCCGATGTACCTCGAACCGTGGCGAGGCCGCGAAGCCCAGACCCAGCAGGCGATCACGACGATCACCGAGCGGCTGACCGCGGTCCGTGGCCACGACAAGGTGCTGGCCGACACCCAATGGGCAGCCGCGGTGCTCTACAACGGTCTCGGCCGGTACGACGAGGCCTACCCGGCCGCGAAGCGCGCCAGCGCGAACCCGCAGGAGCTCGGGCTGTCCCTTCATGCATTGGTCGAACTCGCCGAGGCCGCTGCACGACTCGGACGACCGGCGGACGCGGTCCGCACCCTCGGCGAGATGGCCCAGACCACTGGCACCGGCTGGGCCCTCGGCAGCGCGGCCTTCGCCCGTGCGCTGGTGAGCGAAGGCCCGGCAGCCGAGGACTCGTACCGGGAGGCGATCGAGCAGTTCGCTGCCACGGAGGTCCGGATGCAGCTTGCCCGCGTCCGGCTCTGCTACGGCGAGTGGCTGCGCCGCGAGAACCGCCGGGTCGATGCCCGCGCGCAGCTCGGCGCGGCACACGAGATGCTGACCGGCTTCGGAGCGGAAGGATTCGCGGAACGCGCGCGTCGCGAACTGCAGGCCACCGGCGCGGCGGTGCGCAAGCCGGTCGTCGCGACGGTCGAGGCGCTGACGGCGCAGGAGGCGCAGATCGCGCGCCTGGCCGCCGACGGGCTGACGAACCCCGAGATCGGCGCCCGGTTGTTCATCAGCCCGCACACGGTGGAATGGCATCTGCGCAAGGTGTTCGCCAAGCTGGGCATCACGTCCCGCCGGGAGATCGCCACCCTGCTGCCACCAGGTACAGCGTCGGCCTAGCTACGCGCGGCCTGCTTGATCACGTTGGTGACGGTGCCGGGGTGGGACATCAGGCCGAGGTGCCCCGCGTCGTACTCGGTGATCTTGGCGCCGGCCCGCTGGGACATCATCCGCTGGGCACTGGCCGGGATGATCTGGTCCTTGGTGCCGATCGCGCTCCAGGACGGGATCGTCTTCCAGGCCGGGGTTGCGGACGGCTCGTTGAGCGCTCCCAGTGCGCCCGGTCGCTGGGTCGCGAAGACGAGATCCTTCTCGTCGGAGCTCAGCCCGGTCGCGAACGAGGCGAACACGGTCGACCGCTTGAGGTACACGTCGGTGGTCGCCGTCGGCGGCAACGTCGCGGGCGCGAAGTCGAAGATGGTCGTCGGCTCGACTGCCAGCGCCGAGTCCGGCCCCACGAGCTGGAACGGGGTCTCGCCGGCCTCCGGCGCGAAGGCGTTGACATACACGAGCGCCTTGACGTTCGGCAGTCCGGTGGCCGCGTTGGTGATCACGAAACCGCCGTACGAGTGACCGACCAGCACGACCGGTCCCGGCACGGTCTGCAGGAACGTGCGCACCGACGCCGCGTCACCCGCTACCGAGCGCAGGTTGTTGGGAATCGCGCGGACCGTGTAGCCGTCGTCCTGCAGCCGCTCGGTGACGCGGTTCCAGCTCGAGCCGTCCGCCCAGGAACCGTGCACCAGCACGATGGTCGGCTTCGTCCCGCGCTGCTCGCCGGCAGCGCTCTGCACCGGGTTGAAGCTCGCCAGGGCGAGCGCGGCCGCGGTGAGCAGGAAGGCCACAGTGCGCCCGTGTCTTTTGGGGCGGCGAGTCAGGGGATTCGTCATGGATCTGTCCGTTTCCGTGCGATGGACAGCCGGCCGCGTTCGGGTCGGCTCATCAAGTAAGTCCGCGCACCGCCGCGAGATGTGACAGCACCGGCCGGATGTCACACCGCGCCGGCCTGCCCGGTCCTTGTGGATGACGCCTGCCCGCGACCGGCGTACGTCGTTGCTTGCGCAAAGCAACGAGCCGCCCACGAAGGAGAACAGGTATGACCCACGTGCAGGTCCGGGACGGCCGCGGCGCCGTGCCCCGGCGGGCTTCCCGGGACGGTCTGCGGCGGTTCGTCGAGACGTTCGCGGCGGAGCACCCGCCGTTGTCCCTCGACGCCGCCGACCTGACGATCAAGGACCCCGACCAGGTGCGGCAGCGGTACGGCGGGGTGTTCAACTACCTGACCCGGGTCGAGCTCGAGGTGGAGCGGAACGTGCTCGAGCTGCGCGCGCTGATGCCCGATGCGACCGAGGTCGACCGGCTGTTCTACCAGGATGTCTGGTCACCGCAGGAGCTCCAGCACGGCATCCTGCTGGACGCCGTCCAGCAGGGTTTCGGGATGACGCCCGCCGACATCGACGTGTCGGTCAGCGGGGGGATGAAGCTGCTCGGCGTACTCTCGCACCTGCCCGGCATGCTCGGCGTGATCCGGCTGCTGTACTACCTGACCGGCGCGGCCACCGAGCGGTCGGCGGTGATCGCGTACTCGCGGCTGGTCGACGGACTGCGCGGGATGGGTGAGGACGCGATCGCGGAGACCGTCGTCGCGCCGATCAAGCGGCAGGAACCAGGGCATTTCGCGTTCTACCGGATGTCGGCCGAGGTGCTGGTCGGCGAGGAAGGCCTGAGCGACTGGCAGCTCCAGCTCGCGCGGATCCTGCGCCGCCGGTCGTTCGACCTCGTCGGCGTGAACAACCGCACGCAGCGGGCCGACTTCGGCGACGTCGCCCGGGCCCTCGAGTTCGACCGCGACCTGCTGGAGGTCGCGCGGCAGGTGAGCCGGGTGGAACGCGAACTGCTCTGGGCCGAGCGGCAAGGACTGAAGGTCCCGCGCTACATCCTGGCTGCGCTGCAGGAAGCGATCGCGCTCAGCGAGGCCCGCGCTGCCGGCTTCAAGATCTGACCGCTGTCGGTGGTGCCACCGTTGTGTCGTCGGCTCGGTAGAGGCCGGGCCCGGTGATGTGCAGCTGGTCCAGGAAGCTCGCTGCGGTGACGGACGCGGTGCCGATCAGTCGCTGCGAATGGCTGAAGTCCCAGGGCGCCGGCCAGGTGTCGATTCCGGTCGGCAGCACGACGGTCGGGATCCGCCGCGCGACGTCGTGCAGGTCGACCTCGATCTGATGATGCACCTGCAGGTTGGCGGCCCGCGCGGCGATCGCACCGGGACGCCTGCGCGGGAGCGTCGGTGTCACCGGCCAGCTCGCCGGACCGGTCGACAACACCACCAGGCTGGCCGCTCCGGCGGCCTCGGCCGCACGGACCGGGACGTACGCGATCACCCCGCCGTCGACGAGCGTCCGGCCCTCGCGGATCACCGGCGGCAAGGCGCCGGGAATGGCCGCGCTGGCGAGCAGCGCCGATTCGAGGTCGCCGTGGTCGATCCGGATCTCCGCGCCGGTGACCAGGTCCATGGCCACCGCGGTGAACGGGATCGGCAACTCCTCGATCCGCGACGGCAGCTCGGCCTGCGCGATCAGCCGGCGCAGGCCACGGTCGTTGAAGATGGCGGACCGCTGGGAGGACAGGTAGCCGAACGGGAACACATCCCGGCGACGCAGGTGGGTCCACACCTCGTCCAGCCAGGGCGCGGCCCGGTCCGGGTGGGCTGCCGCGATCGCGCCGGTGAGGGCGCCCACCGACGTACCGACGATCAGGTCCGGGACGAATCCGTGCTGCTCGAGCGCGTAGCCGACGCCCACATGCGCTGCGCCGAGCACCCCGCCACCGCCAAGTGCCACCGCCACCGGCTGTGGCAAGGCAGCCAACCCGTGTGCATGACTCATGACTCGCCTCCCCGGCCAAGGCTCAGATCGGTTGCTCACAAGTGAGGACCAGGTAGCGCGCCGATCTGTGACGCCGCTCGTCGGAGCTGATCAGCGCTCGTCGGGCTGCAGGGCGTCGAGGATGAGGGCGAGGCCGAAGTCGAACTCGGTGGTGTGGTCGTAGTCCGAGCTGAGGGCGTGCTGGGTGATGACCTCGGTGAGGTGTGGGTACGTGTCGGCCGGCAGGTCGCGGAGGAGGTCGGCGGCGACCTCGTCCAGGTCGGCCGGGCTCGGCAGGGGCAGGCTCAACTCCTGGATGACGTAGCCGTACAGGTAGCTGTCGATCACCGAGAAGGCGTGAACTGCCATCGCGACGGAGAAGCCGCCCGCGCGCAGGGCGCCGAGGACGGCGTCATGGTGGCGCAAGGTCGCCGGGCCGGGACGGCTGCGGGAGTCCATCAGGCCGACGGCCCACGGATGACG
The DNA here is from genome assembly GCF_053592935.1 of Kribbella sp. NPDC002412. NCBI lineage: Bacteria > Bacillati > Actinomycetota > Actinomycetes > Propionibacteriales > Kribbellaceae > Kribbella > Kribbella sp. NPDC002412. The sequence goes on from NZ_JBSFBL010000001.1 coordinate 156,052, forward strand.
CCGAAGCACCGCGCGCGACGAGGCGGCCCGGTCCCGCATCGCCGCTTTCCAGTCCGGCGCCGTCGGGGTCGGCAGGTCGATCTCACCGAACACCGCGTCGACCATCCCGTCCAGGATGTCCTCGCGGCCGGCGACGTGGTTGTAGAGCGACATCGCCTCGACGCCCAGTTGCGCGGCGATCGCCCGCATGCTGACCCCGGCCGCCCCCTTCTCGTCGGCAAGCGCCAGCGCGACCGCGACCACCCGCTCCCGGCTGAGCGGCTCCCGCTTCGCTCCCGTCCGGCGCATCCGTCCCCTCCTTGACCGACTTACAGTGTAAGTCTACGCTGACTTACACCGTAAGTCTGATCAGGGGGCAGGTGGGGACATGAGGATCTGCATCGTCGGCGCGTCGGGGAAGCTCGGGCGGTACATGGTTCGGCACGCGCTCGACCGCGGCTACGAGGTGGTCGGCGTCTGCCGCGAACGCAGCGTCCCGAAGCTGGCCGAGTTCGCGGACCGGATCACGATCGTGCCGGGGCCGACGAACGACCGGGAGGTGGTCCGCAAGGCGGTCGACGGCTGCGACGGCGTACTGACCGTGCTGGTCCCGTGGGGCGTGCAGCAGTACTCGTCAGGTACGGCGCAGGCGGTTCTCGACTACGCCGACCCGGAGGCGCGGCTGGTGTTCTCCTGCGGCTGGCACATCACCCGGGACGGCCAGGACCAGTACTCCCGGCGCTTCCGGCTCATGGTCCGGGTCGTCACCTGGCTGGCGCGGCTGGTCCGTGCGATCGAGATCGACGACCAGGTGGAGGCGTGCCGGCGGATCTTCGCGAGCGACCGGAAGTGGACTGTCGTCCGCGGGAGCGACCTCGAGGAAGGCGAGAGCCAGGGCCTACCGGTGTGGAGCCACCACGTCGGCGACCCGGTTCTCGCCAGCAACCTGACCCGGCGCGTGGACTACGCCCTCTTCATGGTCGAGGCCCTCACCGACGACACCCTGATCCAGGAGGCCCCGGCCATCGTCGGCCGCCTCTCCCCCAGCGCCTTGGCCCACGCCGAGGCTCACGGCGTGTAGGTGTGTACGAGCCGGGCGACCGCCCAGGTGCCGCCGATCCGGGCGAACCCGGAGCCCGGGTTCACCCACGCCAGCGAGCTGAACCCGGTCGGGCTGTCACACTCCGCACTCCAGATCCGGCCGAGCGGTCCGCCGGGCTCGGTGACGATCTGACTGCTGATCCCCACGCACGTACGGTGGCACAGCTAGCGGCCAAGCAGCCGTGTCCAGAGGTCGTCCGGGACCAGCTTTCCCAGCCGGGCCAGCCACGCCATCTGCCAGGGAAAGGTGATGCGGGTACGGCGGCCTTCGATGCCGTCGGCGATCTCCTGCGCGGCTCGCTCGGAGGAGATGATGAACGGCATCGGGAAGCTGTTCGCCCGAGTCATCTCGGTGTCGACGAATCCCGGGCAGACGGTGACGACGTTGATCCCGTCCCGCCGCAGGCCGACCCGGAGAGCTTCGAGCAAGTTGATCTGCGCGGCCTTGGTCGCGCCGTACGCCTCCGCACCGGGCAGCCCGCGATAGCCGGCCACCGACGCGATCCCGACGATCACGCCCGCCCGCGCCTCCCGCAGCAGTGGGATCACCGCGTCCAGGCAGTGCGCCATGCCGGAGAGGTTGACGTCGAGATGACGCTGGAACGACTCGGCGTCGAACGTCTCCATCTGCTCCCAGTAGCCGGCGCTCAGGACGACGATGTCGAGCCCGCCGAGCTCCTCGACGACCTGCTCCGCGGCCAGCCGGACCGCGTCGATGTCGGTGACATCGACAGGGACCACCGCCATCCGCCCGCCCGCGACCTCCTTCAGCTTCTCGGCACGACGCGCCGACACCGCCACCCGCGCACCACGATCCGCGAGTTCAAAGGCCAGCGCGGCGCCGATCCCCGACGACGCCCCGACGATCCAGGTACGGCGACCAGTCAGCTCCATCGACCTCATCCTCCGCACTGTTGCCGGCCCATGGCGAACTGCGAGACTCCCAGGTACCCGGACCGGAAACCCGCTTCCGAGTACGCCAGGTAGAACTCCCACATCCGCCGGAACACCGCGTCGAACCCGAGCTTGGCGACCACGCCCGTCCGCGCCGCGAACCGCTCCCGCCACAGCCGGAGCGTGCGCGCGTAGTCGGCTCCGAAGTCCAGCCGCTCGACGATCTCCAGCCTTCCCGACGCCGCCGCGATCGCCTCGATCGACGGGATCAGCCCGCCGGGGAAGATGTACTGCTGGATCCACCCCTGGGTGTGCCGGGTGGCGAGCATCCGGTCGTGCGGCATCGTGATCGACTGCAGCCCGAACCGCCCGCCGGGCGCGAGCAGCCTGTCCACCGTCGCGAAGTACGCCGGCCAGTACCGCTCCCCCACCGCCTCGATCATCTCGACGCTGACCACGGCGTCGTACCGGCCGTCGACGTCGCGGTAGTCGCACAACTCGACCTCTGCCCGGACGCCGGCCGCGGCGATCCGCCGGCGGGCGAGGTCGCGCTGCTCGGCGGACAGGGTGATCGTCCGTACGTCGGCCCCGCGGGCGGCCGCCTGGATGGCGAGCTGTCCCCAGCCGGTGCCGATCTCCAGCACCTTCGCCCCGGATCGCACCCCGGCCAGGTCGAGGATGCTGTCGATCTTGCGCCGCTGGGCCTGCTCCAGCGTGTCACCGGCGGCGAACATCGCCGCCGAGTAGCTCATGGTCGGGTCGAGAAACGTCGCGAACAGGTCGTTCGACAGGTCGTAGTGGTGCGCGACGTTGGCCCGGGCCCTGACCCGATCGTTGCCGTTGGCAATCGGCGGCTCGAGCAGCCGGCGGAAGCGCTGCAGCACCGGCGGGACGAGCCCGGTGAGCTGCCGGGCGAAGACCGTCAGCACGTCGGCCAGGTCGCAACCAGGGCCGGCCCGCCAGTCCCCCGCCATGTACGCCTCGCCGAAGCCGATCCGCAGATCGTGCCCGACGCGGTGGAAGAACGCATCGGACACGATCTCCAGCTCGGGTCCGCCACCGCCGAGCCGGCTACCGTCGGGCAGCCTGACCGTGACCGGCAGGTCACGGACCGCTCTGCGCAGGATCTGCAGGGCGATCGCGGCCCGGGCGGGACTGTGCGGAACCCGGGCGATTCCGGGCCAGCGGTCGACAGATTGCAGCGTGGTCATCGGACTCCTTCCGCAGAGGTACGGCGGACGACGGGCAGGCGGCGTAGCCAGAGCCAGATCCCGTGGACGCGGATCAGGGTGGCGACCTGGTACGGCACCAGCGCGGCGGCCAGGACGGTCGAGAGCCGGACCGGCGCCGGCCGGCCCGTGAAGGCTGCGCTGAACACCCGGTGTCCGCGCTGCCGCAGGTCGATCGCGACGTCGATCCGGTCGCGGTCGAGGCGAAGCGTCACGTCGTACTCGCCGTCGACTGTGAAGAACGGGGAGACGTAGAAGTCCTTGCGCAGGGACGGCCGGCCCGGACGCGCGAGGTAGGTGTGGCGGTCGCCGTACGTGTTGTGCACCTCGAGGACTGCCCAGCGCAATTGACCCGACGAGGTGAGGCACCAGAACACGGTGAGTGGGTTGAAGACGTAGCCGAGGCTGCGCGCGTTCGCCAGCATCAGCACGCGTTCTTGTGGCTCGAGCAGTTCGCCGGCGCCGCGAGCGAAGGCCGCCACGCTGTCCCGCAACGACAGCGATGGATCGCCGAGGTGGTCGCCGCGCCGGAACGACGCCAGCGGTCCGCGATCCGGCAAGGCATCGATGTCGACGAGCCACTGGTAAGTGCGGTAGCGGAACCGGTGCCGCTTCGGCACCCGGCGGGTGTGGCTCACGTGGCCCGGCACGATCGCCGGCACCTGCGGAACCGTCACCATCGGACACCGAATCGGGCCGCCGCCTCAACGCCGGAACGGCAGCCATCCTCGTGAAATCCCCATCCCAGATGGGCTCCGGCGAACGCCAGCGTAGGCCCGCCGGCATCGCGCAGCCGGGCGCCCGCGGCGACCGACTCCGGCGTGAAGACAGGGTGCGCGTACGTCATCCGGCGCACCGCCGTCGCGGGATCGACCCAGCCGTGCGGATTCAGCGTCACCAGGTACTCGTCGTCCGCGGTCAGGCCCTGCAGCCGGTTCATCCAGTAGCTCACCAGCACCTGCGGCTCGTCGTTCCGGCAGTCACGCATCCGGTAGTTCCACGAGGCCCGCATCCGCCGCGTGGTGGGCAGGACGGACCGGTCGGTGTGCAACCAGGCCGGGTTCACCGAGTAGCTGAACGCCCCGAGGGATTCCTTCTCGAGCGGCGTCGCGTCGTCGGTGAGCAGGTCGAGCGCGGCGTCCGCATGCGTCGCCAGCACCACGCGGTCGAAGTCGAGGCAGCGGTTCGCGGTGAACACCGAGACGCCGTCGGCATGCCGCAGTACGGCGCGCACCGGAACACTCGTCCGGACGTCGCCGATCCGCGCGACGAGCTTGTCGACGTACGTCCGCGACCCGCCCTCGACTGTCCGCCAGGTCGGCGATCCACCGACGCTCAGCATCCCGTGGTGGTCGAGGAACCGGAACAAGTACCGGGCGGGATACTGTCCGGCCGGTCCTGAACCGCACGACCACACGCAGGACACCAGCGGGATCGCGAAGTGCCGGACGAAGTACGACGAGAACCGGTGCTCCTTGAGGAACGTTGCCCAGGTCGGGTCGTCGTCCGGTGTCGCGAGCAGGCGGCGGGCTGCACGGTGGAAGCGCCGTACCTCGGTCAGCATCCGGACGAAGCGGGGATCGGCGAGCTGTCGGCCCGCGATCGACGCGGCACCCCGGCCGCCGGCGTACTCCAGGCCGCAGCCGTCGCAGTGCACGCTCATCGACATCTCCGTCGGCCGCGTCGTGACGCCGAGCTCACGAAACAGCCTGAGCAGGTGTGGATAGGTCCGCTCGTTGTGGACGATGAAACCGGAGTCGATCCGATGGGTCCGGCCTGCCGTACCGGCGACGTCATGCGTGTGCGCGTGGCCGCCGGGACGGTCGTCGGCCTCGAAGACCGTCACCTCGTGGGTGCGACTCAACAGGTACGCCGCGGTCAGCCCGGCAACCCCCGAGCCGACGACGGCAACGGACGGGCGGTGTCCTTCCATGCCGTAGCTCCTCACCTCTCGTGTTGCCCCTACTTCGGCGCCAGGGCGCCCGTCGGATGCGTTCCGGACGAAATTTCTTCGATGCATCCGGCGGCCGGGTCGCGGCGGAAGGAACAGGCAACTACCGACTCCAAGGAGGGTCCGATGTCTGTTCGCAACTTCGCCGCACTGATCGGCGCAGGCCTGTTGCTCGCTGGGCTGCCGGCCGCAAGCGCCCAGGCGAAACCGACCGAGAACGCGACTGTCTCCGTGCTGCACGGGGTGCCCGGGGCAACCGTCGACGTCTACGCCAATGGGTCCAAGCTGTTGTCCAACTTCAAACCCGGATCGCTCACCGACCCGCTCCAGCTGCCCGCGGGCGACTACGACCTCAAGGTCACGGCGGCCGGCAAGACCGCCGCGCTGATCCAGGCCGACGACGTCGCCGTACCCGGCGGAGCCAACGTCACCGTCGTCGCGCATCTCAACGCTGGCGGGAAGCCGGTGCTGACGCCGTTCGTCAACGACACTTCGAAGCTGGCCGCGGGCCAGGCCCGGCTGACGGTTCGGCACACTGCCGCCGCACCCGCGGTCGACGTCCGGGCGGGCGGCAAGCCGGTCTTCACCGGTCTCACGAATCCCAAGCAGGCGAAGGCCGATCTGCCGGCCGGCACGGTCGAGGCAGACGTGGTTCTCGCCGGTACGACGACCGTCGCCCTCGGCCCGGCGGAGCTGAACCTGAAGGAGGGCACGAACACGATCGTCTACGCCTGGGGCAGCGCGTCGGCCAAGAACCTGAAGCTCGCGGTCCAGACCATCTCCGGTCTGCACGGCAACCCGTCCGGTGTACCCGGCGGGACGGGCGGTCAGGCCGCGGCGCAATCGCAGTCGCAGTCCGTTTGGCCGGTCGTCGCGGTCGCCGTACTCGCACTGCTGCTGGTCGGTGGCGGCACGGCCGCGGTCCGGGTGCGTGCCCGCTCGTGAGTTCTGCCCGTGGTGTGGCCGCCCTCGTGGCGGCCACACTCCTCTCGCCACCGGGCTGCGAGTACCTGCCTGCGGTGCGCACGCACGACGCCGCCGTACCGTCGACCGTCGCGACACCGGCAGTGGCGCCGACGCCGACGCGGCTGGTGGTGCCGGCTGTCGGGATCGACGTACCGGTCCGGGCGGTCGGTGTCGCCGCCGACGGCCAGATGGAGTTGCCGCCAAATCCGGCGACGATCGGCTGGTATCGGTTCGGGCCGGGTCCCGCCGACGACCGCGGCTCGATGGTGCTGGGCGGTCATCTCGACAGCAAGGAGTACGGCGTCGGGCCGCTGATCCGGCTGCGGAAGGTCCGGGCCGGTCAGCTGATCCGGATCTCGTCGTACGGCGGACGCACCACGACGTACCGCGTCGACTCGGTCCGCGAGATCACCAAGCGGCGACTGCCGCTCGCCGAGCTCTTCGACCGGACCGGACCGCACCGGCTCCGGGTCGTCACGTGTGGCGGAGGCTATGACCCGGACAACGGCGGATATCAGCAGAATCTGGTGGTCAGTGCCACCAGGATCTGACACCACGGCTAGAGTCCCAGCCGTGACCAGCCTCGCCGGTGAACCGTCGCCGGCCGACATCGCCGCCGGATTCGCGGAGGGGCGCGAGGAGAGTCTCGCCGCCGCGTACCGGCGCTGGTCCCGCCTGGTCTTCACCTTGGCGATCCGCTCGCTCGGCAACCAGGCCGACGCCGAGGACGTCACCCAGCAGGTGTTCGTCTCCGCCTGGCGTGGGCGGCAGACGTTCGACCCGGCCGCGGGGCCGCTCGGCTCGTGGCTGACCGGGATCGCCAGGCACCGGATCGCGGACCGGCTCGAGGCGCGCAGCCGGGACCGGCGCAACGCGGCCGCGGTCGGTGAGACGATGGCGACGCAGCCGGTCGCGGCCGCCGACGACCAGCTCGTCGACCGGGTCGTGCTCGCCGACGAGCTGGACCGGATCGACGAGCCGCGCCGGACCATCCTGCGGATGGCGTTCTACGAAGACCAGACGTACCCGCAGATCGCGGAGCGCCTGGACCTGCCCCTCGGCACGGTGAAGAGTCACGCGCGACGAGGTTTGCTGTACCTGCGGGACCGGTTGAAGGAGGTGAACAGTGACGCATCTTGACGAGGAGCTCCTGGCTCAGTGGGCCCTGGAGGGCACCGCCCCCGACGCGGACGCGGCTGCCCATCTGTCCACCTGCCCCGACTGCCAGGCCACCCTCGCAGACCTCCGCGAACTGGCCGCCGACGCCGCCGGCGCCCCCGACCTGGCCACCCCACCCCCCGCCCTCTGGGACCGCATCGCCTCCGAACTACACCTATCCACCGGCCCTGCAGTCGACCCCACCACATCGCCGGCACCGCCTACCGCCGTCACGTCCGAACCCACCACCCCGCCAACCGAGCCCCCCGGCCCCACGGCCGAGCCCACCGCATCGACAGCCCCGCCCGCCGGGGCCGAGAGCGCCGCGCCCGCCGGCCCCACCGACACCACTCCCGAGCCCACCGCATCGACATCCGCGCCCACCGGGCGCCAGAGCGCCGCCCCCGCCGGCCCCACCGACACCACTCCCGAGCCCACCGCGCCGGCACGGCGCGCCTACGGGCGGGGGACGCTGGCGTTGGCGGCGAGTGTGGCCGCGGTGCTCGGGATCGGGATCGGGCTCGGGGCCGCGGCGGTGCTCGGGCAGGACGAGGAGCCTACGCCGCCGCCGGTGGCTGTGGTTCGGCTCGAACCGTTGCCTGGGAAGAGCGGGGGCGGCACCGCGGACCTGATTCAGGCCGGCAACGAGCTGAAGGTTTCGGTCAGCGGGCTCGACGCGCAGAACGGGTTCTACGAGCTGTGGCTGATCAACGCCGACGGCGAGCGGATGGTCTCGCTCGGCGTCCTCGACCCCACCCAGGGCGGCACGTTCCGGATCCCGGACAACCTCACCAGCGAGGGCTACCGGATCGTCGACGTCTCCCTCGAGCCGAACGACGGCAACCCGGCGCACTCCCGCGACAGCATCGTCCGCGGCACCTTGCCTGCTTGATACGCCACACGCATGAAGTCCGCCGAATATCGGCATTGGACGAATGAACAACGCCGTACCTAGCCTCGTAATCACAGACAAATCCACGAGGAGGATCAGGCATGCGTAGTGTCCCGTTGGGCCGGACCGGAGAGCACGTCAGCCAGCTGGCGCTCGGAGCGATGCTGATGGGCACGTCGACCGACGAGCCGACGTCGGTGCGGATGCTCGAGCGGTACCTGGAGGCCGGCGGGACGTTCATCGACACCGCCGACTGCTACGCCTGGTGGCCCGGACCCGATTTCACCGGCGGCGAGAGCGAGGAACTGCTCGGACGCTGGCTGGCGAAGAGCGGCAAGCGCGACGACATCTTCCTGGCGACCAAGGGCAGCGCGTGGGTGCGCGACCCGGAGCCGATCCGCACCGGCGACGGCAGCTGGGAAACGATGGCCGCCCAGTGGGTCGGCGCCGGCGGCGACACGTTGCGGCACGCGATCGACGACAGCCTGCGCCGCCTCGGCACCGACCACGTCGACCTGTACTACGTCCACGTCGACGACCGCTCCACGCCGCTGGAAGAGACCCTGGAAGCACTCGCCGAGATCGTTGCCGCAGGCAAGGCCCGGCACATCGGCTGGTCGAACGTCCGGACCTGGCGGCTGGAGCGCATCCGCGCGCTCGCGGAGCAGCACGGCTGGCCGGTCCCGGTCGCCGTACAGCAGCAGCACTCGTACCTGCGCCCGAACGCCGGCGCCGACACCCTGTCGATCGTCGACAACGAGCAGGCCGACTATCTGCGGGCGAACAAGGACCTGACCCTGGTGGCCTACTCGCCGATCCTGAAGGGCATCTACGACGACCCGGCGAAACGCGACGGCCACCCGATCATGGAGACGTACGCCGGTCCGGACGCCGACGCCCGGCTCGCCGTCCTGACCGAGATCGCGGCCGAGCTGGACATCACCCCGAACCAGCTCGTGGTCAGCTGGCTGCTCCACCAGACCGACCCCGAACTGATCACCCTCGTCGGCCCGCGCACCCCCGAGCAGCTCGAGGTCGCCCTGGCCGCGGCCGACATCAAGCTCACCGAGGACCAGCTCGACCGCCTCGACAAGGCCAGCGCGTAAGTCCGATTCGTTCAAGACGCCCGGCGGTGGTCTCGCTAGCGTCGGGGTCATGAGCACTTCACGACACCTCAGCGCACACATCGACCGCCCGGCCCCGGAGGTCTACGCGTACGCCGCCGATCCGCTCAACACCCCGAAGTGGGCGGCCGGCCTGGCCGGTTCGATCGAGCAGGTCGACGGCGAGTGGGTCGCCGACTCCCCGATGGGCCGGATCACCATCTCGTTTGCCGAGCGCAACGAGTACGGCGTGCTGGACCACGACGTCACGCTGCCGTCGGGCGAGACCGTGCACAACCCGATGCGCGTGCTCCCCGACGGCGACGGCGCCGAGATCGTCTTCACCGTCCGGCAGCGGCCCGGGATGACCGATGACGACTTCGCCCGCGACGCGGCCGCCGTCCAGGCCGATCTGCGCGCCCTGAAGGACCTGCTCGAAAGGTAGTAATATGCAGGCCGCCTAGCAATACCGGCCAGCACAGGGGCGAGTCATCGGATGAGTCAGGACAGAGCCGCCGGCGGGCGGATGGGTGATTCGTCGCTGTTGCGCCGGCTGAACCACGCTGCCGCGCTGGCCGCCTTCCTCGAGGCCGACTCGCTGACCCTCCGCGAGCTCCGTGCCGTCGTCGGCGTCTCCCGGCCGACCGCCGAGGACCTGCTCGGCGAGTTGCTGACCGACGGCCGGGTCGAGGAGACGGCGCCGCCACGGCAACCGTCCGAAGCCCGGAGCGCGGGCCGGCCGGCTCGGTACTTCCGGCTGCGCGCCGAGTCCGGCTACGTGAGCGGCCTGGACATCGGCGCCCACAAGGCGATGGCCGTGGTGACCGACCTGCGCGGCCGGACGCTGGCGACGCATCGCATCGAGCTCGACCCCGAGCTCCCGGCGCTCGAACGCGTCCAAGCCGCGGTGAACGCCGCCCGCAGCACCTGGTCCCAGGCGCACCTCAGACCAGCCGACATCACCGGCATCGCCTGCGGAGTCACCGGGGCACTGCGCGCCGCGGAGGGCGTCCACGACGTCCGCGACGGACCGTTCGGCTCGGGCCTGGCGCCGTACTCACTGCCCGGATTCACCGAGATCGACGTGGCCGCCGAGCTCTCGACCAGGTTGGGACAGCCGGTGACCGTCGCGAACGATGTGAAACTCGCGGCGCTGGCCGAGCACTGGAAGGGCGCGGCGCAGGACCACCGGGACATCGTCTACATGTTCGCCGGGCACCGCGCCGGCGCCGGCGTGCTGATCGACGGCCAGGTGCACCAGGGCCGGCACGGCGCCGCCGGCGAGATCGGCGTCTTCCCGATGCTCGGATGGGAGGCAGCCGTCGCCCGCCTGCACGCGCGCGGCGCCGAGCTCGCCGCCGAGCAGGGCATCGAGTCCGGTCGCGAGGGCGAACTGGTGATCACGTCCGCGGCCCGGCAGGACCCGGACAGCCTCGCGGTGCTGATCGAGTTCGCCGAGGCGCTCGCCCGCGGCGCGGCCGTGCTGGCGCTGGCCGTCGATCCCGAGGTGATCGTGCTCGGCGGCGGCATGTCCCGCGGCGGCGCGATCATCGCCGAGCCGTTCCGGCGCGAGCTGGCCAAGCTGACGCTGGTCCCGCTGGAGGTGATCACGTCGGCAATGGGCGCCGACTCGGTCGCGCTCGGCGCCGCCCGGATGGCGCTGGACACCGTGATCGCCGACCTGCTGACCGTCCCCGGCAGCTGAGCACCGAGGTCTTGACCCCGGGCCGAACGGGTTGCAAAGATCGGATCTCTCAATAGGCAATCTTGTTGTCATTATTCCGCCGCCCACCGGAAGTGAGACACCCCGATGGCCCATCGCCCACCTCGGAGGTTCAGTGCCGTCCTCGCTGCCCTGGCCCTGCTCGCCACCATGCTTGCCCCCATGCTCGGCATGACGCCGGCCCACGCGGAGGTCGAGCATCCGCGGCAGCAGTGGCTGCGCGACTCCACCGCCGGGCTGTTCCTGCACTGGGGCATGTTCACCGCGCCTCGCCACACCGACTGCGCCTCCTGGGAGCGCGACGTCACCGCCGGCGGCTGGAGCGCCGACTACTGGGTCGACGAGGCCCGCAAGCTGCACGCGTCGTACATCGTGCTGGCCACCTTCCACAGCCGGCTCGGCTACGCCCGGCCGTGGCCGAGCGCCATCCCAGGTAGTTGCTCCACGCAACGAGACTTCCTCGGGGAGCTGGTCGCCACCGGGAAGGCGAAGGGCGTGCACATCCTGCTCTACATGACCGACGATCCCCAGTGGCACAACGAGGTGCCGGGCGTCCAGACGCTCGATTCGGCGGCCTACTCGGCGTACAAGGGCCGGCAGGTCGACCTGACCACGCGGGACGGCTTCGGCATGTACAGCTACGACCTGTTCCACGAGGTGATGGACGACTACCCCGACCTGTCCGGCTTCTGGATCGACAACGACAACGCCTACTGGGAGCGCAACGGGCTGTACGAGGAGATCCGGGAGAAGCGTCCGACCTGGCTGCTCAGCAACAACAACGAAGACACGCCGATCATGGACACCGTCAGCAACGAGCAGAAGACGGGCATCACCCCGGCGTACGACTACCCGCAGGCCACCTTCACCCCGATGCCCCGCCTGGTCGAGGCCGACTACAAGCTGCCGACGGTCGGCCAGTGGTGGTACGACGGCAACGACAGCGCGGTCGACTACGGCCTGAGCGTCGGCCGGTACGTCGCCAACGCGGGCTCGACGATCAAGTCGCTGATGGCCGAGACCGCGATGGTGAACGGCAAGTTCCCGCCGCGGCAGGAGGCCTTCAACAACTTCATGGCCGAGTGGCTGCCGCCGATCTGGCCGTCCCTGGCGAAGACCACCGGCGGCGGCTACATGTACGGCGGCATGCAGCCAGGGTTCTGGAACGACGGCGCGCACGGCGTCATCACCCTCGCCGACAACGCCCGCACGCAGTACGTGCACGTGCTGACCAAGCCGAAGTCGCAGGACCTGGTGAGGCTGCGAGACAACGGCTACCGCGTCACCGGGGTCACCGATGTCCGAACCGGAAAGCCGTTCCGCTTCAACCAGTCCGCCGGCTATCTCACCATCCTCGGTGTCACCGACTGGGATGCGTACGACACGGTCTTCAAGGTGACCACGGCCGGCCAGGAGGGCCTCTACCCGCAGTCGATCCTGACGGCGACGGCCTCGGCCGGCAGTCCCGCGTCCAGCCTGGTCGACGGCAGCTACCCGAGCTACTGGGACGCGAAGGGTCAGTTCCCGGTGGAGATGACGCTCGACCTCGGCCGGGCGCGCAAGGCGACGTACCTGGCGGTGAACCAGACGGAGTGGTCGCCGACGCACGCCCGGGAGTCCTTCGGCCGGCCGGAGGACTCCGCGCGGATCAAGGACTACCGGGTGTCGGTGAGCGTCGACGGCAAGCACTGGAAGTCGGTCCGGAGCGCCGCGATGCCGAGCCGGCGTGGGGTGCAGTTCGTTGACATCGGCAACCAGGTCGCGCGGTACGTCAAGCTGGAGGTGCTGAACACCTGGTCCGGCCCGCAGGCTCCGCCCTTCTACCAGCAGCTGCGGATCGACGAGATCAAGGTCGGCTACGGCTACCCGACCAGGCTGGCGGATCCGCTGCCGCTGGAGGCTGAGCGCAGCACGCTCAGTGGCTCGGCTCGCGTGGACTTCTGTGCGGCATGCTCCGGCGCCGCCCAGGTCACCGGCCTCGACCGCGGCAGCGTCAGCTACCGAGGAGTCCAAGCTCCCGAGGCCGGCACCTACCGCCTCCAGCTCGACGGTACGACGGCAGCCGCCGGCTCGTTCGCGGTCCGGGTCAACGGCGGTCAGCCGATCACAGCCCACCTGGACGCCGGCAACCCCGACGTCCCCGGCAGTACGGCGATCGCCGTACCACTGAAGGCTGGGTCGAACACGATCCAGATGTCGGGGTCGGCAAGGCTGGACCGGATCGCGGTGGGTCCGATGCCATCGGCGTCGTACGTGCCGAAGACGACGATGACCGTGAAGCCGTCGGGTGTCGTGTGGGTCGGCCCGGGTCAGCAGGCGGTGGAGATCTCGGCCGAGCTGCGGCTGGACGAGGACTCGGTGGACAACGTGCGGATGGCGCCGGTCGCGCCGGCGGGCTGGACGGTGACGGGCAGTCCGGTCACCAAGCCCGGCCTGCGCCTGGGGCAGACCATCAGTGGGTCCTGGACGCTCACCGGTGCAGCCGCGGCGCAGGTGCCGGTCGAGGTGACCTTCGAGACCGTCGGGATGCCGAAGAAGGTGACGAAGGTGGTCCCGATCCAGGTGCGCCCGGCCGACCGGGTGTTCATGCGCGAGGCCGAGAGCTCGCTCAATCGGATCGGCAGCGCCGGTATCACGAACTGCTCGGCCTGCTCGGGCAGCCAGAAGGTCCGCAACCTCGGCGGTTCGGACGACGCGCACGTGGTCGTCCCCGACGTCACCGTGGACCAGGCCGGTCAGTACACGCTCTACCTCGACTACACCGTCAACGGGACCAAGTCGTACTTCGTCTCGGTCAACGACGGCGCACCGGTCGAGGCATCGGTGACCGGGATCGGCAACTCGACCGTCCAGACCGTAGCCGTGCCAGTGACACTGCAGGCCGGCGCGAACACCATCAGGATCTTCAACCGCGGGGACTCCGCTCCCGACCTGGACCGGATCTCGCTCGGTTGACCACGTATGTGAGCTCCTGGTGAGTACAGTCGCGTGACATGGAGATGGAGGCGCGGGTCAGGGACAGTTTCGAGCGCCAGGGGCTGATGCACCACCTCGGCGCCCAGCTCTCGGAGATCGCCCCTGGCCGGGTGCACATCGTCCTCCCCAGCCGCCCCGAGGTGACCCAGCAGCACGGCTACTTCCACGCCGGAGCCACCAGCGCCATCGCCGACAGCGCTGGTGGCTACGCCGCCTACACGCTGTTCCCCGACGACAGCTCAGTCCTCACCGTCGAGTACAAGATCAACCTCCTGGCCCCTGCCGAAGGCAACCACCTCGAGGCCATCGGCACCGTCCTCAAATCCGGCCGCACCCTCACCGTCTGCCGCCTCGAGGTGTACGCGATCCAGGGCACCGAACGATCCCTCGTTGCCACCGGCCAGCAAACCCTCATCCGCATCGACAAGCGGCCGGAGCGCTAGCCAGGCCAGCCCGTGTAGAACTCGGCGAGAAACGCGCGACCGTGCGGAGAGTCGACGACGGCGGTGAGCTCGCCGAGTTGGCGGCGTAGGTCGAAGTCCGTTGCGTCGGGGACGGCGTGGAGGAGGGGGGTCAGCCAGGCGGAGAAGTATTGGGCCTGCCAGAGTGCGTTCAGTCTTTCTGCGCCCGATCAGCCCTTCCATGGGGTCCATAACCCATCTGTTCGGGTGCCGGCTCCGAAGGACTGGCATGCGCGAGAGGTGGAGTCAGCACGCAGTCGCAGCTGTCGGTGGCGTCGTCGCAGCCGGTACGGCGCTGTCCGTCGGCTACCTCGTCGCGGCGATCACCGGCGGCCCCTGGCCGGTCGACGCCGTCGGGGTGCAACTCATCGACTGGGCCCCCGGCCCACTGAAGGACTTCGCCGTCCGAGAGTTAGGCACAGCCGACCGCCCGCTGTTGCGGGCAGGCATCTGCGTCGTCCTGGCGGCTACCGCCGCGATAGCCGGCGTGATCGGCCGCGGCACCCCGGCTCCGACCACCGGAGGGGACGGCGGCGGGGCGCCAGCTCCAACCGCCGGAGGGAGCAGCGGCCGGTCGGCAGCTGCGACCACCGGAGGGAGCAGCGGCGGGGCGGCGGTTGTGACCGGCGGAGGGAGCGGGCGGCGGCGGGGGTGGGTTGCGGTTGGGGTTGCGGGGTTGCTTGGGGTGGTTGGGGTGGGGTTTGCCGGGGGGAGCCGGTCGGCGGCTACGGGGGTCGTCGAGCGGTTGCTCCCGGCAACTGCCACGCTGGTGACCGCGGTCGTGGCGATGGCTCTCGTCGTCCGCAGGCCGCGTGCACGGGCAGAGCAGCCGGCCGGATTCGACCGGCGGCAGTTCCTGCTGACCGTCTCCGCCCTGGCGGTGGTCGGCGCCGCATCCGTCGCCACCACCCGAGTCGTCTCCTTCGGCACCAGCGAGAGCGCGCGGACCAAGATCCGCATCCCCCGACCAGCAGATCCAGCGCGACCACTCCCGGCCGGCGTGCAGGCCGACGTACCCGGCGTCAGCAGGTTCATCACGCCGAACAGCAGGTTCTACCGCGTCGACACCCTCCTTCAGGTGCCCCGGATCGACCCTGACCAGTGGGAGCTGCGCGTTCACGGGATGGTCGATCGCGAACTCCGGCTTTCGTTCCGGGATCTCCTGGACCGGCGACTGGTCGAGCGGGACGTCACTCTGACCTGCGTGTCGAACGAGGTCGGCGGCCCGTACGTCGGCAACGCCCGGTGGATCGGCGTTCCGATCGCCGACGTCCTCACGGAAGCCGGCGTACGTCAGGGCGCGGACGCGGTGAAGTCGACCAGCGTCGACGGACTCACGATCGGCACCCCGCTCGCCGCGCTCACCGACGGACGTGACGCGCTCTTCGCGGTCGCGATGAACGGCGAACCGCTGCCGTTCGAGCACGGCTTCCCGGTCCGGATGGTGGTGCCGGGGCTGTACGGCTACGTGTCGGCGACGAAGTGGGTCGTCGACCTCGAAGTGACCCGGTTCCAGGACTTCAGCGCGTACTGGACCGACCGCGGCTGGGCGGCCGAGGCGCCGATCAAGACCGCGGCGCGGATCGACGTGCCCAAAGGGTTCGCCACCATCAAGCCCGGCCCCGCGGTCGCCGCGGGTGTCGCCTGGGCACAGCACCGCGGCATCCGGAAGGTCGAAGTACAGATCGACGACGGCCCCTGGCAGGAGGCGGACCTCGCCGCCGAGGACACCGTCGACACCTGGCGGCAGTGGACCTTCCGCTGGACCGCGACCCCCGGCAACCACAAGCTCACCGTCCGCGCGACCGATGCGAACGGTGAAACCCAGACCGATCAGCGCACTCCGCCGCGCCCCGACGGCTCGACCGGCCTGCACAACACGGTCGTGACGGCCCAGTGACCCATCCGCCAGGACGGCCGCTCCGAAGTACTCACACAACGACAAAACCCATCGAGAGAGAGAAGTGTCATGCGTAAGCACATCGGTATCGCCCTGTCCGCCCTGGCCCTCGCGTTCGCGACGACCGCCTGCGGCAACGACGACGACCCCGGAGCCGCAAGCGCGCCGGCCCAGACCGCCGAACAGACACCGAGCTCGACGCCGTCGATGGGCGGCGCGGCGGGCCTGGTCGGCCCTGGGTGCGCCGACTACGCGAAGGCCAACCCGACCGGCGCCGGCTCGATCGACGGCATGGCGGCCGCGCCGCTGGCCACCGCCGCCTCCGGCAACCCGCTGCTGACCACCCTGGTCTCGGCCGTGTCCGGCAAGCTGAACCCCAAGGTCGACCTGGTCTCCACCCTGAACGGCGGCGAGTTCACCGTCTTCGCGCCGGTCGACGCCGCGTTCGCGAAGGTCCCGGCGGCCACCGTCAACACGCTCAAGACCGACGACGCCCTGCTGACCAAGATCCTCACCTACCACGTGGTGCCCGGACAGCTCGACCCGGCGGCCGTCGTGGGCAAGCATGTGACTGTGGAAAAGCAGGAGGTCACCGTCACCGGCTCGGGCGACAGCCTCAAGGTCAACGGCGCCGGCGTCATCTGCGGCGGCGTGAAGACCGCGAACGCCACCGTGTACCTGATCGACTCGGTCCTGATGCCGCCGGCCGCGTGATCATGCCCGAACCCATCCCACTGCCCTGGCCGGGCGGGTCCAGCACCCGCCCGGGTGAGGTCAGCGACGGCGACCTGCTGGTCCGGACCGGCCGCGGCGACAAGGCAGCGTTCAGCACGCTCTACGACCGGGTCACGCCGGCTGTCTTCGGCCTGGTACGGCGGATCCTGCGCAACCCGGCGCAGTCGGAGGAGGTGACCCAGGAGGTGATGCTCGACGTCTGGCGCACCGCGACCCGGTACGACGCCAGCCGCGGCTCGGCGCACTCCTGGATCCTCACCATCGCGCACCGCCGGGCCGTCGACCGGGTCCGCTCCGAGCAGGCCGCCGCCGACCGGACCGAGCTCGCCGGCGCCCGCTCCGCCGAGGTCGACTTCGACCAGGTCGCGGACACCGTCACCACCCGGCTCGAGGTCGAGCAGGTACGGCGCTGCCTCGACACCCTCACCGACCTGCAACGCGAGTCGATCGCCCTGGCCTACTACGAGGGCTACACCTACCCCGAAGTCGCTCAGCGACTCGACGCGAAGTTGCCTACCATCAAGGCCAGGATGCGCGACGGCCTGATCCGGCTCCGCGACTGCCTCGGAACCACGAAGGGGGCTACGGCATGAGCGAACCCGACGTGCACACCCTCACCGGCCCCTACGTCCTCGACGCGCTGCCCGACGACGAACGCGTCCGCTTCGAGGAGCACCTCGCCGAGTGCGCCTTCTGCACCACCGAGGTCGCCGAGCTCCGCGAGGCGGGCATCAAGCTCGCCACCCAGGTCGCGACCCCACCTCCGCCAGCCCTGAAGGCCGACGTGATGTCGGCGATCGACCAGATCCGCCAGCTGCCACCAGTCGTCCCCGGGGCGCCTGACGAGCTCTCTCGCCGCCGGGTCGGCCGTCGCTCCGTCGTCGCGCTCGCAGCCGCCGCTCTGGCCGTGGCCGCGACCGGTGGCATCGCGATCGACCAGTACCGGGACAAGCAGGAAGTCATCCAGGCCAACGACCGCGTGGCCGCCGTACTCGCGGAGCCCGATGCCCGCACGCTGCACAGCCCGGTCAACGGCGGCGGTCAGGCGACCATCGTCACGTCCGCGCAGGCCGACGCCGCAGTCGTCGTACTGCGAGATCTCCCGCAGCTTCCCGCCGACCGGACCTGGCAGCTCTGGCTGATCGACCCGAACCGCACCGCGCACTCCGTCGGTCTCGCGTCCGGCGATCTCACCACCGTCGTCGACGGCGCCACCGGCAAGACAGCCTTCGGCCTCACCATCGAGCCCACCGGCGGCTCCCCCGCCCCGACCCTCCCCGCCGCAGCCCTGATCCCGATGACCTGACTCAGCGGAGTTGGAAGCCGAGGTGGTGGAGGGCGTCGCGGAGGTGTTGGCGGCCCTTCAGGCCGGCGACGGTGCCGAAGCGGGTGGCGACTCGTTGGACCCAGCTGTCGGGCAGGCCGGCCTTGGCGTAGAAGGCATTGAGGGTCTCGTCGTACCCCTTCAAAGGGTCGGTCTGCAGCTCGTAGGTCTCGTGGTGCAGCACGACCTCCTGCGGCAGCCGCGGCTTGACGGCCGTCTCGTCGATACGGTCCGGGTGGCCGACGACGAGACCGAAGACGGCGAACACGTTCGGCGGCAGGCCGAGCTCGGCCGCGACCTCCAGCGGCCGGTTCCGGATCGCGCCGACGAACACCGTGCCGAGTCCGAGCGACTCAGCTGCCAGGGACGCGTTCTGCGCGGCCAGCGCGACGTCGACGAATCCCAGTACGGCGCTCTCCAGGAAGTCCGCGCCCTCGGCCGTCGCCGAGCCGAGCTCCTCGGTCACGTGCCGGGCGCGTGCGAGGTCGGCGAGCCAGACCAGCAGGACCGGCGCCTCGACGATGAACTGCTGGTCGCCGGCCAGCTCGGCCAGCCGCTTCCGCCGTTCGTCGTCCCGTACGGCGATCACGCTCCACAACTGGAGATTGCCCGAGGTCGGAGCCGACTGCGCCGCGGCGACCAACGCCGACAACGTCTCGTCGGACACTGGATCCGGTCGGTAGCTGCGAACCGAACGATGCGCCAACTGGTTGGCCAGCACGTCGCTCCACGGGCCGTAGTACGGCTTCTCGGATCCGTACCGCTGCCGGTAGGAAGCCTCTGGGGACAAGGTCATCGTGGTCCTCCTGCCTGCTGCCGCTGACCGGTGCCGTGGATGCCGTGCTCGTCGATGAGCGCGAGCTCTTCCTCGGTCAGCGGCGGGAAGTCGAGTGCGGCGACGTTGTGGTCGAGTTGCGCGGTCGAGCTGGCGCCGATCAACGCCGTGGTGATCGCCGGCTGCCGTAGTACCCACTGCAGAGCCAGCTGCGCCAACGACTGCCCACGCTGCTGAGCGATCTTGTTGAGTGCGCCCGCCCGCTCCCTGTAGACCTCGTCGATCTGGTCCGGGCTCAGGAACGCGCTCGCGGCAGCCCGGGCCCCTGCCGGGACAGTCCCGTCGAGGTACTTGTCGGTCAGCAACCCTTGCGCCAACGGGCTGTAGGCAACGAGCCCGAAGCCGTCCTCGGCGGCCAGCTTGAGCAGCCCGCTGGTCTCCGGCGTCCGGTCGAAGATCGAGTAGCGCGGCTGATGCACGAGCAGCGGTACGCCGGCCTGCCGCAGGAGCTCCGCCACGTCGTGCGCGCGTTCGGCCGGGTAGTTCGACACCCCGACGTACAGCGCCTTGCCTCGCTCGACCGCGCTCACCAACGCGCCGACCGTCTCCTCCAACGGCGTCGTCGGATCGGGACGGTGGTGGTAGAAGATGTCGACGTACTCGGTCCCGAGGTCGCGCAGACTGTGGTCGAGCGAGACAAGCAGCGACTTGCGCGAACCGCCGTTCAGGTAAGGGCTCGGCCCGATCGGGTTCCCGGCCTTGGTGCTCAGGATCAACTCGTCGCGGTACTGCGCGAGATCGGTCCGCAGCACCTGGCCGAACAGCTTCTCCGCGGCCCGGTGCGGCGGTCCGTACCGGTTCGCGTTGTCGAAGTGGGTGATGCCCAGGTCGAACGCGTGCAGCACGATCTCACGCTGGGTCCCGAACGGGTAGTCGGTGCCGAACTTCTGCCACAGCCCGAGCGACAACGCCGGCAGGTCGAGCCCCGAGTCACCGGCCCGCCGGTACTCCACCCGCTCGTACCGCCCGTCCGCCGCCCGGTAGCCACTCTCGTAGGTCATGCGACGACAGTAATGTCTATCCCGCGACTAGAGATTGCGTCTCACCCAGCGAGCACCAGCCGGACCGGCCCGAAGAGTCCATAGTTCTGGAGGGGGCCGGTGTAGACGGAGGGCCGGGTGACGCGCAGGCGGTCGAAGAGCTGCGAGAACGCCACGGATCGCACACTGGCACCGACCGCCGCCTGAACAGACCGACGTCGGAGGAGAGCCATGAAGGCCATCGTCATCCAGGGCAAGCTCGAGCTCGTCGAGACCGAACTGCCCACCCCGGTCCCGCAGCCCGGGCAGGTGCGTCTCCGGATGGCGTACGGCGGGATCTGCGGCTCCGACCTGCACTACTACAACGAGGGCGCGAACGGCGAGTTCGTCGTCCGCGAGCCCCTCGTCCCCGGGCACGAGCTCTCCGGCACGGTCGACCTCGACCCATCGGGTGAACTCGCGCCCGGGACACCGGTCACCATCCACCCCGCCACGTTCGGCACGTCCGAGCCGGGGATCGAGGACCGCCCGCACCTGTGGCCGAACGGCGCCTACCTCGGCAGCGCGTCCACCTGGCCGCACACCCAAGGCGGGATGAGCGAGTTCCTGGTGGTGGGCAAGAGCATGCTCCGCGTCCTGCCCACCACCCTGCCGCTACGCCGCGCCGCCCTCGCCGAGCCGCTCGCCGTCGGGTTGCACGGCATCACCATCGCCGGCGGTGTCAAGGACAAGCGCGTGCTGGTCTCCGGCTCCGGCGCGATCGGCCTGCTGACCGCCGCGGGTGCCCTGGCCCTCGGCGCCTCCGAAGTCGTCACGACCGACCTCCTCCCCGGCCCGTTGCAGCGGGCACGCGGCCTCGGCGTGCACGACACGATGCAGATCGGCACGCAGGACGTCCCGTCCGCACACTTCGACGTCGTACTGGAGTGCACGGGTGTCCCGGTCGCCATCACGGGCGCGCTCGACGCCGCCCGGCGCGCCGGCATCGTCGTACTCGTGGGCATCCCGCTCAACGAGGCGCGTCCGGTGAACCTGTCGCCACTGGTCTCCCGGGAGCTCCAGCTGCGCGGCACCATGCGCTTCAACGACGAGATCGACCAAGCCGTCGGCCTCCTCGACACCAACCCGCAACTCGAGCAGGTCGTCACCCACGAGTTCCCGGCCGGCCAGGCGGTCGAGGCCTTCACCGTGGCCAAGGACTCCGAGGCTTCGGGCAAGGTCCTCGTCTCGCTCTGGTAAGTCCTCACTGCATGAGATCGGGGACCTCGTGCGCGAGGATGCGGCCGCGGTCCTGCACAGTGGTGATGCGGGCTGCTGCTGCGGGTACGACGGGGTCCGCGGGGCGGCGGTGATGCCAGTCGGTCTCAGCTTGGTACGCCGCCGCGACCGCGAGCAGACGGTCCTCGCCGAACGGTTTGCCACCAAGGATCGTGCCGATGGGAACACCGGCAGAGGTGAAACCGATCGGCAGCGCGAGCTCGGGCAACCCCAGCGCGTCGAAAGGTGTCGGAGAGGTCTGTACGACGACATCGCACTGCTCGAACAGGTCGTCGAGGACTCGTTGGAGCAGCAACAGCTTCGCCCGCTGCCCGATCAGGTACTCGTTGGCGCCGAGCAACGCGCCCTGCAGCCAGCCGGTCACCGACACTCCGAACCCGCGCAGGTCCGACCGCAGCATCGGCAGGAACGGCTCACTCCGCTCCGGCAGCCGGACGTTGTTGAAGGCGGCGTTGGTGAGCAGGTCCCACTCCTCGGGCATCGTCACGTCCACGACCGACAGGCCCTCGATGCCGGCGAGTACGTCGAGCGCCGTCTTGCGGGCCACGGCCGTCTCCGACGTACCGCCGGTGAATCCGGGGATGACGCCGATCCGCGTGCGCCAGCGCGCCCGGGTCCGGCCGCTCCGGACCACCGGAGTCGCCGCGCCGACCAGATCCGGAACTGGCGGCAGCCCTTGCGTACGAGGGTCTTCCGGGTCCTCGCCGGCCATCGCGGTCAGCATGATCGCGGCGTCCATCGCGTCGCGCGCCAACGGTCCCGGGTGATCACGGGTGTAGCTCAGCGGCACGATCCCGTACAGCGAGACCCGGCCCATCGTCGGCTTCAGGCCGGTCAGGTTCTGCGCGTTCGACGGCGCGGTGATCGAACCACCCGTCTGGGTCCCCACGCTCGAGGCTGCCATCCGCGCCGCCACCGC
The DNA here is from genome assembly GCF_053592935.1 of Kribbella sp. NPDC002412. Taxonomy (NCBI): domain Bacteria; kingdom Bacillati; phylum Actinomycetota; class Actinomycetes; order Propionibacteriales; family Kribbellaceae; genus Kribbella; species Kribbella sp. NPDC002412. The sequence continues at coordinate 178,456 of NZ_JBSFBL010000001.1, forward strand.
GGTGGCCGACCCGGACGACGAACCACCCGGATCCGTGCCGGGATTCCCGGGTGTCCACGCGTTCACCGTGGTGATCCGCCCGTCCGGCGTGGTCGCGCGGGTGGTTGCCAGCGGCCCCATCTGCGTCTTGCCCACGACGATGCCACCGGCCGCGGTCAGCCGTCGTACGGCGGTCGCGTCGAACGGCGGCACGAAGTCCGCGAACAGGTACGAGTTCGCGGTCGTGGTCACCCCCTTGGTGTAGTAGTTGTCCTTGATCGCCAGCGGGATCCCGTGCAACGCGCCACCGCGGCTACGGCCCAGCGCCCGCGCCCGGGCCAGCGCCTCGTCCGCGAGCACCCGGTTGAACGCCTGATACATCGCGTCGAACGCGGTGATCCGTTCCAGATACGCCTCCAGCAACTGCTCCGGCCTCAACCGGCCCCTCCGGATCAGCGTCGCGGCCTCGGCGATCGTCAACTCACTGACATCGACGGATCTCGCCGGCACGTCGACCAGCGCCGCCTCGGCCGGAGCGGGCGCCGCGTGCGCGATCGACGGCAAGGCGACTGAGCCAACGGTCGTGGCGGCGGCCAGGGCGCTCGCGCGGTACAGGAACGACCGCCGATCCACCTGCCCGTCCATCGGCGCGCTCATCGCGCCTCCCGGACGACGTCGATCGACGGGTACAACTGCGGCGGCGCGACCTGCTGAGCGAGCGCGGAGTCCGGCCCGAACGAGTAGCTACTGAGCGGCAGCACCGTCGACCGCATGAATCCGCGCAGACTCGCGAGCACCGAGTCGCGGCCCGGACTCCCGGTGCCGGGATCTGGGGCACTCCCCGCGGGCAGTTGGTCGAGATCGATGCCGATGGAGGCCAGACGCGCCCGGATCATCACATCCAGTTCCGCGTCTGTCGGTTGACTGAGACTCACAAGACCCTCCCGGTCGTGGCGCAACCTTGTCAGGACCTTTATGCCACCTTCGTTGACGCGGCAGGTTTCGCCGAGGTCACCACCAGGTTGCGGCGCTGTGAGTGAACCGCCGGACAACAGACGCGCGGAGTCCTTGTGCCGGATCGGTGGGATCGGGTAGTAACGGATAGGTAGTCCAAGCAACCATCGAAAGAACGGGGAAAGACGATGGGTATGTTCGACGACATGAAGGACAAGGCGAGCGGCCTTGTCGACGAGCACGGCGACAAGGTGAGCGAAGGCGTCGACAAGGCCGGCGAGTTCGCCAACGAGAAGACCGGCGGCGAGCACGGCGACAAGATCGACCAGGGCACCGACTTCGCCAAGGACCGGCTGGACGGTCTCGACGGGCAGGACGACGACATCCAGTAACCGTCCCCCGCGCAGAGACGCCGAGCGGCCGCGGGTGCGCCCGCGGCCGCTCGCCCGTTCTACACCGGCACCTTCCACTTCTGCGGATCCAGACCGTTGCAGTCGTAGATCTGCAGGTCGGTGCCGTCTGCCGTAGCGCCGTTCGGCGCGTCCAGGCATCTGCCTGACTGGGGATTCAGCAGCGCCCCGTTCGGCTGCGGCTGCCAGATCTGGCCGCCGGCCGTGCCGCAGTCCCACAGCTGGACCTTGGTCAGGTTCGCCGTACCGTTGCCGACGATGTCGAGACACTTGCCGAAGGCACGGATTCTGCCGTCGGTCGACATCGTCCACTGCTGCCCCGGTACGCCGTTGCACGTCCACAACTGCACGGCGTTGCCGCTCGTCGGGGTGTTGGTGTCGACGTCGACGCACTTGCCGGCGTTGGCCGGACCGGTGATCGGGCCGGTCGGGTAGCCGGGCAGGTTCCACTTCTGTGGTTCCAGGCCGTTGCAGTCGTAGATCTGCAGGTCGGTGCCGTCGGCGGTGGCGCCGCCTGGACTGTCCAGGCAGCGACCTGATTGCGGGTTCAGCAACGAGCCGTTGGCCTGTGGCCGCCATTGCTGACCACCCGCCGTACCGCAGTCCCACAGCTGGACCTTCGTCAGGTTCGCCGTACCGTTGCCGACGATGTCGAGACACTTGCCAAAGGCACGGATGGTGCCGTCGGCCATCATCGTCCACTGCTGACCCGGCACGACGCCACATGTCCACAGTTGCACGGCCCGTCCGTTGACCGCGGTGTTGGTGTCAACGTCGAGACACTTCCCCGCCGCAGCCGGGCCGGTGATCGCTCCGGTCGGTCCACCGACGACGCCGGTGCCGAATCGCACCTGACATTGGTTGCCCGTGCCCAACCACGTCGCCGCGAGGTAGAGGAACGACGTACCGTTCGCCGAGGGGACGATCGGCGAGCTGTAACCCGGGCAGGACGGGACGCCGGCCGCATAGCCGCCCGTCGGGTTGACGTTCACCGGCGCTTCGAGCTCGGTCCAGGTGCCGGTGCCGAGCGAGGTGTTCGCGAAAAGGACCGAGCCCGACTCCGCCATCACCGCTTTGTTGCCGGTCGGTCCGGTGACGACACGCTGCCCGGACAGCAGCAGCGTGCCGTTCGGTCCACCGCCCGGAACCCAGGCGATGTACGGCGTGTGCAGCAACTGGCGGCCGTCATTCGTCTGAACCAGCGTGCCGGGGTTGTTCGTCGGCGCCCAGTTGAGTCCGTCGGGGCTGGTCTTGATGTAGACCTCGCACGCGTGGTCCGCGTTCGTCGCGTCCCTGCACAGCTCGTAGGTCATCATGAACTGCCCGTTCGGCAGCGCGGTGATGATCGACATCCCCGGCCGGGCGAGGTTGTCGGCCGGGAACGCGATGTCGGTGGTGATGCTGCCGCTCCAGCTCGCGCCGCCGTTGGTCGAGGTGTAGTGGCCGATGATCTGGTTGTTGGTCGGCGATCCGGCCGGGCGCTCGTCGGAGATGAAGCACGCGAGCGTGTTGTTCGGCGCGAGCAGGAACCACGGCTCCCAGATGCCGTGCCCGATCGTGTTCGGTTGCCCGCTGGTCTGGGTGCAGTTCGACAGGTACTGCCAGCTCGCGCCGTGGTCGGTGCTCTTGAACACCTCGACTTTCTGCGCGGTGAAGCTGCCTTCGTCCCACGCCGTACCGGCGGCGAGCAGGTCACCCTGGTTGAGCCCGTTCGCGGTCCGCGGCACCTCGTAGATCACCGGGGCGCCGAGATCCCAGCCGGCCGTGTTGGAGGTGATCGTGCTGATCGGGTTGGCGCCGAAGGTGGCGCCGCCGTCGGTGCTGCGGAAGACCGGGAAGGCGCTCGGGCCGGATTCGTTGCGGCGGGCAAACGTTGCCAGGACGGTGCGGCCCGCGTTCCCGTCGTGGTCGAGCCGGATCGCCCGCGGGTAGCTGGCGTCGGCGTTCGGGTAGGTGGACAGGTTGGGGCTGAAGAGCACGTTCCCCGGCGGCGCGGCAGCCGCCGGCGCGGTCACCAGGCCGGCGGCGATCACCGCGATCGCCACCAGCAACCTGCGAATGGACATGAAACCTCCTCGGATTGGGCGGATCCCCGAGATCAGTGCATGGTGATGTCTACGAAGGTGCGTGCGACGACGGCTCCGGACGCGTCGGTGACCCACAGGTGGAGCCGTCCTGGAGTTGCCACGACGTCGATCGGGTCCGTGAGGACGAACGGTTTGGCGTCGACCGGCGCGGTTCCAGTTGCCCAGTGCAACGTGCCGACCAGCGGATCCCGCCCATGATGCGAAACCCGAACCGGAACGGTCACCTCGCCGGCACTGACCAGATCCCGTCCGGGGGCCTCGGGTGTGACGTCGACGATCAGCGTCGTCTCGGCGTGGACGTCGGAGGGAACTGTGCCACCGAGGTCCTTGGTCCGGCGGTCGTAGGTGTAGATGCCGACCGTCTCGTGCTCGATGTCGTAGAGCTCGGTGAAGATGTAGCCGGCGTTCCGGGCGTGGCGGCGGAGTTCCTGGGTCTGCCAGCGGAGGTGCCAACCGCGCTCCACACTGGTCGACCCACCGCCGTACTCACCGTTGAGCTGGATCCGGTCCGACGGATCGAAGCCGGGCACCGCGATCGTCTTTGTCGCCACGAAGTCCGGCCCGAGCCGGACCGGGAAGCTCCCGTCCGCGGAGTTCACCAGCCGGTCCACGACCGCCGCCCACGACCCGACGTTCTCGTCGTAGTAGTGCCAGTCCACGAGATCGGTCTCGACGTGCGCCCACCCGGAGTTGTCGACAATCGGACGACTCGGGTCCGCGTCCCGGATGATCCGGTAGGCCCGCCGTACGGCGTCCTGCTTCGCGGGATCACCGGGGACGTCCCAGTCGAGTCCCCACTCTTCGTTGTACGCACCCCAGATCACGATGCTCGGGTGGTTGCCGTCGCGCTCGACCATTCCGGCGGTCACCGCTTCGAAACCGGCAACGGCTTCCGGCGTGAACCGGCCGGTCGACGGCGGCTCGGCCCAGACCAGCATGCCCAGCTTGTCGGCCCAGTACAGCCAGCGCGGATCCTCGAGCTTGAGGTGCTTCCGGACCAGGTTGAACCCGGCCTCCCGCGCCAGCTCGAGATCCCGCTTGAGCGCGTCGTCGGTCGGCGCGGCGTGACCACCGGTGGGCCAGAAGCCCTGGTCCAGGACACCACGGACGTACGTCGGTACGCCGTTCAGCAGCAGGTTGTTGCCTTGCCACTCGATCCGCCGCAGCCCGGTGTAGCCGCGGACCGTGTCCTCGCCGGCGGTGACGATGACGTCGTACAGGTGTGGATCCTCAGGATTCCACAACCGCGGCTCGGGGATCGGCAGCGTGACCGGTCCGGTCAGGTCCTCGAACTCGTGAACAGCGACGCCGGGGATCTCGATCCGGACCGGCGACGGGCCGACCACGGTGACCTCGATGCCGTCGAGCTCCGGAGTCGGGCGGAGGGTGAGCTGGGAGATGTGTTCCGCCGGTCGCGGCTCGAGCCACACGGTCTGCCAGATCCCGCTGGACGGGGAGAACGCACAGCCGTCGTAGTCGTCGGCCGGCATGCTCCGCTGCTTCCCGTGCGGGATGAACCGCTTGTCCACCGGCGCTTCCACCCGCACCACCAGCGTGCCGGTCCCGTCGTCGAGCAGGTCGGTGATGTCGGCTTCGAACGGCAGGTACCCGCCTTCATGCTCGACCGCCAACCGGCCGTTGACCCACACGGTCGCATGATGATGCACAGCACCGAAGTGCAGGATGGTCCGCTGGTCGACCCACTCCGCGGGCCGTTCGATCCGCCGCCGATACCAGGCAACAGGCAGCCAATGGGCGACCACGCCCGACGCGGGATGCTCCCACGGAAACGGTACGACGATGGTCGCCGGCTGACCGACGGAGGCCGCCGGCCAGGTGGAGTGCCAGCCGGCTGTCAGGCCGGTGCCTGACGGGTCGGGGGCGAAGTCCCACTCGCCGTTGAGATTGAGCCAGCGGGTCGAGCGGTCGAAGTGGGGGCGGGGATAGTCGGGGCGTGGTGTGTTCACAGGGTTCTCCAGTCAGCCTTTGAGGCTTCCGGCCATGACGCCTTTGATGAGGTGGCGTTGCAGGACGATGAAAACGATGAGGACGGGGATCGCGGCGATGGTGCTGGCGGCCAGCAGCTGGCCCCAGACGCTGGTCCAGTCGGCGCCGAGCTGGCCGGAGCGGATGTTCTGCGCCAGCGCGGACAGCATCACCTGCAGGGTCTGGTGCTGCTCGTCGTTCACCGCGACGACCGGCCAGACGAAGTCGTTGTAGATGTTGATGAAGGTCAGCACCCCGAGCGCCGCCAGCCCGGGCCGGATCACCGGGACCACGATGCTCGCGAAGATCCGCAGCTCGCCGGCACCGTCGACCCGGGCGGCGTCGAGCAGCTCGTCCGGGATCGACATGATCACCTGCCGCATCCAGAACACCCCGAACGCGTCGATCGCACCGGGCAGGATCAGCGCCTGGAACGTGCTCACCCACCCGAGCTGACTCATCTCCAGCAGCAACGGGATGAGCAGCACGAGCGTCGGCAGCATCAACGTGGTCAGCACGGTGCCGAACAGCAGCCGCTTGCCGGGGAAGTCGTACTTCGCGAACGCGAACCCGGCCAGCGGGCAGAACACCATCGTCAGCGCGCCCTTGATCAGCACGACGATCGCGGTGTTCCGGAACCCGGTCTCGATCGGGATCGTGTCCAGCATCGCCCGGAAGTTCTGCAGCGTGAGCTGCCCCAGGTCGAAGCTGAACGGCCGCGCGATGATGTCGCCACCAGGCTTCAGCGACGAGACCATCATCCACAGCAACGGCGCCAGGCTGATGACCGCGGCGACGGTGAGCAGGCCGTACCGGCCGACAGCAGAGAGCTTCATCCGTCCTCCCGGGAACGCAGCAGCCGGATCGAAGCGAGCGACAGCGCGAGCACCATCACCACGAGCAGCATCGAGTTCGCCGCGCCGAGGCCGAGATCTGAGTTGGTGATGTGCTTGTACAGGTAGAGCCCGGCGGTCCGGGTCCCGTTGAACGGTCCTCCGCCGGTGACCACGTACGGCTCGGCGAACAGCTGGAACACGGTCAGCGTCCCGATCACCACGACGAAGCTCAGCGTCCGGGTGACCAGCGGAACCGTAATCGACCAGAACTGGTGCCACGCGTTCGCCCCGTCGATCCGGGCCGCTTCGTAGACATCCGAGGGGATTGTCGACAATCCGGCCATCAACAGGATGACGGCGTACCCAGTGGTCCGCCACAGCACCAGCAGCGCGACAGTCACCTTGGCCCAGATCGAGGTCGTCAGCCAGCCGACAGCCGGCAGACCGAGCGACGTCAGGCCATGGTTGACCGCCCCGAAGTCCTTGTCGAACAGGATGATCCAGACCTGCGCCATCGCCACCAGCGGCGTGACGAACGGCGCGATCAGCGCGGCGCTGAACAACGCCCGAAACTTTGCCTTGCGCAACGCCACCGCGATGGTCAGCGCGATCAGCACCTGCGCCGGTACGACGAGCAGCCACAACCCACCGGACACCGCCATCGACTGCCAGAAGTCCGTACTGGCCAGCAAAAACCGGTAGTTCGCCGGCCCGATGAACTCCAGCACCCCGGCACCGTGCCAGTTGGTGAAGCTCAGCTGCAGCGCGAAGAAGATCGGATAGGCGCTGAACGCCGCGAACACCAGCACGAACGGCGCGACGAACAGGTACGGCGCGGCCTTGACCCGGCGGCGGCGCCGTACCGGACGCGCCTCCCGCCGAGTCTGGGCCGCTTCGGTGACGGTCACCATCAACTGGGCCCCATCAGGTTCTTCTGGATCTGGGTCGCCGAGGTCTTGAGCACCTCGTCCGGACTCATCTGCCCGGCCAGCAACTTCTGCACGTTGACGCCGAAGTAGTCGACCGCCTTGCCCCACCAGGTCGGGATCGAGTACCCACCCGGGACCTGCTTGCCCGCCTCGACCGCGACCTTCCACAGGTCCTGCCCGCCGAGCGCGTCGATCGGCTTGAACAGCGGCGCGTTCGGGTCGAGCGCCGGCAGGTACGACGGGATCGACGTGTTCAGGCCACCCGGATACACCTCGTTCGGCCCGTAGACCGCGGTGTAACCCTCCTTGCTGAACACCAGGTGCTCGTAGAGCCGCCAGGCCAGCTCCGGGTTCTTCGACTTCGCCGGGATGACGAACGACGAACCGCCCATCACCCCGGACCGCGCGCCACCCTCCTGCCAGGCCGGCAGCGCGGTCGCCCGCCACTTGCCTTTGCTTGCCTTCAGCAACTGCTGCGGGGCGAACACGAACCACTGCGCCCACGGCACGAACACCTGCGTCCCGTTGTCCTGGGTCTGCAGGTCAGTCGGCTGGGTGTACTTCGCCAGCGTCCCCAACCCGTCGGCCCGCACCTGGTCGAGCCAGGTCAGCGCATTGCGGTACGGATCGGAGTCGATCGTGAGCTTGCCCGCGGCGTCGACCATCGCGCCGCCCTGCTGGTTGGCGAACATGTCGATCCACAGCTGGGCCAGGAACTGGTCGTTCTCCAGATGGATCGGCTTCGCCTTCGGGAACTTCTCCCGGACCGACTTCGCCGCCCCGAGCAGCGCGTCGTACGTCGTCAGGCTCGCCGGATCGACGCCCGCCTGGGTGACGATGTCCTCGCGGTAGAACAGCAGGCCGGGGTCGAGGTCCCACGGCACCGCGACGACCTTGCCGTCAACGGTCACCACGCCCAGCTTGTACGGCGCGATGTCCGGCGTGTACTGCTCGATCAGCTGACTGAGGTCGTGCAGGTGCGGCGCGACCCCGGTCAGCAGCGCGTCGTCGTAGAACGCGCCGTCGGGGACGCCGGCGCCGCTGATCAGCGTGGCCGGGAGCTTGGCGTTGATGTCGACGGCGACGTGGTTGACCTTCACCTGCGGGTACTTCGCGGTGAAGCTCGCGATCGCCTTGTCGAAGACCTTGAACAGGTCGCCGGTGCGGTCCCAGATGGTGATCTCACCGGACGGCGGCGTGGTCGCGCCGCTGGTCGGCAGCGGGTTGCTGCCGGTGGTGTTCCCCGGCGCGCAGGCGCCGAGGCCGCCGGCGACCAGGGCGGCACCAGCGCCCCGGAGCACGGTACGGCGGGAGACGGGCAATGAGAACGAATCGGTCATGGCACTTCCTCATGACTTCCGCAGGGCTTGCAACGTTGCAAGGAATGCCCGGAACGCTATGCTTGCAACGTTGCAAGTGTCAAGAGCTCGCCGACCGGGAAGAGGTACCCAGTGCCCGCCACACTGCGTGAGGTCGCCGAACGCGCCGGCGTCTCGGTCCGGACGGTGTCGAATGTCGTCAACGACTTCCCCCAGGTCGCGCCGGAGACCCGGGCCCGGGTGCAGCGAGCGCTGGACGAGCTCGGCTACCAACCGAACGCGGTCGCCCGCACGCTGCGGCGCGGACGGTCCGGACTGATCGCGTTGGTGCTGCCGGAGCTCGACGTACCGTACTTCGCCGAGCTGACCCGGGCCGTGATCGAGCAGGCCGCGTCCGCCGGCTACACGGTCGTGGTGGACCAGACCGACGGCGACCCGGTGCGCGAGCGGGAGCTGGTGATGCGCGGCAACCGGGCGGCGATGTTCGACGGGCTGATCTTCAACCCGCTCGCCCTGGGCGACGCCGACCTGCGCGACCGCCCGTCCTCCACGCCGGTGGTGCTGCTCGGTGAGCGCGTGGTGCAGGGCGGGCTCGACCACATCATGATCGACAACGTCGGAGCCGCCGAGCTCGCGACCCGGCACCTGATCGATCTCGGCCGGCAGCGGATCGCCGCGATCGGCGACCAGTCCGACGAGAGCCGCAAGACCGGCCAGCTGCGTACCCAGGGCTACCGAAGCGCGCTGCACGCGGCAGACATGGAGGTCGTCTCGGAGCTGATCCGTCCGACCGAGTTCTTCCACCGATCCGACGGCGCGGCCGCGATGGCCGAGCTGCTCGCGTTGCCCGATCCCCCGGACGCCGTCTTCTGCTACAACGACCTCCTGGCGTTGGGCGCGTTGCGCACGATCCTCAGCCGCGGTCTTCGCGTGCCCGGGGACATCGCGCTGGTCGGCTTCGACGACATCGAGGACGGGCGCTACAGCACGCCCAGCCTGACCACGATCCGTCCCGACAAGACCCAGATCGCGAAGCACGCCGTACAGCTGCTGCTGAGTCGCCTCGACGGCGACCAGTCGCCGCCGGCCGAGCTCCCGGCCGACTACGACCTGGTCATCCGGGAGAGCACGACCGGAACCGCGACGCACCCAGGGGACGGCTGACGGGCAGTCCGGTAGCGTCCGGGGGCATGGAACTTGGGTTGTTGCGGCAGGCGGTCGAGTTGGCGCGGGTGAATGGGGCCGCGGGGCAGTTGCCGTTCGGGGCGGTGATTGCGAACGGCGACGAGGTGGTGGCGACCGGAGTGAACACCGCGCTCAGGGACAACGACCCGACCGCACACGGCGAGGTCGTCGCCGTCCGGGCCGCCTGTCGTGAGCTCGGCACGATCACCCTGGCCGGTACGACGCTCTACACGAGCTGCGAACCCTGCCCGATCTGCCACACGACAGCGATCGCGGCCGAGGTCGACCGGATCGTGTACGCCGCACCGAAGGAATGGGTGCCTGATCTCGGTACGCCGTTCGCCCCCGTGCTGATCGACATCCAGGCGGCCGCCCGGCAGCTCGACCCGGACCGCATCGTCCAGGTCGAGCTCCCCGAGGCCCGCGAACCGTTCGCCGCCTTCCTGGAGACGCGCCGGTGAAGCTCGGGCTGAACCTGCTCAACTACGGCCCGGGCACCACACCCGAGTCGTTGCTGCGCTGGGCCCGGTTCGCCGAGGACTCCGGGTTCGCGCTCGCGACGATCTCCGACCACATTGCCCTCACCCCCGAGGTGCAGGCGCTGTACCCGGTCCCGTTCTACGACCCGTTCACCACGATCACCTGGCTCGCCGCGCACACCTCCCGGCTGGAGTTCGGCACGTCGGTCGCGGTCCTCCCCTACCGCCATCCGCTGCAGACCGCCCGGGTCGGCGCGAACCTCGCCCACTTCAGCGGCGGCCGGTTCATCCTCGGGGTCGGGTCCGGCTGGTCCGAGGAGGAGTACGCCGCGCTCGGCGTGCCGTTCGACCGCCGGGGCGCGATCACCGACGAGTACCTGGCCGCGATCGTGGATGCCTGGAGCAACGACATCACCACGTCGCCCGGGCCGCACACGCCGTACGGCGAGATCCACACCGGACCGCGGCCGGCGCCGCGCCCGCCGGTGTGGGTCGGCGGAGCGGGCCGGGCGGCGGTCCGGCGGGCGGTTCAGTACGGCGATGCCTGGCACCCGATCAACCCGCATCCGCGCTGGCTGCGCGACAAGGGCATGCCGATGCTGCGCCGGGCCGCGGCCGATGCGGGCGCAGACCTCCCAGCGCTCTGCCCGCGGATCCGGGCCCACCCGACGAGCGAGCGCGCCGACGACGACCGCGTGCTCGGCGAGGGATCCCTCGACCAGATCAAGTCCGACCTGGCCGGTCTCGCCGAACTGGGCGCCGAGTACGTCGTCCTGGACACCTACATCAGCCCGGACGTACGCCGTACCGCGGAGGACGACTGGCGGATCCTCGAGACGGTCGCAGCCCTCCAGCCGTAGCCGTTGCTGGTGCAGCCTGCCGAGCGCACAATCGGAGGTGGGGGACGGAGGTTGGGACATGTGGCAGCCGGATGGGTGGGATGTGCGGGTGCGGCTCGGGGTGCTGACCCCGCACGGTGATGTCGGGCCGGAGTCGGAGTTGCAGGCGATGGCGCCGGAGGGGGTGCGGGTGCATGCGGCGCGGGTCCCGTTCGGGGCGATGACGACCGGCGGGTTGATGGATCCGACGATCGCGCTGGCGCCGGTGCAGATGTTCGTCCAGCCGCCGTACATCGACGACGCGGTCGCGATGCTGGCCGCGGCCCCGTTAGGTGCCATCGGCATCGGTTTCACGAGCTCGTCGTACCTGAACGGCGCCGAGGGTGAGCACAAGGTCGTCGAGCGGCTGGAAGGGCACACCTCCGGCATTCCGGTGGTCGCGACCTGCGCGTCCGCCGTGGCCGGGCTGCGCCGGCTGAAGGCGCGGACGCTGGCGATCTTCGACCCGCCGTGGTTCGACGCCGAGCTCAACCGGCTGGGCGGCGAGTACTTCACGTCGCAGGAGTTCGACGTCGTGCTGCGCAAACCCTGTGGGCTGCCCAGCAACCAACGCAGTGTCAACCCGTCCGAGCTCTACGCCTGGGTCCGCAAGTACACGCCCGACGATGCCGAGGCCGTGTTCATCGGCGGCAACGGTTTCCGTGCCGTCGGCATCATCTCGGCGCTCGAGGAGGACCTCGGCCGGCCGGTGCTGACGGCCAATTCGGCGCTGCTCTGGGGGCTGCTGCGCGCGGCCGAGTGCGCCGCGCGGCCGACCGGCTACGGAAAGCTCTTCACCACCTGACCGACCTCTGGCAGACTGACGATCCGCGTCGAGGCCGGAGGTGCTGGGGTGGTTGCGGATCTGCCGGGGCAACTTGCCCGGACCAAGCGCTTCCGGGCCGGTGCGCCGGGCAACCACGCGATCGCCGGTGACGGGCGGTTCGTGCTCTACCTGCGCGACGACGCGCTCTGGGCGTACGACGTCACCGAGCAGCACGAGCGCCGCGTCGGCCCGGCATCGTCGTACGACGGTCGCGGCACCACGCTGCTCGTGGTCCGCGAGCACGACCTGTTCCTGGCCGACCTGATCGGCCGCCACTTCGACCAACTGCCGGTCGGGGACGTGGATTCGGCGCGCCTCGACCCGAGCGGGAAGGCGATCGCGTTCAGCCGCGATCGCGCGCTGCACCTCATCGACGTGGACGGTCGCAACGAACGCTTGCTCGCCGACGCCGACGGCGAGAATGTCTTCTGGGGAAGGCCGGAGTTCACGGCCTGGATGTCGATGGGACGCGGCGACGGGTTGTGGTGGTCGCCCGACGGTCAACGCCTGCTGGCGACCCGCGTCGACGAGAGCCAAGTCCAGCTCAGGTACGTCGCCGATCCGGCCGACCCGACCGCGAATCCGAAGCCGTTCCGCTATCCAGCCGCCGGTACGGCGAACGCGGACGTCCGGCTGTTCGTGTTCGACCTCAACGGCGAGCGGCGCGAAGTGCAGTGGGACCGCGAGCGGTTCGAGTACGTCGTCCGTGGCCTGTGGTCGGCCGAGCGGCCACTGATCGCCGTACAGACAAGGGATCAGCGGTGCCTGCAGGTGCTCGAGGTCGATCCCGGATCGGGTGCGACCACGCTGGTTCGTGAGGTGACGGATCCGCAGTTCGTCGACGTACCGGAGCGGGTGCCCCAGCAGACGGCGTCCGGCCGGCTGGTGTGGATCGAGCGGGACGAGTCGGTCGACACCTACCGGCTGATGATCGGCGACGAAGCCGTGACACCGCCTGCTTTGCAGGTCTCCGATGTCAGCTGCGTGAGCGGTGAGACCGTGACCTTCACGGCACAGCCGGATCCGGCCGAGGTCCACGTCTACGTCTGGGACAGCGACGTACGGCGGTTGACCGACGAGCCCGGCGTCCACCACGGATTGGTTGCCGACGGCACCGTAGTGCTCGACTCACGGACGCTTGCCGGACGGCGGATCACGGTCAACGGAGAAGAGTTGCCATCCGTCGAGGAGGAGCCGGTGCTCGACCTGCGCGTCGAGTTCGTCAGCTCCGGCCCACGCGAGCTGCGGACCGCGGTGTTCCGGCCGTCGTGGCACGAGCCCGGGTCGTCGAAGCTGCCGGTGCTGCTCACGCCGTACGCCGGTCCCGGGCAGCAACTCGTGCAGCGGTACCGGTCGCCGTTCTTCCTGACCTCGCAGTGGTTCGCCGAGCACGGGTTCGTCGTGCTCACCACGGACGGCCGCGGTACGCCGGGACGCGGGCCGGCGTTGGACCGCGCGACGGTCGGCGACATCCTCGAGCCGGTCCTCGACGACCAGATCGACGCCCTGCACGCGATCGCCGAGCGGTACGGCGACCTCGACCTCGACCGGGTCGCGATCCGCGGCTGGAGTTACGGCGGCTACCTGGCCATCGGCGCGCTGCTGCACCGGCCGGACGTGTTCCGCGCGGCGATCGGCGGGGCGGCGGTCACCGATCAACGCTGGTACGACTCGTACTGGAAGGAACGCTTCCTCGGTCATCCAGAGGAGCAGGCCGAGGCTTATCGCCGTACCTCACTGCTGCCGTACACCGCCAACCTCAGCCGACCGCTGTTGCTGATCCAGGGCCTGGCCGACACGAATGTATGGCCGGGCAACGCCTTCCGCTTCGCCGGCGCCCTCAACGCGCTCGGCATAGCCCACGAGTTCATCGCACTCCCGGGCGAAGGCCATGCGGTGAAGGATCCGCAGACGGTCGAGAACCTCCTGCACAGGCAGCTCAACTTCCTGCGTCGGAGTCTTCCCGCCTAGGAAGCGTGGCCAGCAACTCGGCGACGTTCTGGTCCGGGTTGCTCATCCAGCGCGGCATCGGCATCCGGTCGAGCGCGACCTGCACGTGGTCGAAGAGGCCGTGCAGGTGCTTGCGGGCGACGCTGAGGAAGAGGTTCGGGCCGGCCCAGTCGATGTCGCCGCCGGCGTCGGTGTAGGCGGCCAGGACGCGCTCGATGCCGTCCGCCGATCCGTCAGCGAAGATGTGGGCGACCCGGCCGGCTTCGAGGGCTGCGCTGTCGACGCGCACGCTGTCCCAGTCGACCAGCACCGGACCGTCCGGTGTCATCACCAGGTTGTGGGTCTTGAAGTCGCCGTGCGTCATCACGCAGTCGGGGGCGTCCTCGCAGGCCGCCGAGATCCGGGCGGTCACGGCGGTGATGTCCGGCAGCCGTTCCCAGGCGAGTGACGCCCACGCCTTGCCGATCCGGTCGGCTTCGGTGAACCACTCCTCCCAGTCGGCTTGCGGTCTGAGCGCCGTACGCCACCAGTCGGGGAGACCGGCCCGGCCGAGCGGCTGGAGCTGATGGACCTGCGCCATGGTCCGACCGAGCCACTCGGAAATGTCGTCGTCGGCGTCCAACGGGCGGCTCTCGATCCAGCGATCGACGCGGAACAGGCGGTCCTCGATCCGCGTCGCCCAACCGACGACCGGCTCGACCGGGACCACCGGCTCGGGGAGGTCGACCCCGGCCGTCCGCGCACGCTGCTCGAAGTCCATCGCGACGGCGAGCTGGTCAAGCAGTCCACCCGGGGTGAACTGGCCGGCGCTGCCGGGCAGGTAGCCCTTCACGAAGAACCGGCCCGCGTCCGTCTCCAACCGCCAGGTGTCACAGCCCCCACGCCGGACCAGCTCCAACGCCCCCACCGGCTCCCCGAGCTCGAACGCCGCCGCGATCACCGGCGCGGTCGGCACATACACAAAGCGACCTCCTGCACGACAAGGACGAGGACGTCAGCTACAACGCACTGTTCACCGCACTGGTTCCGGCAGACGTAAGCTGCAGACGGGGTATTGCACATCGCAGGGGGGAACTGCACATGAGTGAGTTTGCCGTGCCATGGGGTAACCGGTCTGCACCGGAGAACCGGCGATGAGCGCGCTACGCCGGATGCTGGTCTGGATCTCGGGCGCGTCGGCCGGTATCGGCGCGGCGCTCGTGGCAACGCTGGCCGGTGAGGCGGAGGTCGTCGACCTGTCCCGCCGGGGCGGCACGCCGGGCACGCACCACGTCGCCGTCGACCTCGCCGACCCAGCCTCCTGGCCGGTCGTCGAGGCGGACTTCCACCGGCGGCTGGCCGGGTTCGACGGCGACACGGTGGTCTTCATCCACAACGCCGCCACGCTGAGTCCGCTAGGCCCGGCGGGCAGCACGGACACCGCGTCCTACAGCCGGAACGTGCTGCTCAACTCGGCCGCCGCGCAGGTGCTCGGTCACGCGTTCCTGCGCGCGGTCGCGGGCAGCGACTACGAGCAGCATCTGATCATGCTGTCGTCGGGCGCCGCCCACAAACCGCACGAGGGCGAGTCCAGCTACGGCGCTGGTAAGGCTGCGATCGACCAGTGGGTCCGGGCGGTCGGCCTGGAACAGCAACGGCGGCATCCGGGCTGCCGGGTGCTCTCGATCGCCCCGGGTTCGGTCGACACCGCGATGCAGGCCGAACTCCGGGCAGCAACTGACGAGGCATTCCCAGAGGCGAGCTGGTTCCGCGACCTGGAGGCGCATGGCGGGCTGGCGAAACCCGAGGACGTCGCCCGGACGATCTGGTCGCTGCTCGACCGCGACGTGCCGAACGGCTCTGTCCTGCACGTCAGAGACCTCAGCTGACGTGCGGCGGCGGTGGGGTGGGCTGCACCTGTTGGTCGAGGCCGCACACGTGCGCCCACGTACCACCCGCCCCGCCACCACTAGCCGGCCCGGGCTGTAGAACCCGCAGAACTTACTCGGTTCAGCTCGTCTTCGGCTGATCCCGCCCGACCCTGGGCTGCCCGGTCACGGTTTGGCAACGGGACGGCGAAGTCTTGTCAAGGGTTATTCCAATGGTTAGTTTAACCGGCACTCAAACGCTCAGGGTTCAACAGAAACCCTCAGGGTTCAACAGGCAAGGAGGGCCAGCCGATGGCCATGGACGGGACGCAGCTTTCGCGTCGGGGTTTTCTCGGGATGGGTCTGGCCGCGGGCGTCATCACGCTCACCGCCTGCGGGGCCGACAGTGACGACCAAGGTTCGTCGTCGGGCAACGCCACCGCCGCCAACCTGGTGATGACGGTGTGGGGCGGCGAGAACGACAAGACGACGTACCAGAAGCGGATCGACCTGCTGGTCAAGAAGTTCCCCGAGCTGAAGGTGACGCTGCAGCTGATCCCGGGCGACGGGTACGCGCAGAAGGTGCAGACGATGATTGCCGGCGGCAAGGGCCCGGACATCATGCAGGTGGCCGAGAGCGTCAACGTCTACTCGAGCAAGAACCAGATCCAGCCGCTGGACGAGCTGGCCGCGAAGGCCGGGATCGACCTGGAGAAGCGGTTCGGCTCGATCGGGAAGCTGTACTCCTACCAGGACAAGGTCTACGCGGTCCCGGATCGCTCCGGCGCGATGATCGTCTTCTACAACAAGGCGCTGTTCGATGCCAAGGGCATCAAGGCGCCGAGCGCGGACTGGACCTGGGACGACGCGCTCAGCGCGTTCAAGGAGCTGACCGTCCCCGGCAAGCAGTGGGGTTACGCCGGCTCCGGCTGGTGGGCCCAGTGGTGGAGCTTCGTGTACCAGAACGGCGGCAAGATCATCGACGACAGCGGCAAGCCCGCGGTCGCCAGCGACGAGGTGATCGAGGCGCTGCAGTGGGCCGGTGACCTGATCTTCAAGCACGGCGTCGTACCCACCCAGAAGCAGTACGCCGACATGGGCGCCGACGTCGGCGGCGACGCGGCGTTCGCCAACGGCAAGGTCGCGGTCAACACCACCGGCTTCTGGGGGATCAGCGGCCTGACCAAGTCCAAGATCGAGTGGGACATCGCCCCGCTGTGGAAGGGCAAGGAGCAGGCGGTGACCGCGTTCGGCAGCGGCCTGGCCGTCTCCCGGACCGCGAAGAACCCCGAGGCGGCGCTGAAGGCGATCGACTTCTTCACCTCGCCGGAGGCCCAGCAGCAGATCATCGCCACCGGCCAGGACGTGCCGGCCAACATCGAGGTGCAGAAGAGCGACGCGTTCCTGAAGCCGGCCTGGATGACCAAGCCGGTGAACATGAACGTGTTCGGCGAGTCCAGCGACTTCGTCTACCGGGCGCCGTTCATCCCGGCCTGGAACGAGATGCAGAAGGCGTTCGACGACGGGCTGGCCGACTTCTGGCTGGGCAAGCAGGACGCCCGGACTGCCCTGACCGCGATCCAGAAGCGGCTCGAGACCATCGTCAAGCCGAGCTGATGTCCAGCTTGCGCCGCCGCGAGGCGCTGTGGTTCTACCTGTTCGCGTCGCCGTGGATCATCGGGTTCGTGGTGTTCCTGCTCGGCCCGATGATCGCGTCGGTCTACATCTCGTTGACCGACTGGGACTCGTTCACGCCGCCGAAGTGGGTCGGGCTGGAGAACTACACCCGACTGCTGACCGAGGACCCGGTGTTCTGGAAGGCGTTGTGGAACACGTTCTACTACGCCGCGATCTCGGTGCCGCTCGGCCTCGGGATCGGGCTGTGGCTGGCGAACCTGCTGAACAAGCAGGTTCGCCTCCGCAAGGTGTTCCGGACGCTGATCTACCTGCCGACCCTGGTGCCGCTGGTCGCGACGGCGATGATCTTCAAGATGGTGCTGGCCCCGTCCGGCCCGCTCAACGACGTGCTCGGGGTGTTCGGCATCCCGGGCCCGTCGTGGCTGCTGGAAGCGGTCTGGGTGAAGCCGGCGCTGATCCTGCTGTCCGTCTGGGGCGCCGGCGGCGCGACCGTACTGTTGCTGGCAGCAATGAAAGGCATCCCGCGCGAGCTCTACGAGGCCGCCGAGGTGGACGGCGCCGGGCCGATCCGGCAGTTCTGGAGCATCACCGTCCCGCAGCTGACCCCGATCATCTTCTTCAACCTGATCATGGGGTTGATCGGCGCCTTCCAGGTGTTCTCCCAGGTCTACATCCTGACCAAGGGCGGCCCGAACAACGCTAGCCAGATGATGGTCCCGATGCTGTTCGACGAGGCGTTCTCCTTCTACCACATGGGATACGCGTCGGCGCTGTCCTGGCTGCTGTTCGCGGTCATCCTGGTGTTCACGCTGCTCGCCTTCCGCACCGCCCGGCGCTGGGTGTTCTACGAGACCGAGGTGAAGTGATGGCCACCGTCCTCTCCCCTGCCGCCCCACCGCAGCAGCAGCCGCACCCCGGGCCGGACCGCCGGCCCGGCCGGGACCGGGTGCTCGGCGTGTTCCGGGCGTCGCCGTTCACCTACGGGACGTTGATCGTGGTGTCGGCGGTGCTGTGCGTGCCGCTGGTGTTCGTGGTGTCGATCGCGCTGGCCAGCGACCAGACCGTGAACGCGAACACCTTCACGATCCTGCCGCGCGAGTTCCACTGGGACAACTTCACCCGGGTGTTCAGCACCGACCTGCCGATGCAGCGGTTCCTGCTGAACTCGGTGATCATCTCGACCGGCGCGGTGATCGGCCAGGTGCTGTCCAGCGGCCTGGTCGGCTACGCGTTCGCGCGACTGCGGGCGCCGGGCAAGAACACGCTGTTCATCATCGTGCTGGCCACGATGATGATCCCGGCGCAGATCACGATGATCCCGCAGTTCATCCTGTTCAAGGAGCTCGGCTGGGTGAACACCTACCTGCCGCTGATCGTGCCGAACTTCTTCTCCAACGCGTTCAACGTCTTCCTGGTCCGGCAGTTCGTGTCCCGGCTGCCGAGCGAGATCGACGAGGCGGCGATGGTGGACGGGCTCGGCTTCTTCGGCATCTACCGCCGGATCATGCTGCCGATGCTCAGCCCGGTGCTGATCGCGATCGGGATTTTCACCCTGACCGCGACCTGGGGTGATTTCATGGGCCCGTTGATCTACCTGAACGACGAGACCAAGATGCCGCTCGCGCTGGGCGTGCAGTACATCACCAGTACTTCGGCCGCCCTCCAGGCGCCACCGTGGAACCTGGTGATGGTCGGCTCGATCTTGCTCACCCTGCCGATGATCCTGGTGTACTACCTGGGTCAGCGGTACCTGTACGAGATGGACATCAGCGGCGGCAGTGCGGGGGTCAAGTGAACGCGGTTTCCATGGATGCCCAGGGCATCGTCATCGACGGCAGGCCACAGGTCGTCCTGTGCGCCTCACTGTTCTACTTCCGGCTGCCCCGTGAGCAGTGGCGGGCGCGGCTCGAGCAGGTCCGCGCGTCGGGCTACACGTGTGTCGACGTGTACCTGCCGTGGAACTTCCACGAGCTCGCGCCCGGCCGCTGGTCGTTCGACGGCCGGCGGGACGTGGCCGCGTTCCTCGACCTCGCCCACGAGACCGGGCTGCACGTCATCGCCCGGCCAGGTCCGTACATCTGCTCGGAGTGGGACGGCGGCGCGCTGCCGGCCTGGCTCGGCCTCGACCCGGACCTGCGCGTCCGGCAGAACGAGCCGCGCTTCCTGGCCCAGGTGAGCGCCTGGTACGACGAGGTGCTGCCGCTGCTCGCGCCCCGGCAACTCGGGGCGGGCGGCTCGGTCATCATGGTCCAGCTGGAGAACGAGCTGGACTTCTTCGACTGCGAGGACCGCACCGGCTACCTCACCGCTCTGCGCGACCAGGCTGTTGCCCACGGCATCACGGTGCCACTGATCGCCTGCGCCGGTCAGGGTGACCTGTTCGGTGCCACGGGCAACGTGCCGGACGTCGTGCCGGCGTGCAACTTCTACCCGAACGACGACTCGCCGTACATCGAGGAAGAGGTACGCCGCTACGCGCAGCTGCTCGCGGATCGGGGCCTGCCACTGCTGATCACCGAGACCAACCGCCGGCACCGGACGCTGCGGCGGTTGCTGGCCAGCGGTGCGTCGTTGATCGCGCCGTACCTGCAGGCGTCGGGGTGGAACTTCGGCTACACGCCGTCGAGTGGCAACTGGGGTGCGCCCGGCAACTTCATGAGCCACGGGTACGACTTCGGCGGTTACGTGTCGTCGACGGGGATCGAGCGGCCGGAGTACGGCGAGGCGCAGGTGCTCGCTCGCGTGCTCGATGCACTGGGCTCCCGGTTGGCGCTTGCGACGTCGGGCGCGTCTGTCGAGGTGGTCGCGGACTTCCCGACCAGCTCGTCTCCGTCGGTGCTCGACCTCCACGGTGGTGGTCGGCTGGTCGCCGTACCGAACCTGGGAACGACGGATGGCCGGGCGGTCGTCAACGGGGTGTCGGTCGCGGTCGCGGCGGACTCGTGCCCGCTGATGCTGCTCGACCTGCCGCTGGGTGACCGGACGTTGACGTTGGCGTCGGCCGACCTGGTCGGGCTGTCGGACGACGGCCTGGTGTTCTCGTCGAAGGTTCCGGTGACTGTTGTCATCGGCAACACGGCGGTGGAGATCGCGGTCGGTGCGAGCCTGGTCGTGGATGGTGTGCCGGTCAGTGTGCAGGCACCTTCGGAGGTCGTGGAGCCTGAGCGGGCAGCTGCGCAGGACGTGACTGCAGTGCGCCGGCGGGAGGCCGGGGCTCCGGACAAGTCGGCGGGGACTCACGAGTTGCCGCCGACGCTGGAGTCTCTTGGCGTCTATCGCGGGCGTGGGACGTATCGCGCGACCGCTGACCTGACGGGTGTCGACGAGCTGTTGCTGGTCGGCGCGGCGGACATCGTGGATCTCTCGGTCGGTGGGCGGGTTCGAACGCTGGCCGGCTTCGGCGCCACCGAGCGGATCGACGTCCGTGGACTCAGCGGCGAGATCCAGGCGACGGTCGAGATCTGGGGGCACGCGAACTTCGACGACGCGCGGCTGCCGGCGCTCCAGCTCGGTGCGTTGCGCGGTCTGGGCACGGTGTGGACGGTGGTCGACGTACAGAACCTGTCGGCGTTGTGGATCGTCGACGGGCACTGGGCGGGCGACCCGGCGCCGCTGCGCAGCCTCACCGGGTGGAGCAGCACCCGCGTCGGCACACCGGTCACCTACACCCGGCGGATCGACACGACGATGACGACGGCGTTGCACCTGGACGGCGTCCGCGAACCGGTGCACGTGACGGTCGGCGACGGCGAGCCGGTGACGGTCCACGCAGAGGATCCGTGGGTGCTCGTGCCCGCCGGGACCAAGGAGGTCTCGGTGACCGTGCCGCACAATCCGAGTGGTGGTGGCCTGCGTGCCGAGTTGCTCTGCTTGCAGCCGGTGACCGACTGGACGTGCGCCGTACAGGACGACGAGTTACTGACCACGTTCGCGCTGCAGGACAGCCCGGCGACGGAGATCGCGCTCCCGCTGACGCTCGAGCCTGGGGAGGAGGCCTGGCTCGACGTACGGCTTCCATCGTTGCAGAATGGATCGGTTGTCCGGCCCGAGGGCACGCAGGTGCGGGTCACCGGCTGGGCGTCCGGCGAGTGCGTCGGGCGGGTCTGGACCGGGGAGCGTCCGGCCTTCTCCGGCGGCGATCCCGACGTACTGTGGATTCCGCCGGGCTGGTCCGGGTTGACGCTGCTGGTCCGGGGCGTCAGCGGCCCGGGCACGCCGGAGCTGCGAAAACTGAGTGTCGAGTGACGGAGGGGGAAGGTTGCCGAGGCAGACGTCTCGCGATCTGCGCAACGAGAGCCGGTTCGAGGTTCTGCACGCGCTGTTCTCGCTCGGTCCCTCGACCCGGCAGGAGATCGCCAAGCACACCGGGCTCAGCACGGCGACCGTCGCCACGCTGGTGACGCAGTTCCTCGCCGAGGGGGTGCTGCGGATCGCGACGGTCGAGCAGAACACCGTCGGCCGCCCGTACGAGCGGCTCAGCATCGACCCGGACCGCGGCCGGATCATCGGTATCGACGTCGCCGAGACCTACGTCGACGCGACCGTGTACGACGTCACGCTCGGGCCGCTCGGGCAGAGCGAGGTCGCCCTCGACGAGCACGAGAACGACCCGGCGTACGTCGTCGACGGCATCGTCCGCGCGATCAAGGCGGCCGTCGCGGCCAGCGGGACCCGGCGCGACACCATCATCGGCGCCGGCGTGAGCATGCCCGGCCAGGTCCGCCCGGACGCCGGAGTCTCGGTCTTCGCGCCGAACTGGGACTGGCACGAGGTGAAGATCGAGGCGCTGCTCGAGGAACGCCTCGGCATGCCGGTGTACGTCGACAACCCGCTGAAGGCGGTCGCGCTGTCGGAGATGTGGTTCGGCGTCGGCCGGGAGACCAAGACCATGGCCGTGGTCAACCTCGGGACCGGCGTGGGCGCGGGGATCGCGATCGACGGCTCACTGCTGCGCGGCGCGGCCAACAACGCGGGCGAGTGGGGTCACACGCTGCTGCAACTGGACGGCCGGCCTTGTCGGTGCGGCCGGCGTGGCTGTGTCGAGGCCTATCTCGGAGTGCACGGCCTGGAGATGTCGCTGGCCGAGATCGATCCGGATCACCCGGCGCTGCGGCAGCCACTGCAGCGTGGCTTCGTCGACGCGGTCGCCGAAGGGCTTGCTGCCGACGACCCGGCGCTGCTCGAGCTCGCCCGCCGTACGTCGCACTACCTGGCGGCCTCGCTCGGCGACTTGGTCAACCTGCTGAACGTCCCGCAAATCACGCTGACCGGGTGGACGACGAAGGCGCTGGCCGAATGGCTGTTGCCCGCCGTACGAGAGGAGCTGCCTGAGCACGTGCTCCCCGGCTCGCGGCCGGGGCTGACGGTCGAGGCCTCGCGGGTGCCGGGCAATCCGGTCGCGCTCGGGATGGCGGCGTTCACGCTGGAGCAGTTCCTCGGCGCGTTGGGGCTGGCCAGCTCGGCCAGCGCGCCGGGCACGCGCCGCCGGCTGCGCACCCCCGCCGCCGCCAAGCACGCCAAGCCGGCCCCGAAGGTCGCCAAGGCTTAGGCCGCTTTCGCGAACTGAGTGGTGTAGAGCTCGGAGTACAGGCCGCCGGCGGCGAGCAGCTCGTCGTGCGTGCCGCGCTCCCGGATCCGGCCGTCGTCCAGGACGAGGATCAGATCCGCGTTGCGGATCGTCGACAATCGGTGCGCGATCACCAGCGACGTCCGGCCGGCCAGCGCGTTCGCCAGCGCGGCTTGGACGGCGGCCTCGGATTCGGAGTCCAGGTGCGCGGTGGCCTCGTCCAGGATCACGATGGACGGCGCCTTGAGCAGCAGCCTGGCGATCGCCAGCCGTTGCCGTTCGCCCCCGGACAGCCGGTAGCCGCGGTCACCGACCACGGTGTCGAGTCCGTCGGGCAGGCCGTTCACCAAGGTCGCGATCTGGGCGGCCTCGAGCGCCTGCTGCAGCTCGGCTTCGGTCGCCTCCGGGCGGGCGAAGAGCAGGTTGGACCGGATCGTGTCGTGGTACATGTGCGAGTCCTGGGTCACCACGCCGATCACCGAGCGCAGCGAGTCCTGAGTGACCTCTCGGACGTCCCGGCCACCGACCAGGATCGCTCCTCCGGTCACGTCGTACATCCGGGAGACCAGGGACGCGAGGGTCGTCTTGCCGACGCCGGACGGGCCGACGACCGCGACCATCTGCCCGGACGCGACAGTGAAGCTGACGTCCTTCAGCACTTCCTCGCCGGTCTCGGCGGACAGGGTCGCGACGGACTCGAGCGAGGCCAGCGAGACCTCCTCGGCGGACGGGTAATGGAAGGACACGTGCTCGAACTCGACCGACGGCTCGACCGTGGCCGGGAGCTCCTTCGCGTCCTTGCGGTCGGCAACCATCGGCGGGAGGTCGAGCACCTCGAGGACGCGCTCGAAGCTGACCAGGGTGGTCATGATGTCGACCTGGATGTTGGACAGCGCGGTGAGCGGGCCGTACAGCCGGTTCAGGTACGCCGTCAGCGCGACGACCGTGCCGATCCCGAGGGCTCCCTGGACCGCGAACACGCCGCCGACGCCGTACACGAGCGCCACCGCGAGCGCGGCGACGAGGGTGAGCGAGACGCGGAAGATGCCCGCGTACATCGCGGTGGTGACGCCGATGTCGCGCACCCGGGCGGCCTTGCCGGCGAAGTCCTGCGACGAGTCCTGCGTGCGGCCGAAGACCTTGGCCAGGACGGCGCCCGCGACGTTGAAGCGCTCCGTCATCGTCTGGGCCATCGTCGCGTTCAGCCGGTAGGTCTCGGCGGTCGCCTCCCGCAACCTGCCGGCGATCAGCCGGGCGGGCAGGATGAACAGCGGCAGCAGGACCAGCGCGAGCAGGGTGATCTGCCAGGACATCACGAACATCGCGGCGAGGACGAGGGCGACGCTGAGCAGGTTGGAGACCACGTTCGACAGCGTCGAGGTGAACGCCTGCTGGGCGCCGAGGACGTCGCCGTTGAGGCGCTGGATCAGCGCGCCGGTCTGGGTCCGGCTGAAGAACGCGACCGGCAGCTGCTGGACGTGGTCGAACACGGCGGTGCGCAGGTCGTAGACGAGACCTTCACCGATCCGGGAGGAGAACCAGCGCTCGGCCAGCGTGAGCGTGCCGGCGAAGATCGCCAGGACGCCGACGGCAAGCGAGAGCCAGATGACCAGTTGGGTGTCGCCGGGCACGATGCCGCGGTCGATGATCTCGCGGAACAGCAGCGGGGTGGCGGCGCCGGTGGCCGCGTCGATGGCGACCAGGACCAGGAAGACGGCCAGCTGGCGGCGATAGGGGACGGCGAACTCGAGGATCCGCCGCAGGGTGCCGGCGGACAGCTTGTGGTTGCGGACCGAGGAGTCCTTGAGCAGCGACCGCATCGCGCGGCCACCGCCGCCTCCCGAGCCCGGGAGTCCGGAAATCTGTGACATCGGTGCCTTTCGGTCGGGGGACCCAATATACTGAGTTTAGCTCACTATGAGCTAGACTCACAAGAATCGTCAACCCTTAGGCTTTGCTCGTGCCCGGACCGGATGACACCGCTGAACAGATCGCGGCGCTGCTCGACGGCATCGTCCGCCGGCAGCGGCGCGCGTCGAAACAGGACCTCGATGTCACCCACGGCCAGCTGCGCCTGCTGCGCACGCTGGATCACTCCGACCGGGCGCTCCGGCCCAGCGAGCTGGCCAATCAGCTCGGCATCGTGCCGCGCTCGGCCACCACGGTCGTCGACGACCTCGAAGCCGCCGGTCTGGTGGCCCGCCGCCCCGACCCCGCCGACCGCCGCGCCACCCTGGTCGCCCTCACCCCAGCCGGCGCCAAACTCCTGACCACGATCCGCCGCCAACGCCGCGACGCCATGGTCTCCCTCATCGAACGCCTGTCCCCCACCGAACAGTCAGACCTCCTGCACCTACTGACCCGCCTCGCCGACGACGACTAGACATTGCTCATCCAGCGGATGGGGTCGCCGGAGTCGAGGCCGGCGAAACCTCCGTCCGCGAGAGCACCGGTGAGAGGCCGCGAAGGTCGGTCAGAGCTCGGGTGGGCTGGTGTGGAGGTAGTCCTCGACGGCGAAGAGGTGGGCGGCCATGCGGGCCCGGGCGCGGTCGGGGTCGTGGGCGGCGAGGGCGGCCAGGATGGCGCGGTGCTCGGCGTGGGTGGTCTCGTCGGCGCCGGTCTGGCTGATCGAGCGCCAGAGCCGGCCGCGGACGGTACGGCCGCTGAGGGCCTCGATCAGGGCCTCGAGCACCGGGTTGCCGGAGGCCTCGGCGATCAGCCGATGGAAGGCGATGTCGCTGTCGATGATCGCCTCGTGGTCGGGCTCGCCCTTGCCGGACAGCTCGGCCTCGGCGCGACCGAGGACCGCCTCGGCCGCCTGCAACGCTTCAGGGGTGATGCGGCCGGCAGCCAGTGCGGCCGCCTCGGTCTCGAGCATGCGCCGTACGGCGTGCAGATGGTGAGCGCCGCTGTGGTTCTGCAGGTCGACGACGAACCCCATCGGGGCCAGCAGCAACGACGGGTCGAGGGCGGTGACGTAGGTGCCGTCCCCCTGCCGGGTCTCCAGCACGCCCATGATCGACAGCGCCCGGACGGCCTCCCGCAACGGGCCTCGGGAGACGCCGAGCGACTCGCCGAGATCCTTCTCGATCGGCAGTTTGTCGCCGGACTTCAGCGTGCCGTTAACGATCATCTGCTTGATGCTCCGGACGACGACGTCGACCTGCGAACCCCCGGCTGCACTACCCATTCGCCCATTGTCTCCCCAAGGAGCCACTAACCTTCGGCCATGCGGAGATTGACGTGGGTCGGTGTCGGGTGCCTGGTGCTGGCGTTTGTGGTCAGCGGGTTCTTCGGCGTCCAGTTGATGCGCAACATCCCCGGCGCACCGGCGCCGATCGCCGGCGGCCCGGTCCGGCTCGACGGCGACGGGCTGACCATCTTCGCGGCGGAGCGTGGCGCCGGTCAGACCTGCACGGCGACCGACGCGAACGGAACGGCGATCGCGCTGAAGGAGCCGTCCCGCTCGGAGCAGTTCGACGACGCGGGCGACGTCTACTACGTGGTCGCGCACTCGGTGGAGAAGGTCCCGGCGCAGACCGTCAAGGTCGTGTGCGCCAACGAGAGCGCGACCTACTTCGTCGGCCGCCGGCACACCGCCGAGGTCTTCCTCGGCCCGGCGCTGGCCGCGCTCGCGTCGTTCGGCCTGTTCGGTGCTCTCGGCATCGTCCTGATCGTCGTCGGCCAACGGAAGCGGGCGCCGCGACCCTGACGCGGCGCCCGCGGTCGGTCAGCCCGCCTGGCGGAGGTGGGCGACGATGCCGTTGATGTCGTCGGCGAACATCCGCGGGCGGATCTCGTGACCGCCCGCCTCCTCACGGAACTCGTGCGGGATCCCGGCCGCGTGCAGGGCGGCGCGGAACTCGCGGTGCCCGGCCAGCACCTGGGTCTCCTGGATGTAGTTCATCGGGTCACCGCCCGGGCTGGTGCCGGCGACCAGGAAGATCCGCTTGCCGCGGTAGCGCTCGATGTTCTCGATCGCGTTGTCGGCGCTGACCCGGGCCTCGTCCCACGGCACTCCGTAGACGGTGCCGGCGTTCAGCTCGACCGCGGCCGAGGACGCGTTCGCCCAGTTCGCGACCAGGCCGCCGTCGCGGCGGATGCTGGCCGGGCCGGAGTGCGAGCTGACCGAGGCGAAGTGGCCGAAGTACTTGGCCGTGTACTTGAGGGCGCCGAAGCCGCCCATCGAGAAGCCGGACACCGCGCGGCCGGCCGGGTCGGCGTACACCCGGAAGTTCTGCTCGACCCACGGCAGCAGCTGGTTCATGTGGAACGTCTCGTAGTTGCGCGGGCCGGCGTTGGAGGTGACCGGGTTGGAGTACCAGCCGGCCTTGCCGCCGTCCGGCATCACGACGACGATCGGCTTGCCCGCGGTCCACTCCCGGACGCCGTGGCGGTCGAAGGTGATGAAGTCCTGCAGCCCGCCGTGCAGCAGGTAGAGGACCGGGTAAGTCCGGCCGCTGGTGTGGTAGTCGTCGGGCAGCAGCACGTTGACGGCCGGCTGCCAGCTCAGCTCGCCGGTCTGGAACCGGTAGTACCACATCCGTGCGTTTTCCTCGTTGCGCTCGACGATGTGCAGCCCGTGGCCGTCGTCGGCCGCACTCGCCGCGGCCGAGGTGGCCAGGATGGTGCCGGCGCCGAGACCGGCGGCGACGGTCAGGCCGCCGGTGGCCTTCAGGAACGTTCTCCGGCTAGGCGGTGCTCACTCACCATGATCTCCTTGGGGAGGTAACCAGCGTCGGTAACCATACGTAATGGCTCGTATCTAAGTTAGTACCATAACTTAGGGGTCACCGACCAAGAGGAGCGTTGTGGCAAGCAGGCCGAAGACCGGTGGCCGGCAGGCGCAGATCACCCTCGCGGACATCGAGCGGGAGGGCGTGCGCCTCGGCCTGGCCAAGCTGACCGTCAACGGTGTGGCGAGCGCGCTCGGGGTCACCCCGACGGCGCTGTACCGGCACGTCGACGGCAAGCTCGGCCTCGAGGCGGTGGTCGGCGAGGCGGTGCTGGCCGACCTGCACGTGGTCGACGATCCGGAAGACGACGTACCGGCGCATCTGTTGTCCTTCGCGCAACAGATCCGTGCTTTCGTCCTCGATCACCCCGGCTTGGCGACGTACATGCAGTCGCTCTTTCCGCGCGGCGCTTCCGGTGTCCGGCTGCAGCGCGAGGCGATCGAGGCACTCGGGCGGCGCGGGTACTCCACGGCCGGCGCCGTGGTGATGTCCGGGACGGTCGCGTCGCTGGCGATCAACCTCGCCGCCGCGGAGGAACGCCACCGGCCGTACCACGAGGGCCCGCACACCCGTGAGCTCGAGAAGGTCTACGCGCTCCTGGCCTCCGACGAGAAGCTCGCCGCCGCCCACGCCGAGCTGCCCCAGATCAGCAGCGAGGCCTACTTCCGGATGGTGATGACCGGCTGCATTCGTGGCCTCACCACGGCCGCCCCACCCGGCCGGCCGGTCACGGAGATCCTGGCAGACCTCGGCCTGGAGTCGCCGCACTGAGATGGGTCAGTACGGCGAGAACGCGCCGATGCCCGTCCTCGGACTCGGGCAGCGTGAGCTTGGTGAACACGTGCCGGACATGCGCTTCGACCGTGCGTTCACTGAGGAACAGCCGCCGCGCGATCGCGCTGTTCGTCAGTCCCTCGGCCATCAGCTCGAGCACATGCCGTTCGCGCTCGGTCAACGCGGCCAGTGGATCGTTGTCCCCGCGCTGCGCCACCAGACCGGCCACGACCTGTGGATCGAGCGCCGACCCACCCCGCGCGACCCGCTCTGCCGCGGCCAGGAACTCCCCCACATCGAGCACGCGATCCTTCAGCAGGTAACCGAATCCGCCCAACGACACGAGCCCGACCACGTGCGTCGTCTCGATGTGCTGTGACAGCAGCAGCACACCGACCTCCGGGTGCGCGCTCTTCACCGCCTCGGCCGCGCGGGCGCCCTCGTCGCTGAACGTCGGCGGCATCCGGATGTCCGCAACCACGAGATCCGGCTGGTACGACGCCACCGCCGCCAGCAGCCCGTCCGCGTCGCCCAGCGTCGCCACCACCTCGTGACCGCCGTCCACGAAGAGCATCTTGAGCCCCTCGCGCAACAGCACCTGGTCCTCCGCGATCACGATCCGCATGGCAGCTCCGCGATGAGCGTCGTACCGCGGCCCGGTTCGCTGTCGACGCGGAAGATCCCGCCGAGTGCCGCGACCCGGTCGGCGAGCCCGGTGAGTCCGGTGCTGGTGCCGGCGGCCGCACCGCCGACGCCGTCGTCGGTCACCGTCACCAGCAGGCTGTGGTCTTGATGCCTCGCCGCGAGACCGACCCGCGTGGCGTTCGCATGCTTGACCGCGTTGGTGAGGCCCTCACAGCAGATGAAATACGCCGCCGCCTCGACACCCGAGTCGAACCGCTCGTCGGGTACGTCGACCGACACCGGCAACGGGGCCCTCCGCGCGAGGTCGTGGAACGCGGGCGCCAGACCGTCATCGAGCTGGGTCGGCGGCAGACCACGGGCGAGTTCGCGGAGCTCTCCGATCGCGACCGTCACCTCCTCGACCGCACGGTCGAGCGTGGCACCGGCGGCCGTCGGCGCCGAGCCCAGCTGGTGCTGGGCGTGCCGGAGGGCGAGCCCGATGGAGACCAGCCGCTGCTGGGCGCCGTCGTGCAGATCACGTTCGATCCGGCGGCGCTCGGCGTGGCCGGCGGCAACGATCCGGGCCCGGGACGCCTTGACCTCGGTGAGCTGCAGCCGCAGTTCCGCGCGCAGCCGGGCGATCTCGACCGCGAGACCACCGTCCTCGACCACGCGCCGGAGGAGCTCCGGGCTGAGCTCGGCCGTGCTGTCGTGCAGGACGACCCCGATCGGCTGGTCGCCGCGTTCGATCGCGATCCGGTGCCGGTCGTCGTCGGTCCGTGGGTTCCCGGCGAGGTCGACGTACCGCTGGCTCTCCGGCAGGAAGACGAGCAGCTCGAGGCCGGGGTCGGCGAGGATCTCGCGGAGGACGGTCTGCACCTCCTCGGGGGTACGGCGACCGGCCCGGACGTCGTCGAGAAAGCCGGCCATCCGGTGCACGGCGTCGTACCGGGACCGGTTGAAACGGCGGTCGACCGCGTCCTGGATGCTGCCGCGCAACGGGCGGAACAGGATCGCGCACACCACGGTCGCCGCGGCCGTGGCCAGCGCCGAGCCCCGGCCGAACAAGGTGCCGAGGGCAATGATCAGGACGACGTACGCCGCGCCGAGCAGCACCGTCAGCGTGGCGTACCCGACCGTGCGGCTGATGAACAGGTCGATGTCGTAGAGCCGGTAGCGCAGGATCGCCGCGCACGCCGCGAGCGGCAGGCCGGACAGCGCGAGGGCCGCGATCAGCTCGGCGTACGGGGTGACGTACCAGAGCGCGAAACTCAGCGGGAGCAGGACGCTGGCGACGACGGCGGCGAGCGCGAACCACTTGAGCTGCTGCCGCTCCAGGCCGCCGGCATGCCGGAACCGGACGAACAGGGAGATCGCACTGGTGACCAGCGCGAGCAGGAACACCGGCATCCCGATGGCGAACAGCACGTCGGTCGGCAGCGACTCGACCACCCACGGGTTGCGACCGCCGAGGTAGTCGCGGTCGCGATCCCGGCTCAGCCCCCAGCCCGCCATCGCGAGCAGCGTGCCGGCCGCGCCGATCCACGGCACCGGTCGCCAGCGCGGGCTCGGCAGCCGCCCGGTAGGGAAGAGCAGGAAGGTCAGGATCCAGCCGAAGCCGTTCACCAGCCAGCTCTCCCAGCCGATCCACTCGGCGATCGGTCCACCGGGCCAGCCCTCGGCGGCCGCCCGCAGGCCGTAGCCTTCGGTCAGGTCCCCCGACAGCGCGTTGAGCAGGCCGAAACCGCAGAGCAGCCAGCCGATCGGGTTCTCCGGGTGGCGCTGGGCGATCAAGGCGCCCGCGCCGACGGTGGCCAAGGTGAAGGCGGCGTACACAAAGGTGTCGTACGCCGGTTCGAGACGCCACGAGAGCACGACTGCCGCGATCTCCACGATCACAGTCGCCACGAACAACACCGCCGGGACAGGCCACCGGCGCCTCCCACCCACGCCACCATCGTGGCAGCGCCGGGAGGCGTCGCCAACAGTGCTGGCACTTACGCAACCGTCGTACTGGTGCCGATGCGGCGGGCGGCCGGCGATTCCTACCGTCGAAGAAACCTTCGAAAGGGTGGGGAAAATGAACGACATTCGCAAACTCGCCGCCGTCGGCCTGGTCGGCGCAGCAGTGACGGCTCTGTCCGGCGCCTTCGTCGCGGCAGTGGTCCAACCGGCCTCCGACGTCTCCGACGAGATGTGGAGCTACCCGTGGAGCAGTGACGCGCTGGTCCTGATCTCGAGCGCGTACGCCGTCATCCACCTGCTGGTCTTCGTCGGGATGCTCGCCTTCGCCCGGTCGGTGCGCGGCCGCGCGGCTCGGGTCGGGAGCGGACTGGCCCTGGTGGGCACATTCGTCTTCTTCGTCGCCGAGCTCGCGACGATCCCGTTCGCCGACCAGCGCATGGACGACACCGGCCCGCAGGTCGTCGGCGCTGCCTTCGGCCTCGGTATCGCCCTGACCGCCGCCGGGCTGATCACCGCCGGGATCTCGGTGCTGCGCTCCGGTGCGTGGCAGGGGTGGCGCCGCTACACTCCGCTCGGCGCCGGCCTCTGGTCACTTCTGATGATCGCCATCAGCGTGACCGGTGCACTGGCCGCGGGCGTGGCCGTCTACGGCGCCAGCCTCTTCATCCTCTACCTGGCCGTCTACACACAGCCGACCTCATCGCCGGCTGAGAACACCGCCCGGCTGCGGGCCAGGATCGACCACTAAGAGGCGCGGGCAGCCGCGATCTCGTAGAGGAAGCTGTTGACGGGGGTGGGAACACCGGCGCGGTCGCCCAGGCGGACGACCGCGCCGGTCCACGCCTCGAGCTCGTTCGGACGACCGGCGAGGATGTCACGCTGGAGGGACGTGGTTCCGTCCGCGGGCAGGTTGTCGATCCAGGCCAGGGTGTTCGGTACGACGTCCGCCGGCAGCTTGATCCCGAGCGCCAGGGCCACGTCGCGGATCTCGGTGGTCGCCTCGGTGAGCAGTCTCCGGGTCCCGGGGCGGGAGCGGAGTACGCCGTAGCCGGCGCCGGTCGCCGTACCCAGGCCGCCACCGGGGACGACGGACAGGAACTTGGTCCACAAGGCGGCCCAGATGTCGTCCGGGTTCCGCGCGAGCAGGCCGGCGTCGGTGAAGGCGGTCCGCAACCAGTCCGTCCGTGGTGTGGGCTGGTTGTCCCACTCGGCGAAGGTCAACCGGCCGGGTCCGCCGAGATGCCGGATCGTCCCCGGACTCTCGACGTACGCGATCACTTCCGCGGCTCCGGGGAGCACCCGCTCCCGCCCGTACACCGCCGCCACCTGATCCGGCGCCTCGACCCCGTTCTGCACGGTCACGACCGCGGTCGCGTCACCGACCAGCGGCTCGATCGCGACGATCGCATCGGCCAACTGCCACGTCTTCACGCACACCAGCACGTAGTCGACCACCCCGATCTCCGCGGCGTCTCCAGTCACCCGCACCGGCGCCACGCCGAAGTCCCCGGCCACACTCCGCACCGCCAGCCCATCAGCCCGCAAGGCTTCCAGGTGCTTGCCGCGCGCAACAAACCGCACATCCTGCCCGGCCTGCGCCAGCCGCCCGCCGAAGTACCCACCGACCCCACCAGCCCCAACCACCGCGACCGTCGTCATGTGCCCCACTCCTGTTACCGGGTTATCTGGTAACAGCGATGGTAGCCTAGAACCATGACGACCTTCACCTGGGTCGGCGGCCGGCCGTCGGTGAACTTCACCGCGACCCTCGGCAAGCGCCAGCAGGAGCCCTTCGAGCGGATCCCCGCACCGGACGACCTGTCCCACTGGTTCCGCGACGCCGGGCTGACCGGCGAGCTCGTCGAGGTCTCCCCGCGCGCCTACCGGCAGGCGATCGAGTTGCGGGAGGCCGTCTACGGGCTGTTGACGGGTACGGCCGACGACGTCGAGGTGGTCAACCGCTGGAGCAGCCGGCCGCTCCCCGGGCCCCGACTGTCGCCCGATCTCGTGCTCGAACGCCCGGAGATCGACGTGAACGGGCTGCTGACTTCGCTCGCCCGCGACGCCGTCGAGCTGGTCACCGGACCGCTCCGCGACCGCGTCCGCACGTGTGCGGCCGACGATTGCTCGCTGCTGTTCGTCGACGAGAGCCGTGCCGGGCGGCGGCGGTGGTGCTCTATGAACAGGTGTGGCGCCCGCGCGAAGATGAGCCACTACCGCGATGGATTGAAGAGTTCCGTCAATTCAGGGCGGGGATAGCGCGCGGGCTGGTTGGCTCGGTGCATGCGTACAGCGACTACTACTCCGAGCGAGGCGGCTCGGTTGGTGATGGATGATCATGGGTTGTTGGCGGACCTCGTCGACGGGCTGAGTGAGGCTGAACTGCGGGCGCCGTACCGGGTGGTGTCCGGGCCACTCGGGCACTTCTGTGACTCATTGCATGATCTGACCGCACACATCCTGATGTGGGACGAGATCACGCTCGCGGTGCTGCGGGATGCCGCGGCGGGGCGGTTGCACTGGAGTCTGGATCCGCGGTGGGAGACGGCGGACGCGGGCAGCGCGCTGAACGTCGGCGGCGTCGAGGCCGGCCGGCACATCCCGTCGGGGCTGCTGCTGCACCGGTTCCACAGCGTCGCCGACGCGCTCGTCGCGGAGATCCGGCAGTACGACGACGACGCGTGGAACGACCCCGCGACCGGCGGTGGGTACGACGGCGGGATCGGAGCACTCGCCGAGTACGCCGCCACTCCACCCGACGGTGTCCTCTTCGGCCACGCCGCCCGCCACCTCGAGCCTGCGCAGGTCCCGGCATGACCATCGTCGACCTGCCCGCCTTCGCGGCCGAAACCGATGCCCTGCTGGCCCGCTTCGCCGCCGCACCGGAAGGTCCGGAGCTCGATCCCTACCAAGCCCTGCTGCTCGACCGCGAGGAACTGCCCGACCCCGAGCTCGCCGGTCCAATCGCCGCGGGCGTCGAGGTCAAGGATCTGACCATCGGCGCCCTCGAGGCCGGGCTGTACCGACCGCCGGGCGAGACGCCAAGGCCGCTGGTGCTCTGGTTGCACGGTGGTGGATTCATCGGCGGCCACCTCCGCGACATCGAGTGCGCGACGTCCGGGATCGCCGCCGCCGGCGACGTCACCGTGGTCTCGCTCAACTACCGGCTCGCGCCCGAGAACCCTTACCCAGCAGGGCTTCACGACGTTCGCGACGCTCTCGACTGGCTCCGTGAGCATACGGCTGAGCTCAACGGAGACGGCCGGATCGCGGTCGGCGGTCAGAGTGCGGGGGCTGCCCTCGCGGCCGGTGCCTGCCTGCTCGCCCGGGACGAGGGCCGGCCGCTCCCCGACCGCCAGATCCTCTGCTATCCCAGTCTCGACGTCGACCAGGACACCGAGTCGTATCGGCTCTTCGACGGGACGTTTCTCAGCATCGCGCCAGGTCGCTGGTCGTCGGCGCAGTACTTCCCGGACGGGGAGTTGCCGGCTGCCGCCGTACCGCTGCGGGCCGAGTCGTTGAAGGGTCTGCCGCCGGCGTTGATCCTCGCCGCCGGTCGTGATCCGCTGCGCGACGATGCGCGGGGTTATGCCGCTCGGCTCGAGACGGACGACGTACCGGCGCGACTCGTCGAGTACGCCGGCACCATGCACGCGTTCCTCAACTTCCCGGGGGTGCTGTCGGCCGGGCGGCACGCGATCGACCTCATCGCGGCTGACCTCCGTGATGCCTTTCCAGCGCTTCGATGAACGCCGCGGTCGCGGGTGGGTCGGGTGGTTCGCCGTACGTCGCGAGATAGATGCGGCGTGCGGCGCTCACCTTGGTCGCTTTCACGCCATCGGCCTGGTGTGTGCGCAGCGCCAGGCCCGGCATGGTGGTGACACCGAGGCCGTGCGCCACGAAGGCCTGCTTCACCATGATGTCGTCGCTCGTGTACGCGATCCGCGGCGTGAACCCGGCCTCGGCGCAGAGGTCGACGAACTCCTGCCGGCAGTTGACGCATCCCGCGATCCAGGCGGACTCGCGGTGGTCGGTGAGCTTCTCCCCGGTACGGCGGCTCAGCAGGTAGACCGGGTCGTCGAGCAGGTAGGTGTACCGGATGCCGTCGCTCGGCGGCTCGTCGTCGTACCGGAAGATGATCGCCAGGTCGAGCACTCCGTCACGGAGTTGCTGCAGTGCGACGACCGGATGAACGTCGGTGAGCTCGAGCTCGATGTTGGGGTGCCGGCGCCGGAGCTCGGCCGCCGCCGGCGGGACCAGCACGGTCAGCGCCGAGGTGAACGCGCCGAGGCGGACCCGGCCGACCTCCAGCCCGATCAGCGCGGCGAGCTCCGCGTCCGCCGCGTCGACCCGGCCGATGATCTCGGCCGCCCGCCGCGCGAGCACCTGCCCCTCGGGCGTGAGCCGGATGCCACGCCCCACTTTCTGCACCAGCCGCGCGCCGGTCGCCGCCTCCAGCCGGGCGAGGTGGTGGCTGACCGTCGGCTGCGTGTAGTGCAGTGCCTGCGCGGCCGCGGTCACGGACCCGTGCGCGGCCACCGCCGCCAGCACCCGAAGCCGAACCAAGTCGAGCATGCATCGATGGTATCTATGCACCCCCGCCGATGGCGGCAGATCGTCGATCGACTGCTACTCGGCCTCGCCGTGGTTGGTGCGCGGGGCGAAGAACTTGGCCGGGTTGCCCGCGGCCCGGGGGCCGGACTCGAGCCATTGGGCGAAGGCGTCGGGGGCGCGGCGTTCGAGCTCGTCCAGGTAGGCGTGCCGGGCGGCGATCACGGCGAGGCGTTCCTGGTCCGTCGTACAACCCTCGAGCTCGGTGAAGCTGCGGCGCCAGGCGAGGCAGAGGTCCAGGTCGGTGAACTCGGACAGGTCGAGCGGCGCGCGCGGTGGGAGAACGATCGGCTCCGGGAGCGGTGGCGGCGGCTCCGGGGCCGGCTGCCGCTTGCGGTCGCTCTTCGGCTTCCGCTCGGCCTTCGGCTTCCGCTCGGCCTTCGGCTTCCGGTCGGCCTCGCGATCGCTCTTCGGCGTCAGGTCGGCCTTCCGGGGTTGGCGCTCGACCGGGGGCTCGGGCTGAGGTCGCCGTACGGGACCTGCCTGCTGGGGCCAGAGCCGGGTGACGAGCGGCGGTGACGTGATGCCGAGCAGCAGGGCCAGCCACAGCGTGGCCATCCCGATCGCGGTCGCGTACCCACAGATCGCCACCACACAGAGCCCGGCCCGGCCGGCCCATCGCAGCACGTCCCGGATCAGCTCAGGGGTCTTCCGCTCCTGGGCCAGCCCGACACTCAGGTAGACCGAGGCCACCAGGGTTCCGCCCATCAGGAAGGCAACCACGTTCGTCGACCAGCCGACGAAGACCAGCGCGGTCACGAGGCCGAGGCCGGCCAGCACCACCACTGCTGCTCTCCAGCCGCGGCGATACGCTTCCCATCCACTGTCCGCCATACGCATCCGGTCCCCCACCAACCTCTCTCCCAACCGTCGCTCCGCGCGCGCCCGCAGTCAAGAGACGCCGCCTTCACAAACATGGACCGACCGGCCCGGCGGATTGTGACGGACCGCTTCACCGGGACCTCGAACGGTTGAGCGCGCCGGGCCGGCCGGCCGCGCTTCAAGGTGCGTGACCTGGCGGCCGACTCACACATCCGCGACCTGGGCCGTTCCATAGTCATGGACAGATACGAGCAACGAGTGGCCAAGGCTGACTGGGACCAGGTGACGGCCGAGGTGAACGACCTCGGCTGCGCGTTGCTGCCGCAACTGCTGACCCCGGCCGAGGCAGCCCGGATCGCAGCGCTGTACGACGACGCCTCGCGCTTCCGGGCGACCATCAACATGGCGCGGCACCGCTTCGGCGAGGGCGAGTACCGGTACTTCGCCGAGCCCTTCCCCCAGGCGGTCGAGTCGCTGCGCCAGGCTCTCTACCCGCGATTGTTGCCGATAGCACGCGACTGGTACGGCAAGCTCGGCCGCGACGCCGAGTGGCCCGACACCCTCGACGAGTGGCTCGACATCTGCCACCGCGCCGGCCAGACCCGCCCGACCCCGATCCTGCTCCGCTACGGCCCCGGCGACTGGAACGCCCTGCACCGCGACCTGTACGGCGACAAGGTCTTCCCGCTCCAGGTCGTCATCAACCTGAACGACCCCGGCGTAGACCACACCGGCGGCGAGTTCCTCCTGGTCGAACAACGCCCCCGAGCCCAGTCCCGCGGCACCGCCACCCTCATCCCCCAAGGCCACGGCCTCGTCTTCACCACCCGGGACCGCCCCGTCAAATCAACCCGAGGCTGGTCCGCCTCCCCCGTCCGCCACGGCGTCTCCCCCATCCGAACCGGCCACCGCCACACCCTCGGCCTGGTCTTCCACGACGCCAAGTAAACGCACACGGCCTCCGGCCGCGGCTGTTCTCTTGAGCCGCAACCGGTGACACGAGTTCACGCGATCCGCGCGGGACCAACCGGACAGCTGCTGGCGAAAGCACACCGCCTTCGGCGGCGACTGTTCTATTGGCCGGCTCCGCCGGCGCGCTCGACCGGGTGGCGGTGGGAGGTGGTCGGCGGTGGTCGGCAACCGGGAACCCCGACCCGACACGGTCAGCGCGGAACCAACCTGGCCAACTGCTCGGAAAGGACACCACCTTCAGCGGCGACTACTCTATTCGCCGGCTCCGCCGACCCGCTCAACAGTGCTGCGGCGGAACGTGATCGGCGACAGGCAACGCGAAGCCGGCAACCCAGAACCCGACCCGACGCGATCAGCACGGAACCAGCCCCGGCCAGCGCCTAGGGAACGTCGCGACGCACAACAGACCCCCGAATCCGAGTCGTGCCCCGCTCCCTCATCGTCCAGGGGATATCCCCTCGAACGCCGCCTTCTCCCCTCCCGCACAAAGGGAGAAGGCAACCTTGCAGGGGATATCCCTCCGTATGTCAGTGCGGGTGGCACCGTCCAGGTTCAGCCCGGAGCCGTGAGCGGTCCCTGCGAGTATCCAGAACGCCTTCCCGTCGCCGACCACACCCGACCGCAACACGGTTGGGCGCGCCGCCGCAGACGGCCAACGACCAGCCGCGGCCGAAGCCGTCCCCTTTCCGGGTCGTGCCCCGCTCCCGCAACATCCGGTGGATATCCCCTCGAACGCCGCCTTCTCCCCTCCCGCACGAAGGGAGAAGGCAACCTTGCAGGGGATATCCCCGCGAATTGCGCAGTGCGGGTGGCACCGTCAAGGTTGAGCCCGGAGCCCGTACGCGGGCCCTGCGAGTATCCAGAACACGTTCCCGCCGCCGACCACCCAACCCGGTCAGGCGCGCCGCCGCAGGCGGCCAACAGACAGCAGCGGCCGAAGGCCGTGTCCTTTTCGGCCGCTCCACGCTGCCCGCCGCCAAGCACCTCCCGCCGCAACCCGGCCGAGCGCGCCGCCGGAGGCGGCCGAATGAACAGCCGCGGCTGAAGGCCGTGTCCTTGGGCCGTTCAATGTTCTACCCCTTCACACCAGTCAGCGTTACGCCTTCCACGAAGTAGCGCTGGAGGACGAAGAAGATGAGGATGATCGGGAGGATGACCACCAGGGAAGCGGCCATCAGGTAGCCCCATTGGGCTGTATAGGTGCTTTGGAAGCCGGCCAGGCCCAACGCGAGGGTGAACTTGTCGTCGGAGGTCAGGTACAGGAGTGGGCCGAGGAAGTCGTTCCAGACGCCGATGAAGGTGAAGATGACGACGACCACGATCACGGGTTTCGACAGCGGCATGATGACGCCCCAGAAGACCTTCCAGGGGGTGGCGCCGTCGATGTAGGCGGCCTCGTCCAACTCGTACGGGATGGTCAGGAAGAACTGGCGGAACAGGAAGATGTTGAACACCCCGCCGCCGGCGCCGGCGAACCAGGCCGGCAAAGTGAGCGGCACGAAGGTGTCGAGGGCGCCGACCGAGCCCCACATGACGAACGTGGGGATGAGCGTCACGGCGTACGGGAGCATCACGCCGGTCAGCAGCAGCCCGAAGATCAGGTTGCGGCCGCGCCACCGTAGCCGCGAGAAGCTGAAGGCGGCCAGCGCGCACGTGAGCACGGTCCCCGTGACCACCAGCACCTCGATGATCATCGTGTTCAGGAAGTAGCGCGCGAACGGCTGGGAGCTGAGCGCCTCGCTGAAGTTCGTCCACGCGAACGGGCGCGGGATCCACTCCGGTGGCGAGATGAAGATCTGGTTGTCGTCCATCAGGGCGCTGCGCACCAGCCAGACGAACGGGAAGAACATCAGCGCGGCGCCGACGGTGAGCACCGCCCAGACCGAGGTACGACGGATCACCTGGCTGCTCCCATCTCGTAGTGGACCCACCGGCGGGCGTTGCGGAACAGCAGGACGGTGATCACCAGGACGACGACGAACAGCACCCACGCGAGCGCGCTGGCGTACCCGATCTCGCTGTCGGTGAAGGCCTTCGTATACAGGTAGTAGATGTAGAACTGGGTCGCGTTGTTCGGCCCGCCCTGCGTCATGATGTAGGCCTGGTTGAACACCTGGAACGTGCCGATCACCCCGGTCACCAGGTTGTAGAAGATCACCGGCGTCATGAACGGCAACGTGACATGCCGGAACCGCGCCCACGTCCCACCGCCGTCGATCGCGACGGCTTCGTACAGGTGCCGCGGCACCCCCTGCAGGCCGGCCAGGAAGATCACCATCGCGTTCCCGAAGCCCCAGACGCTCATCAGGATCAGCGACGGTACGGCGGACCGCTCGGCGTAGATCCAGTTCGACGTCGGCAACCCGGCTTCGCGCAGCATGCTGTTGAGCAGCCCGAAGTCGGGGTTGAAGATCCAGATCCACAGCACCGAGCTCGCCACCGCCGGCACCAGCGTCGGCAGGTAGTAGATCGTCCGCCACAACGACCGCGCCCGGACTCCTTGGTTGACCAGGATCGCCACCACGAAACCGACCAGCAGCGTCAGCGGTACGACGCCGATCGTGTAGTAACTCGTGACGCTCAACGACTTCCAGAACAGCGGGTCGCCGGCCAGCCGGTCGTAGTTGCCGAGGCCGATGAACCGGGCCGGCGCGCCGATCCGCCAGTCGGTCAGGCTGAACACCAGCGACGCGACCATCGGGCCGATGGTGAAGATCCCGAACCCGAGGATCGCCGGCGCCGCCAGCAACCATCCCCAGCGTTGTTCGGCTCTCATCAGTTGCCGTCGGTGGGGTACGTACCTTGCAGCAGGCCGCCGTTCAGCTTGGCGGCCAGCGGCTTCAGCACCTCGGCGGCCGGGGTCTTGCCCTGCTGGATGACCTGGATCGCCGGGGTCAGCACCTTGTCGATCGCCTCGATGTTGCGCAGCTTCTGGTAGAAGTACGGCGCCGAGTTGTTGATCGTGTAGTCGATCGCCGCGGTCTTGTACTCCGGCGGGTGCGCGTCGTTCTTCGTCCACACGTCGATGTCGCCCGGCTCGGTGTAGTACCGCTTCTCCAGCGGCATCCAGAGCCCGGTGCTGAACAGGTCGACCTTGGTCGGGTTGTCGTGGAACAGGTACAGCTCGACGGCTTCCTGCTCGTGCTTGGTCGAGGAGAAGATCGCGGTCGCGCCGCCGAGCGTGATCGTCATCGGCTTCTCGTACTTCGGCAGCACGCCCATCCCGAAGTCGAGCTTGCCCTGCGCAAGGTCGAGCAGCGTCCACTGCCCGTCGATCACCATCGCGACCCGGCGGGTCTTGAGCTGCACCGTCGTACTCGGCGCGTTGTTGCCCAGCTGTGCCGGCGTCGGCGCGACCCGGTGCTTGTACATCAGGTCGGCCAGGTTCTGGAACACCTCGATCGCTTCCGGGGTGTCCAGCATGCTCTTGCGGCCGGCCTCGTCGGTGAAGTTGATGCCGCGACTCAGCAGCAGCGGTTGCCACACGATCGAGCCCATCCCGGCGGAGACGCCGTACTGGCGAACGCGCTTGGGGTCGAAGCCGGACTCGTCCGGGTGCTTGCCGTTCTGGTCCAGGGTCAGCTTGTAGGCGTTCTCGATGAAGGTGTCCCAGCTCCACGCCTTCGCGGCCTCGGCCGGCGGCAGCTCGACGCCGGCGTCGGTGAAGGCGGCCTTGCTGTACCAGAGGGACATGATTTCGTTCGCACTCTGGGTGCCGTAGGTCTTGCCCTTGTCCCACCAGAAGTAGGTGCCGGGCAGGCGGTTGGCGAGGTCCGGGTACTTGTCGAAGTACGGGTAGAGGTTGACCAGCTTGCCCTGCTCGGCCAGCCGGTAGCCCATCGGCGACTGCATGTAGCACAGGTCGGGCTGGCGGTTGCTGGCGACGAGCGCGTTCAGCTTGGTGTCGTAGTCGGCCGGGGTGTAGACGGGTTTGACCGCGACGCCGGACTTCTCCTTCTCGAAGTCCTTGAGCATGCCGGCGATCGCCTTCTGCTCGGCGGTCGAGCCCCAGAACATGAACTGCAGCTGCTTGGTGCCGCCGCCGTCGCCGGAGCCGGTGTCGTTCAGCGACTTGCCGCTGCAGGCCGACAGCCCGGCCCCGACGGCGGTCAGCCCGCCGAGCTGGAGCAGCCGGCGACGGCCGATGGGTGCTGACATGGGTTCTCCTCAGGTGAACTCGTGGACGTCGACCCGGGCGCCGCGCTCGAAGGACGCGATCGCTGCCTGGGCGAGCTGGAGGGCCCGGCGGCCGGCGGAGGCGTGCACGGGCGGCGGGCCGCCGGCCTGGAGGGCGGCGACGACGTGGTCGACGTGACGGTCGAAGGTCGCGTGGAAGGAACGCATTTCATCGTTGAAATAACCGGCCTGCCAAACCGACGTGGTGTCGTCACCGGCCCGGCTCAGGGTGAGGCGCCGGACGGTGTCGTGGATGGTCGCGCGGCCGGTGCTGCCGTTGACCTCGATCAGCTGGCTGTCGGGATAGGCGTACGACGAGTCGTAGCTGCCCAGAATGGTGCCGACGGCATCGTTCTCGAAGGACAACGCGAGCGCGACGGTGCTGTAGGCGCCGTACGTCTTGTTCGTCATCTGCGCGGCGACGGACCGGATCGGGCCGCCGAGGTGCTCGAGCATGTCGAAGCCGTGACACTGGGTCTCGATCAGGTTGGCGTGCGGCGACGCGCCGTAGTTTGCCTCGCCGCCGAAACGCCAGGTCAGGAACGAGAGCTCGCCGAGGACGCCGTCCTGGATCGCCTGGTGGGCGCGTTGGACGGGCTCGGCGTACCGGTGGTTGAAGTTGATGCCGAAGAAGATGCCTTTCTGAGCCGCCCGGTCGAGCAGCTCGTCGGCTTCGGCGAGGTCGAAGACGAGCGGCTTCTCGACCAGGAGGTTCGCCCCGGCGTCGATCAGTGTCCGCGTCGGCTCGAAGTGGCCTTCGTTCGGGAGGCACACGGTGACGAGGTCCGGACTGGTCTCCCTGAGCATCGCGTCGAGATCCGTGTACGGCGCGGCGCCGAACTCGGCCGCTCGACGCGCGGCCGACTCGGGCGTCCGCGCGGCGATCGCGACCAGCTCGCAGTCGGGACGGCCGGAGAAGATGCGCGCGTGCTGGCGACCCCAGCCGCCGGCGCCGACGATCGCGACTCGGAGCGTCATGCGCCGGCCTCCTGGGTGATGACGACCTTGCCGGTCTCACCGGAGAAGAAGAGCTGGAACGCCTCGTCCAGGTCGCTCACCGGCATCCGGTGCGTGATCACCTTGCTGATGTAGTCCTCGTGCTGCTCGAGGAGTTCGAGGTTCTCCGGGAGTTCGTCGTACCGGAAGTACTCGCTGCCCAGGACGGCGCGTTCAGGGGCGATCAGGTCGCGGGACACGTCGATGGTGATGCCTTCGCCGTGGCCGACGCAGATCAGACCGCCGCGCCGCGTGCTGGCCGTGAGGGCGAGCTCG
Organism: Kribbella sp. NPDC002412; assembly: GCF_053592935.1. Lineage (NCBI taxonomy): Bacteria > Bacillati > Actinomycetota > Actinomycetes > Propionibacteriales > Kribbellaceae > Kribbella > Kribbella sp. NPDC002412. The sequence goes on from NZ_JBSFBL010000001.1 coordinate 221,277, forward strand.
CGCGCCGCCTGCTTGCCGGACGAGTCGAAGCTCATGTCGGCGCCGGCGGCGATGATCCCGTCCCGGTCGTCCGCGGCGAAGCTCACTGCGCCGAGGCTCTCGGCGAAGCCCCGCCGCCACTTGCTGACGTCGGAGATGTAGACCGGGAAGTCCGCGCCGAAGCGGACCTTGGCCATCACCAGCAGGCCGAGTCCGATCGGGCCGGCACCGGCGACGAAGATGCTCTCGATGTCCGGGCGGATCAGCTGAGCGCGAGCGAGGGCGTGTGAGCTCGTGCCCATCACGTCGAGCAGCATCGTCGCCGTACCGAGGTCGAGGTCGTTGCCGACGGCGAAGAAGTTGGTCTCGTGGACGACCGCGTACGGGCCGTAGCCGCCGTCGGTGTTCTGGCCGACGTCGCCGCGCTTGGCGAAGCACTGGTTGGTCGCGCCGACTCGGCAGCTCCGGCAGTCGCCGCAGAAGTCCATCAGATAGACGACACCGCGGCTGCCGATCGAGGTCGCCGTACCCGGACCTGCGTCGACGACGACACCGGCCGCTTCGTGACCGGGGACGATCGGGCTGCCGTCGTAGTACTCGTGCCGATCCGTGCCGCAGATCGCGTTCGCGGCGATCCGGAGCCGCAGCTCACCGGGACCTGGCTCGCGGTACTCGTGATCGGCCCACTCGATCAGGGCGGATCCCCGGAACCGGGGAACGACAGCGGAAACGGGCACGCCGGACTCCTTCGCTCGACAGCGTGAGGGGGTTGCCGAAACACGACGGCAACATGTTTCCTGACTGTAGGAGCGCGACGCCCGGCGGTCAAGAGTTCCTTGAACGAAATCGAGGTTCCGGGCGGGTATGGTTGTTTCCGGAAACACGATCCAGGGAGGGAACAGGCTTGAGTCAGGAGCGCCGGGCCACGGTCCGGGACGTCGCGGCCAGAGCCGGGGTCTCCCCCGGCACGGTGTCGAAGGCGCTGAACGGCACCGGCCAGATCAGCGACGCGACCCGGGAGCGGATCCGGGCCGCGGCCGAGGAGATCGACTTCCGGCCGAACGCGCTGGCCCGCAGCGTGTTCGAGCGGCGCAGCTACACGGTCGGGATGATCACCACCGACAGCTTCGAGCGGTTCAGCGTGCCGGTCATGCTCGGCGCCGAGGACGCGCTCGGCGCCGGCCAGATCTCGGTGTTCCTGTGCGACGGCCGCGGCGACCCGATCCGGGAGCGGCACTACGTCGACGTCCTGCTCGGCCGCCGGGTCGACGGGTTCATCGTGACCGGGCGCAGTTCCAACCGCCGGCCACCGTTGCCGGGCGCTAGCGACGTACCGGTCGTCTACGCGCTGACCCCGTCGGAGGACGAGTCCGACTGCTCGGTCGTCGTCGACGATGTCGCCTCGGGCCGGCTCGCGGCCGAGCATCTGCTGCGGATCGGCCGTACCCGGATCGCCCACGTCACCGGACCCGAGCACTTCGACGCCGCGCGCTGCCGGCACGAGGGTTTCGTCGCCGCGCTCGGCGAGGCAGGGAAGGAGCTCACTGGTACGGCGATGTACGGCGGCTGGACCGAGGCGTGGGGGCGGCAGGCGACCCACATCCTGTTCCGCGCGCATCCGGACATCGACGCGATCCATTACGGCAGCGACCTGCTCGCCCGCGGTGGCGCGGACGCGTTGCGGGAGCTCGGCCGGCGGATCCCGGACGACGTCGCCATCGTCGGCACGGACAACTGGGAGATCATCGCGGAAGGCGCCCGCCCGCCGTTGACGTCGGTCGATCTGCGGCTCACCGACATCGGCCGGGTGGCCGCCCAACGGTTGCTGGACGCAATCGAAGGGCGGCCGCACTCGGGGACCGAGATCGTGCCGTGCCAACTGGTGGTCCGCGCGTCGACCGACGGCAACGCCGGCTGACGTGGTGGTCCCGCGGGCGACTACTTCAGCGGCAGCCAGACCTTCATCGGGCCGATCGCGCGGTTGGCCCAGCGGTAGTACGGCAGGGCTGTGAGCTGTACGGCGTCGCCGACGGCTGCCGGCTGGTCGTCGTACAAGGTCGTGGGTGTGGTCTGGACGGCGCCGGCTGCGGTGATCAGCGGTGGGCCGTCAGTGGACGGGACCTCGTCCAGCCGGGTGCTGGTGAGGACGAGGTCATCGACGAGCACGCCGTCGGGTTGGTCGAGGTGCTCGACGGCGTACAAGAGCGGACCGCGGCAGATCGCGACCGAGCCGCGGATGCCTTCGACGCGCGGATGACCGTACACCAGGCGCGGCGTCATCGGCAGGTCGAGGACGAGGCGATCGCCCGGTTTCCAGGCCTGCTTGAAGTTGACGTACGCGCCGGCGACGGCCGCGTGCTGCTCCTCGCCCACGCCGACGGTCGCGCCGTGCGCCCAGCCCGGGATCCGCAGCGAGATCGCGGTCGGATCGGCTTCGGCGTCCTCGACAGTGATGATGACGCGGCCGCTGAGCGGGTAGTCGGTGGCGACGGTGAGCTTGAGGCCGACGCCTTCGATCGACCCAGCGCCGTACTGGTGGATCTGCAGGCATTGATCGTTGGAGGTCGCGACGTAGTGCTGCAACGACGCGAACGTCCGCATCAGGTTGGTCGGACAACAGCTCGTCCCGAACCACGGCTGCCGGCCGTTGCTCGGCGCGCGACTGTCGGTCTCGTCGGAGTCGGCGCGGACCTGGAGGGCGTTGACGTAGAAGTACTTCGCTTTGTCGAGTGAGACGCCGGGGAGTACGGCGTTGTACAGCTGCCACTCGATCAGATCGGCGTACTGCGCCTTGCCCGTTGCCAGCAGCAACCGCCAGCTCCACTGGATGCTCGCGACGCCCGCGCAGGTCTCGCCGTACGCGACGTCCGACGGCAACTCGTAGGGGTTGCCGAACGACTCGCCGTCCCACCGGCTGCCGAGGCCGCCGTTCACGTACATCTTGGTATGCACCATGTTGTGCCACTGGGTCTCGAGCGCCGCGAGCAGCTCAGTGTCACCGGTCTCGATCGCGACGTCGGTCGCGCCGCCGGCCAGGTAGATCGCCCGTACGGCGTGGCCCTCGGGGGTCGCCGTTTCCCGAACCGGGACGCGGTCGGACAGGTAGGCGGCACGCTGCGCGTTGCCGGGGGCAAGGATCTGGCGGCCGTGCGCGTCGACGAAGTACTTCGCCTGGTCGAGGTACCGCTGCTCGCCGGTGGTCCGGTAAAGCTCGACCAGCGCGTACTCGGCGAGTGGGTGGCCGCAGAAGCCCTCCCGCTGGTCCGGGCCGGTGCCGAACTCGCGGTGCAGGTGATCAGCCGCCTTCTTCGCCACATCGAGCAGCTCAGTCCGGCCGGTCGCCCGGTACTGCGCGACCGCGGACTGGATCATCGCGCCCATGTTGAAGATCTCATGGTCGAAGTCCAGCCGGCCGTAGCGCTCGTCGCGCTGCCCGGACTGCACGAACGTGCCGAGATACCCGTCGTCAGCCTGGGCCGCGGCGATCAGCTCGGTCCGCGATTCCAGCCACTCGAGCAGCCGCGGATCATCACTCCGCGCAGCCTCCCACGCCACGGCCTCGAGCCACTTGTAGGCCTCACCGTCCTCGTAGTTCGGCCCGTGGTACTCCACATCCGTCAGACCCTTGGCCACGTTGCGGTAGTTGTCCCACTGGTACTCCAGGTGCTCAGCACCCATGGGAATCGACACCGCCCCGTTACTGGCCTGCAGATCACCGAGAAAGCTTCCGTCAAGTCGTACGGCCCGCAGCCCCAGCGGACGCAACACCGTCACCGCCACCGGCACAGCCGGCCCGAAGTCTTTGGTCACGATCACCCATGCTGACAAACATCCCTCCGTTAGGCAACATGTTTCCGTTGTTTCTGTGTCGAGAGAACACGGCCAGAGGACACGGCCTCCCGCCGCGGCTGTTCCTCTGAGCCGGACCCGGTGACACGACCAACCCGATCGCGCGGAACCAGCCGCACACCACGGACACCGCCTTCGGCGCCGACAGTTCCTTGAGTCGGAACCGCTATGACAGGCACCCGCATCCCGCACGGAACCAACCGGGACAGGCTGACGAGGGAACCGTCTTCGACGCCGGCACGCCAGTTGAGTGGGCCGGTGACGCAGCTCTTGCAGACCGCTGGCCGCAGTAGGAGAAGCTGACTTCGGGCCAGGAGCTGCCGGGCGTCCGGGGACGTTCATCGCGGTCTTCGTGGCGGTCGGCTGCTTCGCGTTCGAGGGGATATCCCCTCCGATGCTGCCTTCTCCCCTCCCGTACGAGGGGAGAAGGCAGCACGCCAGGGGATATCCCCTGGCAATGCTCAGGGCGGGTGAGCGCCGTCCGGTTCAGGGCGGGTGAGCGCCGTCCAGGCTCAGGGCGGAGCCGCAAGGCGACCCCTTCGAGTGTCCGGAAGAGCTTCCCGTCGCCGGTCACCTCCAGCCGCACGACCGTTCCGCGCGCAGCCGCAGGCTGCCAACAGAACAGCCGCGGCCGGAGGCCGTGCCTTTTCCAGCCGACCGCCCCATACCACCCGTCGCCGATCACCTCCAGCCGGACGACGGTCAGGCGCACCACCGGAGGCGGCCAGAAGAACGGCCGCGGCCGAAGGCCGTGTCCGTTGGCAGCCAGCCGGCTGAGGTTAGCCGTCGGCCGATCACCTCCGGCCGCAAGACCATTCGGCGCGCAGCCGCAGGCTGCCGACAGAACAGGCGCGGCCGAAGGCCGTTTCCTTTGGGCCGGGTCCGCTGGGTGGTTACGCGGTGAGGGACTCGCAGATGGTCCAGGCGGATTGGCGGAGGAGGGCTGCGGTGTCGGGGGCCAGGGCCTTAACGGGGACGTCGATGCCGACTGGGTCCTCGTGAAGTAGGGCGATCAGGAAGACGCAGGCGGCTAGGTAGGAGCCGGGTAGGGCTGGGTGGCTGTTGTCTTTGTCGTGGAGTGTGGGCTCGGTGTGGCTTGCGAGGAAGTGTTGCCAGACGAGGCCTACCGGGATGAGGGTGGCGGCCAGTTCGGCAGCGGCGGCGGCGTACTCGGTGGTTAGGGCTTGCTGGGTGTCGGGGGCGTTTCGGCGGGCCCAGGTCATGTAGAGGGCGGTGCGGGCGCCGGCCGCCTTGATTGCCGTGTCGAAGTCTCGGGCGCTCTCCCGGAAGCGCGCCGGTGACTTGATCGGCAGCGTGCTCTGCTCCTGCAGTACGACGACGTCGTACCCACCACTCGCGATCGCCTCGAGGGCCTTCCCGGCGTTGAGGTGCTGGCGCAGCGATGCGCCGCCGGCCTGGATCAGCTTGTGCTCGATCTCGATCCCGCGCGCCGCCGCCATGCTCTTGATCAGCCCGGGCAGGTTGTTGCGCGCCGTGAAGCTGTTACCCACATACAGAATTCGCACGGCACTAGACTCGCATGGTGCCTGAGCTTCGGATTGTGCCGGTGAGTGATGAGGGGACGCTGCTGGATTGGCAGCGGGTTCACAACGAGATCATTCCGACGGCGCCGTTGTCGGTGGATGAGGTTCGGGAGCGGGCCGGGCGGCACGTGCTCGAGGTCGCGTACGTCGGTGAGGTGCTGGTCGGATGCTCGACCGTGCGGCCGCCGTCGGAGGAGAGCGCGGCGGCGACTGTGATCGCGCGGGTGCTGCCTGAGCACCGGCGCCAGGGCTACGGTACGGCGATCTACGAGCGCAGCCTGGCGCGCGGCCGGGAACTCAGCGACCAAGGCATCGAGACGCACATCCTGGCGACCAACGAGGACGGACTGCAGTTCGCCAAGAAGCACGGCTTCGAGGAGGTCGAGACCTACCTGCTCCCCGGCGACACGATCCCATTCATTGAACTGCGCCTAGCGTGACGACCCGGCTACCCCGGCCAGCCGGGTAACCCGATTGCCGCTGTCGGTGGGGGCGGGCAGGATGCGGGTGTGCGCTTTTCGATCAATATTCCGAACTTCGGGGACTTTGCCGACGCCCATACCGTCGCTCGCGTGGCCAAGGCGGCTGAGGAGGCGGGGTGGGACGGGCTGTTCTTGTGGGATCACGTGGTCCACAGCAAGAAGCAGCGGCAGGGGCAGCCGTTCGGGGATCCGTGGATGTTGCTGACCGCGGCCGCGCTTGCGACCTCGCGGATCACGCTCGGCCCGCTGGTTACGCCGGTCGCGCGGCGGCGGCCGGAGCAGCTCGCGCGGCAGGTCGCGACGCTCGACGCGATGAGCAACGGCCGGGTGGTGTTCGGCGCGGGCCTGGGTGGTCCGATCGACGACGAGTTCGGCAGCTTCGGCGCCGAGACCGACCCGAAGGTGCTGGCCGAGCGGCTCGACGAGGGCCTTGACCTGCTCACGGCGTACTGGTCCGGCGAGCCGGTGAACCACGACGGCCGCCACTACCACGCCGACGACGTCACGTTGCTCCCAGCAACCGTCCAGCGCCCGCGGCCCCCGGTCTGGATCGCCGGCTACTGGCCGCGCAAGGCTCCGATGCGACGCGCCGCCCGCTGGGACGGCGCCGTACCTCTATTCCTGGACGCCAACCACGGCGAGGCCCCGCCGGTCGAGCAACTCCGCGAGCTGGTCACCTACCTGCGCAGCCTCCGCGACGACCAGACCACGCAGTACGACGTGATCGTCGGCGGCATCACCACGCCCGCCGACGCCCGCGCCATCATCGAGCCGCTGGCTGAGGCCGGCGCCACCTGGTGGGACGAACGCCAACTGATCCGCGGCACCGACTTCTACCGCCTCGACCCGATCCTGCGCCGGATCGAGCAAGGCCCACCGGCTCTGTGATCGGGCGTTTTGAGATCCTGGGCTCATGAGTGAGGAACAGCCGTCGTGTTGTGCGCCGTCGCGCCCGGTGGCCGGGATCAGTCCGGCGCCACCGGCCCCCGGGTCCGCGAACGGGCAGCATGACATCGAGCAGATCGCGCTCGAGGGCGGCGTGTTCGCGATGGGTGACGGCTATGGCGACGGCAACCAGGGTGACGGCGAGGTGCCGATCCACCAGGTGCGGGTGAAGCCGTTCAGCATCGACGCGACCTCGGTGACCAACCGCGACTTCGCGCGGTTCGCCGAGGACACCGGCTACCGGACCGAGGCGGAGATCTACGGGTTCTCCGCGGTGTTCCACCTGGCCCTGCAGGCGGATCCGGCCGACCTGATGGGTCCAGCCGCGGGTACGCCGTGGTGGGCCGGCGTACGTGGGGCGGACTGGCGCCACCCGGGTGGCCGCCGGTCCGATCTCGATGGGCTCGACGACCATCCCGTCGTCCACGTGAGCTGGAACGACGCCGTCGCCTACAGCTCGTGGGCGGGGCGGCGGTTGCCGACGGAGGCCGAGTGGGAGTTCGCGTCCCGCGGTGGTCTGGAAGGCGCGCGGTACCCGTGGGGCGACGACCTGATCGGCGACGACGGCCTCTGGCGCTGCAACATCTGGCAGGGCGTCTTCCCGGAGACCAACACCGAGGAGGACGGCTACCTGACCACCGCGCCGGTGCACACCTTCGAGCCGAACGGCTACGGGCTCTGGCAGACGGTCGGCAACGTGTGGGAGTGGTGCGCGGACTGGTTCGGCCCGCGCTACTACAAGTTCTCCCCGGACGAGGATCCGCGCGGCCCGTCCCTCGGCGCGGCCCGAGTGATGCGCGGCGGCTCGTACCTCTGCCACGACTCGTACTGCAACCGCTACCGCAACGCCGCCCGCTCGTCGAACACTCCGGAGTCCTCGATGGGCAACGCCGGCTTCCGCACCGTCGCCCTCACCGCCGGCTGACGTCGGAGACCGTCGTACGGCGAAGTCCAGGCGTCGACGCGGCCACGGCCAAGACGGCCGCGACGCAGAGCACCGCGCCAGAGGCCAGCGCAGCAACTCCGGAGGTCGCCTGAGCCACCAGGCCGCCGCGCAGGTTCCCGAGGTCGGGCCCAGCCTGTCCGACGATCTGCTCGGCGGCAGTCACCCGGCCCAGCAACTCGTTCGGCGTGTGCAGCTGGACGATCGTGCTCCGCGCCACGACCGCCACGGTGTCCGCGGCACCGGCCACCGCGAGGAACGCCAACGCGAGCCACGGCAGTGGCGAGAACGCGACCAGCACCAGGGCGATCCCCCACCCGGCCGACCCGGCGAGCATCACGACACCGGGTCGCGGCAGCCGGGTGAACGAGCCGGACAGCACCGACGCCACCACCCCACCGACCGCGATCGCGCTCAGGAACAACCCGAGCGTCCGCGGATCGTTGCCGAACCGCTCGGCGTTGATCACCGGGAACAGGCTCACCGGCATCGACAGCACCGTCGCGGCGAGATCGGTGAGCAACGCACCCCGGATCACCGGTGTCGACACCACGAACGCCAACCCGTCGCGCACCCCACGCAGCCCCGGCCGCGCCACTGCCTCGACACGCATCTTCGGCAGGCCGAGTACGCCGTACATCGCCGCAAGGAAGCTCAGGCAGTCGATGAGGTAGCAGACGCCGACACCCCACGCGTTCACGATCAGTCCGCCGACCGCCGGGCCGACCAGCATCGCGCCCTGGAACGCGATCCGGTTGAGCGCGATCCCGGCGGCGAGCAACTCCCGCGGCAACAGTTGCGGAAGGACTGTCCGTGCCACCGGCCCGCCGGCGGCCGCGAACGCCGCTTGCGCCGCGACGAGCCCGAGCAGTACGCCGACCGGAACCGGCCCGATCACCAACTGGCTCGCCATCAGCGCGGAGACGACGACCTGGCCGCCGATCGTGATCAGGTAGAACCGGCGCCGCTCGACCCGGTCGACGGCCGCGCCGGCGAACAGGCCGAGCACGATCAGCGGCAACGCCTGCGACAACCCGACCGCCCCGGTCCACGCCGCGCTCGCCGTCTGGTCCCACACCTGGAACATCACCGCGACGAACGCGAGCTGGCCGCCGAACGTCGACAGCACCTGCCCGGCCCACAGCCGCCGGAAGACCGGCGACACCCGCAGCGGCTCCAGGTCGATCAGCGCATGCCGGGCGCTCATGGCTCGAGCTTTTCCACGATGCGGTCGTGGAAGCTCTTGCGGGCCAGGGCCTCCTCGACATCCCGGACCACCTGGGTCATCGGGTACGGGAGCTCGGCCTCGAGCTCGGTGATCGCCGCCTCGGTCGCCCGCCACTCGGCCGCGAGCAGCTCGACGATGCCTTTGGCCTTCGCGGTGAGCGCGACCTTCTTGCTGCGGGCGTCAGCGCCCGGCACCGTCCGGACCAGGCCCGCGGTCCGCATCGCGGAGACCTTCTGGCTGAGCGCCGAGTGGGTCCGGCCGACGGACTCGGCCAGCTCGGTGATCGTCATCGGCCCCTTGGCGTGCAGCCGCAGCAGCTCCATCACGTAGCTGGGCTTGAGCCCCTTGATCTGCCGATCGGTGTAGATGCGCGCGATCTCCGCGTCCATCCTCGCCTGCAACTGATGCAACCCACGCCACTGACTCTGCTCGCTCGGATCGTCCACGCCCGAATCATAACAGCACTTATATAAGTCCTGTCAGATCCGGCCCGGCGAATCCAGGCTGCGACCAGGACGGCGGCTCCGATGCTGATCGTGGCCAGGAGTGCGAAGCCGTACCTGGTGTCGGTCCGTCCGGTGACGAGCGACGCGAGGAGCATGACGACGACTGTTGCCGTGAGGCCGTAGCCGTTGGCGGCGCCGAAGGCGCGGCCGACCTGGGACTCGTCGACCGACGTCATCAGGAGCGACCGGGCCGCGATCCGCGCCTGGCCGAACACGAACGCCCCGGCGAGCACACCACCCATCAGCACGCCGACCCCGAACAGCGGCTGCACCGCCAGCAGCGCGTTACCTGCGACGAACCCGAGAATCGCCACCCGCAGATCACCGAACCGTACGGCGGACCGCCGATAAGCCACCGCGGCCAGCAGGAACCCGGCCCCACCCAGCGCGTCGACGATCCCGACCACCGCCGCGCCGCGATGCCACTCACCGACGATCAACACCGGCAGCAACGCGTTGAAGACCGTCACCACCACCAGCCCCTGGCCGTAGAGCAACACAAGTGCACCTACCGGCAGCCGACGACCCATCAACCCGGTTGCCGGACGCGACTCCTCGACGACTTCGGTCCGCCGGGCAGTACGGCGGACCGCGAGCACAAGCATCGCCGAAGCAACGAACGTCAGCGCGTTGAACACGAACAGCGGCGTGGAGCCGAAGTACTGCAGGGCGAATCCGCCGACCGATGCCGACAGCAACATGCCGGACTGCAGGGCGATCTCGTAGTGGCCGTTGAACCGCCGCAGCTCCGACACGGGCACCCGCTCCCGCACGAGCCCGGCACTCGCCGGGACGAACAACGCCGCGACCATCGCCAGCAGGAAGTTGCTCGCGTAGACGACCGCCTGCTGCGGGACGCCGATCGCCAGGCCCACCGGCAGACAGAGTGCGGCCATCGCACTGATGACATCGCAGCCGATCCACAGCCGGCGGCGGTCGAAGCGGTCGGCGAGCCGGCCGAAGTACGGCGACAGCACCGCCTGCGGGACCGCCACCGCGATGAAGAGCCAGCCGACATCGAGCATCGAGCCGTGCGTCTGGACGAGCAGCAGCGCGGCGCCGATCAGCTGGATGTTGTTGCCGAGGGACGTGATGAAGGCTGCCGGCAGCAGCAGCCGATGAGACCTGAGCACCCGGCCACGCTGTCAGCAAAACCTGCCAACTAATGGCAGTTTTTATATTCGCTACCGGAGTTGCGTAATTCAACCGTCTCGCGCTATCGTCTTTTCGACACCGCAGTAGCGAAAAGAGGACGGCGATGGTGGGACGAGGGCGGCCGCGGGATGCCGGGGTGGAGGGCCGGGTGCTCGAGGCCGCCATGGCAGAGATGCGGCAGCGGGGGTACGACGGGATGTCCGTCGACCGGGTCGCGGACCGGGCCGGCGTGGCGAAGACGACGATCTACCGGCGCTGGCCGAGCAAGGCCGAGCTGGTGATCGCGATGATCGCCGGGTTGCGGGCCGCCGTGCCGTTCGAACCGAGTGGCGACCCGCGCCGCGACCTCACCGATCTCGTCACCGCGATCTCCTCGGCGCTGGCCGCCGTACCGACGACCCTCGTTGCCGATCTCGCCGCGGCCGCCGCTCGCGAACCGCGCGTCAGCGAGAGCGTCCGGGCGTTGTGGGGTGAGCGGCACGCGGCCGTCACCGCGGTCGTCGCTCGAGCGCAGGAGGACGGACTCGTCCCCGGGCACGCCTCCCCCGCCGTACTGGTCGACCAGCTCGTCGGCCCGCTGTACTACCGGCTCCTCATCACCGGGGAGCCGATCACACCCGCCTACGTGAGCGAGCTGGTGCTCAGCACCCTCGGTCCTGTTCAGGAGCAGTCATGAAGATTTTCGTTGCCCTCGGCGCCCTTGTCGTCCTGATCGCCGGCTACACCGCCTACACGGTCGTCCGGCCGTTCGTCCTGCACACCGCGATCGAGATCGACGCGAGCCCGGAGCAGGTGTGGAAGGTGCTCGCCGACCGGGAGGCGTACCCGGAGTGGAACCCGTTCATCATCTCCTCGACCGGCGAGCTGACGGCCGGCGGCACGATCACCAACGTGCTGCGTGACACCGAGGGCAAGGAGACCGCGTTCAGCCCGGAACTGCTGGTCGTCGAGCCGAACCGGGAGCTGCGCTGGATCGGCAAGGTCCCACCCGGGTTCATTTTCGACGGCGAGCACTCGTTCCGCCTCGAGGAGCTCCCGAACGGCCGCACCCGGCTGATCCACGAGGAGACCTTCCGCGGCGCCGCCGTCCCGTTCACCAGGTCCATGCTGAACAAGACCATCAAGCCGCAGTTCATCGCCATGAATGAAGCGCTCGCCGCGCGCGTTTCCTGAACTCAGCCGAACGACGGGCTGGTGGCGTGCTGGATCAGGAGGGTGGGCGGCGTGGTGAGGCCCACGGACCAGATGTCGGTGGTGCCCGCGGAGTTGCGGAGCGGGTAGAGCAGCGTGGTGTCGTTCTGCCAGACGGGCTGGTCGTCGAGGTTGCGGGACTCGGGTGGGTGGCTGACGCGGCGGGTGGTGAGGTCGAGGACGGCCAGTCGCCAGGTGCCGTCGGACACCTTCTGCTTGTAGGCGATCCGTTTCCCGTCCGGGGACAGCGACGGGCACTCGACGTTCTCGTAGATCGCCGCACCCCGGTACCGGCGGTAGTCGGCCTCGACGAGGTACGTCCTCCCCTTGCTCGCCAGCGTGACGTAGAACCGGTTGCCGTCGGCGCCGAAGGTGATCCCCCAGTAGTTCACGTCCGCGGCGAAGTACCGGCGCCCGCCGATGAACACCGGCAGCTCCTCGATGCTCTTCACCAGCCGCCCGGTCTCGACCTCGTACAGCCCGGTCCGGGTCGAGAACCCGGTCGCCGCGTACGAATCCCCGCTGACGAACAGCGTCCAGTTCACGATCCGCCCGTCCGGCGACACGCGAGCGCGACTCGGTGTCCCCGGCAACATCTGCCGGTGCCGGACCCGCAGGTCCGCGTCGAGCACGAGCATCTCGGTGAGCGGCGGCAGCGACCCGGCCTTCAGCCGCAAGCAGACCGCCGTACGCCGTGCCGCCGCGAACCGATCGCACCGCAAGTCCCCCACTCGCCGCGTCGCGCCTGGCTCACGAACCGGTACGGCAGCCAGCTTCCCCGCCTCCGGCCCGTCGGCCAGATTGCTGAAGAACAAGGTCGACCCGTCGAGGGCCGCCGCCTGACCAGTCACCACCGGCATCGCGTTGTCGACCGCGCCACCGCCTCGGGCCGACACGACGTACGTCGCGGCCCCGATGAGCAGCGCAAGTACGCCGGCCACACAGACAACGATTCGCCTCATCGCCGCACCTCCCACGGCCTGATCGCAGCGGCTGCGATGGTGACGACCAGCAAGGCGGACGCCGTCACCAGCAAGGCCGAACGGATGTCCCAGAGCGTCCACAGCAGCCCGACTGTCACGGCCGACACCATCCGGGCGAGCGCCTGTCCGGTCTGCAACACGGCAAGACCACTGGCCCGGAGGTGCTCGGGCAGCATTGGGCCGACAGCAGCAGGGAGTACGCCGTCCGTCGCGGCGTAGAAGGCGCCGTGGAGTGCGAGCGCGAGCCACCAGTTGCCGACCGGCCCGCACACCAGGACCAGCGCGATCACCAGCGCGAGGTGCCCGCCGATGAACACCTTCCAGCGGCCGATCCGGTCTCCCAAGCGGCCGAGCGGCACGGCGAGCAGCAGGAAGGTGCCCGCCGTACCCAAGGGCAGCAGTGGAAACAGCGTGCTCTCCACGTCCCAGCGGCGCTGCACGGCCAAGTACACGAACGAGTCGGTGATGGTGAACAGCCCGAGCATCGCTGCCCACCCGCAGCACCGCCGGAAGCTTGCGATCCGCAACAACCCGGGCATCGCCCGCACCGGCACCACCGGGCTCGACACCGGCTGCGGCCGGTCGCGAACGAGCATCACGAGCAGGAGAACACCGCAGGCCGCCAAGCAGAAGCTGCTCACGAAGACCGCGCTGAAGTCACCGAGGCTCGCCCACAGCACCGCTGCCGCGACCAACGGTCCAAGGAACGCGCCGAGCGTGTCGAGCGCCCGATGCACACCGAACGAACGGCCCATCGTCTCGGGCGAACTGCTCAACGAGATCAGCGCGTCCCGCGGCGCCGTCCGGATCCCCTTGCCGGCCCGGTCGACCGCGAGGACCGCACCGATCGCCGGGACCGACGACCCAGCCATCAGCAACCCGAGCTTGGACACGGCCGACAGCGCGTATCCGATCCCGGCGACCGCTTTGAGCCGCCGCCACCGATCAGCGAGGTGTCCACCGACGAGGCGCAGTACGGCGGTCGCGCCGGCGTACAGCCCGTCGAGCAGGCCGAACTGCAAGGGGTTCAGCCCCAGGCCGAACACCAGATACAGCGGCAGGACCGCGGTCACCATCTCGGCCGAGATGTCGGTGACCATGCTGACCAGGCCCAGGGCAACGACCATCCCCGGCACCCGTCGGATCGGCGTGCTCCGGGCCGGGGCTGGCGAGGCCCCGGCCCGGGTTCCGGCGAGATACATCTGCCGTCAGCCCGTCAGTGACAGGTGTACGTCGGGCTGCTGTCCAGCACCCGGTTGTCGAGACCGATCAGTTGGCTGCTGAACGTCGTGTCGGTCATCGACAACTTCAGTACGCCGAAGTCCTGCAGCAGCTTGGCCGTCGCCGGATGCTCGGCGTGGACGTCGTACAGCGTCATGCCGCCGGTGCCGCCGATGATCTGGACCGGGCCGTTCGGGTCCGGGTCGCCGTCGGCGTTCTGCGGCAGGAAGCGTTCGTAGTGGTGGTCGTGGCCGTTGAGCACCAAGTCGACCTTCGCGCCGACCAGGGTCTGCCACAACTCGGCCGTCTCCGGGTTGTCACCGTGGTCGCCGGAGCTGAACCGCGGGTGGTGGTAGTAGGCGGCGACACAGCGCTTGGTGTTCCGGGCGAGATCCTGCTTCAGCCAGGTGAGTTGCGGCGGCTCGGCCAGGCCGTGCTCACCGGAGAAGTCGTTCGAGTCGAGCGCGACGAAGTGCCAGTTGCCGCGGTCCCAGCTGTAGTAGTTCTTGCCCTGCGGGGTCGCGATCGAGCCGAAGTACTTGCGGTAGCCCTCGAACGGCACGTCGTCGTACGTCTCGTGGTTGCCGGGCACCGGCTTCGTGATGCTCTTGAACCGGCCCCAGGACTTGTCGTAGTAGTTCCGGAAGTCCGACAGGTGTGCGTCGTCGTACTGGTTGTCCCCCATGGTCAGCACCGCGGCGGGCTTCATCGCCTCGACCAGGCGAGCGGTCTTGGGATGGACGCAGCTCGAGTCGTCGGGCGTGCACCGATCCGCGATGTCACCGGCCGCCGCGAGGACGAACTGGCCGGCGCCACCCGCACGGGTCCGGATCGTGACGGGTTGGCTCGGCGGCGACTGGTTTCCGGCCAGGTCGCGGGCCCGGATCGAGTACGTGTACGACGTGTCAGCGGCCAGGCCGGTGTCGTTGTACTGCGTCGTCGTGGTGGACGCGACCACGGTGTCATTGCGCACTACGTCGTACCCGCTCACGCCGACGTTGTCCGTCGAGGCGGTCCAGGTGAGTGCCGCCGTCGTAGCGGTGATATCGGTTGCCGTGAGTCCGGTGGGCGTGCTCGGTGGTTGGGTGTCGCCGGCGGAGTCCGTGGTGCCGTAGACCTGGAGTTCCCAGAGCGAATAGCCGTACAACGTGCCGCGCTTGGTGCCGACGAGACGCAGGTACCGACCGTGCGCCTGCAAGCCGGTCAGGTCGTCGGTGCCGCCATTGCCATCGGCAACGTCCTTGATGGTGCGGAACGTGCTGCCGTCGTCGGAGATCTCGATCCGGTAGGCCTTCGCGTAGGCGGCCTCCCAGTTCAGCTTCACCCGGCGTACCGTGGCCGGCTGGCCGAGATCGACCCGGATCCACTGCGGATCGACCCCTTCCGCACTGGCCCAGCGGGTCGCCGTACTCCCGTCGACCGCTGCTGGACCGCTCAACGTGTCGTCTTCGATGCTGGAGACAACGACCTGTTTTCCCTGTGACAGCAGCACATCCGCGGCCGTCCGCGCATCCGCGCTCGATCCGGCGACGGCGCCGGCCAGCACGGCCGGTAGCGCGACACTCAACCAACGAAACCTCATGACAACCTCCGGGGGCGCGGGGTCGATAATTGTTAGGAAGGTTACCTAACAGTTGCGGAACCGTCCAGGGGGCATCCTGGAACGCATGAGCGGACTACTTCGGGCAGTGGATGCGGTGACGGTGCGAGTCCCGGACCTCGACCGAGGGCTGGCGTTCTACCGGGACGCGCTCGGACACGAGTTGGTGTGGCGGAACGACGAGATCGGCCAGGCCGGGCTGCGGCTGCCGGACAGCGACACCGAGATCGTGCTCGCAACCGGCCTCGACTACGCGCCGAGCTGGCTGGTGACCTCGGCCGACGAGGCGGCCGAGCAGATCGTCAGCCGTGGCGGCCGGCTGATCACGGCCCCCTTCGACATCCCGGTCGGCCGGTGCGCCGTCGTCGCGGACCCGTTCGGCAATCCTTTGGTCGTGTTGGATCTGTCCAAGGGTCTCTACACCACCGACGACGCGGGCGGGGTCACCGGCGTGAGTTGATGTTCTGCGTGCATCGACTGTGCTTCAAAGATGCATTGGACGTCTGACCGCAGTGCTGGTTGGCTCGGAGTATGGAGAAACGTGCTTTGGGACGAGTCGGTATCGAGGTCAGCCCGGTGGGGTTCGGATGCTGGGCGATCGGCGGTCCGTTCACGAATCCGGCCGGGGAGCCGCTGGGGTGGGGTGAGGTCGACGACGACGAGTCGGTGCGGGCGATCCGGCGGGCCGTCGAGCTCGGCGTGACGTTCTTCGACACCGCCGACGTGTACGGCGCCGGGCACAGCGAGCGCGTGCTCGGCAAGGCGCTCGCGGGGATGCGGGACCAGGTGGTGATCGCGACCAAGTGGGGCAACACCTTCGACGAGTCGACCGGCGTCATGCACCACCAGGACAAGTCGGCCGAGTACGTCGCCAAGGCGGTCCGGGCGTCGCTCGACCGGCTCGGGACCGACTACATCGACGTCTACCAACTGCACTGCGACACGACCAACGAGGTCGCGCTGCCGTTGCGGGAGGCGTGTGAGGATCTCGTCCGCGAAGGGCTGATCCGCAGCTACGCGTGGAGCACGGACACCCTGGCCAGCGCGGAGTTCTTTGCTGAAGGCAAGCACTGCTCGGCGGTGCAGCACGAGGCCAGCGTCCTGCACGACGCGCCGGAGTTCTTCGCGCTCTGCGAACGCGCCGACCTGGCCAGCATCAACCGAACGCCTTTGGGAATGGGCCTCCTGGGTCGCCGCGACGCGAACCAGCCGGCCACCGGCGCGGACATCCGCACGCTGCCGCCGGCCTGGTTGCGGTACTTCGACAAGGGCGGCGTGCCCGCGCCGGAGTGGTGGGACAAGGTGTCGGCGATTCGCGACGTACTGGAGAGCGACGGACGGACGCTGGCGCAGGGATCGCTGGCCTGGCTGTGGGCACGGAGCCCGCGGACCGTTCCGATCCCTGGTTTCCGCACTGTCGAGCAGGCGGAGCAGAACGCGCGGGCGATGGAGTTCGGGCCGCTGCGGGACGAGCAGATGACGGAGATTGCCACCCTGCTGGAGCGGTGACGGTTTCGCTGCGCCCGAATGGGTACCCGATCGGTGAGCAACCATCGAGAGGGTGAGAGAAGATGCGACTGATCGTCGACCGCAGTACCCGGCGCCGCGGTATCGCGGTGAAGGATCACGGGCATCCGTTCCTCAAGACCGCCGGGCTTGCCGTGGCGAGTGTCTGTGCCGGGGTGGTGACCGAGTATCTGCTGGACCCGGACAGAGGCCGCGCACGACGAGCCCGGTTGCGGGACGGGTCCGCGAACGTCGGCCGCGGGATGGGCGCGAGCATGAGCGGCCTGTCCCGGAACATGACGAACCGCGGACGCGGGATGGCGATGGCCGCCCGCTACCGCGTCACCGGGCGCTCGGCCGACGACTCGGTCCTGCACGATCGCGTCCGGGCCGAGCTCGGACGGCACGCGAGCCATCCGCACGCGGTCCAGGTCCGCGTGGACAACGGGACCGTCACCCTGGTCGGCGACATGCTCGCCGCCGAGGAGAAGGCGACCCGGCACGCCGTCAAACGGATCCCGGGCGTGAAGTCCGTGGACGCCCAATGGACCGTTCACGAAGAGCCTGGCGACGTTCCCACCCTCCAGGGCAAGGGCCGCGGCCGGCGCTCCCCCACGCCTAGCTGACACCCCAGATCCAGCCCGGCGCTCTCGCCACCAGCGGCGGCGCCGGGCTGAGCCACGCCCGCACCCGCTCGGAGACTCCTTCGAGTCGACCTCTTGCAGACTGGTTAGGTTTATCGATATACCTCTGTCGAACAGTCACCCTCCCGGGAGTTTCGATGAGGTCTGCAGTGCGGTCAGGCGGCGGGGTTCGTCGTGCCGCGCTGGATGAGCTCGGCGGGGACGACCAGTTCCTGCGGGTCGCCGGTCGGGCCGCCGGTGATCTGGGCGACGAGCAGCGACGTGATCGCGTCGGCCATCTCGTCGTGGCCGGGGTTCACCGAGGACAGCGACGGGACCAGGTACGACGCCTCGTCGATATCGTCGAACCCGACCACCTGGACGTCCTCCGGCACCCGGCGCCCGGCATCGGCCAGCGCCCGCAGCGCCCCGATCGCCACCACGTCGGTCAGCGCGAACACCGCGTCGAAGGCGATCCCGCCGTCGACGAGTGCCCGGATCCCGTCGTACCCGTCCTGCAGCCGGAAGTTGCACCGGACGACCAGCTCGGGATCCATCGCCACACCGGCCTCGGTGTGCGCGATCGCGTAGCCCTCGGCCCGCAGCGCCGGCATGTTCGCGCTGGTGTCCGGGTTGCCGCCGAGCAGGGCGATCCGCCGGGCCCCGGTGGCCAGCAGGTGCGCGGTCGCCTGCCGGGCGCCGTCGACGTTGTCCATCATCACGTGGTCGAAGCGCGACGGCAGCGCCCGCTCACCGATCAGCACCACCGGCGCGTCGGTCCGGATCTGGGTCAGCTCGGCCGGGTCGATGTCGACCACGCTGAGGATCAGTCCGTCGTACATCCGCAGCCGGGAGAAGGCGACCGCGTCCAGCTCGCCCTCGCGGCTGGCGCCGGTGCGCTCCATCACGATCCGCAGTCCGTGTGCCTCGAACCGGTCGGCGAGCCGGCCGGCCAGCTGGGCGAAGTACGGGCGTTCCAGTTCCGGAACCGCGAGGCCGACCACCCCGGTGCGGCCCGCGCGCAGGTGGCGGGCGGCCAGGTTGACCTGGTAGCCGAGGTCGCTGATCGCCGCCAGCACCCGTTCCCGGGTCGCCGCGCCAACCCGCGGCCGGCCGTTGATCACGTTCGACACGGTCATCGTGGACACCCCCGCGGACCGCGCCACGTCGGCCATCGTCACCACGGTGGATGCCTTCCTCATGGTCCATACCTTAGGGGGTTGCTTCTTGTCCCGTGCAGTCGCGAGCAGGTGCTCGGGGGTGTAGCTCGGCGTGCCGGGGCGAAGGGCTCGATGCGGAGCATCGTGACCTTTGCACCGGTGCGGCGAGATGCGCCGCCGAGTGCCGCGCAGCACGCACGGGGCAAGAAGCAACCCCCTCAACACCTTCTGGAGTTGCGATGAGGAAACGCCGCACTCTGGCGGCCCTTGCCGTTGATCAGGTTCGTCTTGTTCTCGGCCGCGATCGCGAACACGTCGGCCGCCGTACCGGCTCGGATCCGCGACTGCAGGGTGGAGATGTACTCCGCGACCGGGCGTGCTCTACAACAAGGACCTGCTGGCCAAGGCCGGCGCGACCCCTGAACGGTCCCGTGTCGACAACGTGGTCGACCAGCAGCGGCTGACCGACATCCACGTCGCGGCGCTGCGCGCGGACGGGGACCGGCTCGGCTGCGACCGCGACGCACCGGTCGCTCTCGACCTGCGTCGTACTGTCTGAAACACCAGCAAACCAAGGAGACTTAGTTGTCCAAGGCATCGTCGTCGCGGGTCGTGATCGACCTGGACGTTTCCGGCCCGGCGATCAGCCGGCACCTGTACGGGCACTTCGCCGAGCACCTGGGGCGGTGCATCTACGGCGGCTTCTACGTCGGCGAGGACTCCGCTCTGCCGAACGAAGGCGGCATCCGGCTCGACGTGGTCGAGGCCCTGAAAGCGCTGAACATCCCGAACCTGCGCTGGCCGGGTGGCTGCTTCGCCGACGAGTACCACTGGAAGGACGGCATCGGCCCGAAGGCCGACCGGCCGTCGATGATCAACACGCACTGGGGCAACGTCGAGGAGAACAACCACTTCGGCACGCACGAGTTCATGGCGCTGTGCGAGCTGCTCGGCGCCGACCCGTACGTGAACGGCAATGTCGGCAGCGGAACCGTCCAGGAGATGAGCGAGTGGGTCGAGTACCTGACCCGCGACGGTGACAGCCCGATGGTCCGGCAGCGCAAGGCGAACGGCCGGGACGAGCCGTGGAAGGTTCCGTTCTGGGGCGTCGGCAACGAGACCTGGGGCTGCGGCGGCAACATGCGCGCCGAGGCGTACGCCGACCTGGCCCGCCGCTACGCCACCTTCTGCCGCAGCTACGGCGACAACGAGCTCTACCGGATCGCGGCCGGCGCGTCCGACTACGACCTGGCCTGGACCGAGGCGCTGATGAAGGCGATCAGCTGCCTGGGGTGCGGCCGGGAGCCGAAGAACATCTTCCAGGCGATCTCGTTCCACTACTACACGATCGCGGGCACCTGGGACAGCAAGGGCAGCGCGACCGAGTTCGCCCTCGACGACTACTACCGGACGCTGATCAAGGCGCAGGACATCGACCGGATCATCCGCGGCCACTCCGCGGTGATGGACGCCTACGACCCGGAGCGCAAGGTCGGCCTGGTGCTGGACGAGTGGGGCACCTGGTGGGACGTCGAGCCGGGCACCAACCCCGGGTTCCTGTTCCAGCAGAACGCGCTGCGGGACGCGCTGGTGGCGAGCGTGCACTTCGACGTGTTCCACCGGCATGCGGACCGGCTGGTGATGGCGAACATCGCCCAGACGGTCAACGTGCTGCAGGCGATGCTGCTGACCGACGACGACGGTGGGCTCGTGCTCACACCGACGTACCACGTGTTCGAGATGAACAAGGGCCACCACGACGCGACGTCGGTCCCGGTGCACGTGGTCGAGCAGCCGGATCCGTACGAGCTGGACGGCAAGTCGATGGACCTGCTGTCCGCGTCGGCCAGCGTGAAGGACGGCAAGGCGCTGATCTCGGTCAGCAACCTGGACCCGAGCTCGCCGGCCGACATCGTCCTGGACCTACGGGGCGCGGAGTTCCGCAACCCGGCCGGACGGTTGCTCACGGCATCGAAGCCGCAGTCGCACAACACCCCCGCGGATCCGGGCGCGGTGGCGCCGGTAGCCCTCACCGACCTGGCAGCGGACCCGCGCGGCCTGCGGGTCACGCTGCCACCGCACTCGTTCGCGACCGTCAGTCTGGACGTGTGACCGGGATCTGGAACTCGTGCACCCAGTTGTTGGGGTTCTCCGGGTCGAACTGCAGCGTGACTTCCCGGGCGTAGCCCTGGCTGCGGTACCCGTTGTCCTCGATCCAGCGGGCGAGGGTCTGCATGCTGCGGTCCGCCTCGTACATGTCTCCTTGGTGCACGATGGTCGCGGCCTGCTCGAGTTCCGGTAGTTCGTGCACGTCGACGTCGGCCACTGTGTCGGCGTCGACAGGTACGGCGGCGTGCACGAGGATCTGGTCGTCCTCGGCGTCCTCGTAGTACGCGACCGGCGAGCCGGACGGGACCACGCCGGCCGCGCCGAGGCGGTCCATCAGCTGGCCGAACAGCGGCTGGATGACCGGGCCGATGTCCTCACCGTCGTAGCTCTTGGCGAGCGCGGTGAGCTGGGCGACCCGGGTCGGGGCGATGTGTTTCAGGACTACGTCGTCGGTGGGCATGTGACCTTCCTTCTCGATCAGCCGGAGCCTCGCCTCGACACTGATGAGCTGGGACGCGCTGCGTGCCAGTTCGTCCTCGAGCTGCGCCCGTCGCAGCCGCAGCATGCCGCGGAGCTCCTCCGCGGACAGCTTGGCGTCGACGATCTCGTGCACCTGCTGCAGGCTGAACCCGAGATCCTTCAGCGCGATGATCCGGTTCAGCCGGCTGAGCTGCGCGGCCGAGTAGCGCCGGTACCCGGTCGCCTCGTCGACGACCGCCGGCCGGAGCAACCCGATCGCGTCGTAGTGCCGGAGCATCCGGGCCGAAACCTGCCCGAACGCCGCGAAGTCCCCGATGGTGAACATGCCCCCACCTTCCGGCTTGACACTGTGTGAAGGTCAAGCATGCCCGGGGACGCCGGCGGGCTCAGGAGGTGACGCGGGTACGGCGGTCGCGGACCGCGGCGACCGCGAATCCGGTGAGCACGAAGGCGACGCCGCCGGTGCCGAGACCGACCACGAGATCGCCGCGGGTGTCCAGCCGCGGGTCGCACTGCATCGGCGTGATGCCCTTGTCCGGCTGGAAGACCGAGCCGCAGTCCCGGCCGTCGACGGTGACCGGGCGGACGGCGAACACCACCCCGGCGATCAGCAGGACCACACCCACCGCGCCGAGAACCCTGCTCAGCACTGCCCGTCCTGGAGCGGCGTGGCACCCGGGAAGGCAGCCGCAAGGACCGACCACACCTGCCTGGTCAGACCTCGCATATGGCGCTCACACTCCCTGGTAGCCCGGTAAGATTTGATCAAATCTAACGCAGCTAGTCGTCAGTGCTGAAGCCCGGACCCCACCCCGGATTGAATCTTCACCCAGTTCTAACGAATTACGGCCCCGAACGGTTCAAACGTTAAGTACGGCGACCAGCGAGCCGGCGGCCCGCCCGTGCGCGACGTCGGACAGCGCCCGGTCGACGCTCTCGAACGGGACGACGGTGGTGTGGGCGCGGACCGGCAGCCGGGCGACCAGCCGGAACAGCTCCTCGCCGTCCCGCCGGGTGTTGGAGGTGACGCTGCGCAGGTCGCGCTCGTGGAAGAGCTGACGCTCGTAGTTCAGCGCCGGGACGTCCGTCAGATGGATCCCCGCCACCGAGACCGTCCCGCCGGGCTTCACCGCCTCGAGCGCGTACGGCACGACCTCACCGGCCGGTGAGAACACGATCGCCGAGTCCAACGCGACGGGCGGTCGGTCGGCAGTCTCACCGACGTACGCGGCACCAAGGGAGCGGGCCAGCTCCCGATTCCGCTCGCCGCGGGTCATCACGAACAGTTCGGCGCCCTGTGCGGTCGCGAGCTGGGCCGTGAGGTGCGCACTCGAGCCGAAGCCGTAGATGCCGAGTCGACCGCCCGGCGGCAGGTTCGCCCGCAGCAGCGAGCGGTAGCCGATGATCCCCGCACACAGGAACGGCGCCAGCTCCTCGGCGGGGCGGTCGGCCGGCAGCGCGTACGCGTAGTCCTGCGGCACGACGGCGTACTCGGCGAAACCGCCGTCCGCGTCCCAGCCCGTGTACGACGACCGCGGGCACAGGTTCTCGGATCCCGCGCGGCAGAACTCGCACGACCCGCAGGTCCCGCGCAACCACGCGATCCCGACCCGATCCCCCACTTCGAACCGCTCAGCCCCGGCCGCTCGCCCGACCACCGATCCCACTACCTGATGACCGGGTACGACGCCCGGCCGCCGCGGCTCCAGGTCCCCCTCACACAGGTGCAGGTCCGTCCGGCAGATCCCGCACACCTCGACCTTGACCAGCACCTCCCCCGGCCCCGCTTCCGGCACCGTACGGCGCTCCCGCCGCAACGACCCGCCGTCGATCGGCCCGGGCCGCCGCACCGCCCACACGTCCATCTGGTCGCCCATCCCCCGACCATCTCAGACGTTCAGCCGCCGGTCTCCTGCCGCCACCACGGTTCCTCCTCGCCGAGATCGGGCGGGCGGGCTCAACACACCTTTCACAATGCTTTCAGGCGACCCGCTGCAGCGCTCGTTCCCGGCGCTCGGCGACCTTCGAGCCGGACTCCCGCCGGGCCATCCGGCGCAGTACGACGGGCGCGACGGCCAGCCCGATCCCGGCCCAGACGCCGAGCGCCGCGGCCGTCTCCAGGTGCCGCCAGGAGGCGTCGATCTCGACCACGACCGCGCTGTCGGGCAGCAGCGCCGACCGCATCCCGAGGCCCATCCAGTAGATCGGACCGAGCTGGCCGATCCATTCCAGCCAGTCCGGCAGCGCGGTGATCGGGTAGAAGATGCCGGAGATCGCGATCAGGCCGAGCACCGGGAGCTGGATCAGCCCCTGGGACCGGGCGGTGGTGAAGACCGAGCCGAGGACCGCGCCGATCGGCAGCGTCGCGACCATCCCGAGCACCAGCACCCACACCAGGGTCAGCCACCCGGCGGCCGAGCCGAGCGCGAGCCCGTCCACGATGAACAGGCCGGGGATCAGCAGGATGACCAGGTCGGCGAGCGTCCCGCCGGCCACCGAGACGACCTTGCCGACGAGGTAGCCCGGCATCCCGTTCGGGGTCGCCTTGGCCCGCAGCAGGGTGCCGTCCTCGCGGTCCGCGGTGAGCTGCTGGCTCATGCTGACCATGCCCATCGCCGCGTTCATGCCCAGGATGCTCGGCAACGCGAGCGCACCGAGCAGGAACCCGGTGGAGCCGAAGTCGCGGTCCCGCAGGAAGAACAACGCGACCAGCATCAGCACCGGCCAGAGGAAGTGGCTGAACAGCTCGGGTCCGTTGGTGAAGGACTGGCGCAGCTCGATCAGGCCGCGTTTCCAGCCGGCCCGGACGGCGGACGCGTTCATGCCACCGGCTCCTTTCCGCGCACCAGCGCGAGATACGTGTCTTCCAGGGAGGCCCGCCGTACCTCGAGTTCTCGGACGGCGGCGCCGTACTGGCCGAAGAGGCCGCGGACGAACTCTGTCGAGTCGGCGGTGGACTTGCGGTGGTGCTGTCCGTCGAGGGTCCAGCGGACCTCGTCCTCGCCGGCGATCAGCGCGGTCAGCTCGGCCGGCGAACCTGCGGCCACGATCCGGCCGTCGGTGAGGATCAGGATGCGGTGCGCAAGCTTGCTGGCCTCGTCCAGGTCGTGGGTGGTGAGCAGGATCGTGGTCGCGTGCTCGGCGGCGAGGCGTCGTACCAGGTCATGGAACTCGTGGCGGGCCTGTGGGTCGAAGCCGGTGGTCGGCTCGTCCAGGAACAGGACCTCGGGCCGGCCGACGATCCCGATCGCGACGTCGAGGCGGCGCCGCTGGCCGCCGGACAGGGTCTTGATCCTCTGGCCCGCGTGCTCGGTGAGGCCGACTGCCGCCAGCAGCTCGTCGGTGTCCCACGGCCGGTCGATGGTGCTCGTCGAGTACGGCGCGTAGTACGTACCGAGGTGGTGCAGCAGCTCCCGGACTCGCCAGTTGCCGTGGTCGCGCCAGGACTGCAGCACGATGCCGAGCCGCGACCGCCAGCGCTCGTCTCCATGGGCCGGGTCGACGCCGAGCACCTCGAGCGTCCCGGCCGACCGCAGCCGGAATCCCTCCAGGATCTCGATGGTCGTGCTCTTCCCGGCACCGTTCGGGCCGAGCAGGGCGACGACCTCGCCGTGCCGGGCCTGGAACGAGACGTCGTGCAGGACCTCGATGTCGCCGTAGCGCATCCGCAGGCCGTCCACTGCCAGCACCATGGGCGGCTCCTTTCGTTTTCCGATCCCTGAAAGCTACGTTGCGTTCAGGTACCCGGCAACGCACGAAAGGGCGAAAGGCCCTGACTTTCTTGGCGAAACCTGGCAATCTGTGCAATGACGATGAGATCGAATGCAATCGGACGTTGCAATGACCTGACGATGAACGCACCGAGGAGGCGCCGATGCCGGGTGGCAGGCTGACGCACGAGGATCGGCGGCGGATCGCGGAGGGCCTGGAGTCCGGGCTCGGGTACGCCGAGATCGCCCGGGAGCTGGATCGGCCGACGTCGACCGTCAGCCGCGAGGTCGCCCGCAACGGCGGCGCCCAGGGCTACCGGGCTGACCACGCCCACTACGCGACCAGCTCACGGGCCCGGCGCAGCAGGCCGGCCGGTCCGGACACCTCGCCGGCCGATGGGGACCGGGCGGTCGTGCAGGACTTCGCCGAGCGGTTCGCCGCGATGATGGTCGACGGCGGGGTCCCGCGGATGGCGGCTCGCGTGCTCGCGCAGCTGTACACGGCCGACTCCAGCAGCCTGACCGCGTCCGAGCTCGTCCAGGTCCTGCGGGTCAGCCCGGCGTCGGTCTCGAAGGCGGTCGGCTATCTCGAGCAGGTCGGCATGATCCACCGCGAGCCCGACCCACGCCGCCGGCTGCAGCACTACATCATCGCCGAGGACGTCTGGGTGCACGCCTGGAAGGTGAGCGCCCGGACCAACCTGAACTGGGCCGAGACCGCCGCCGAAGGCGCCGAGCTCCTCGGCCCCGAATCACCTGCCGGCGTGCGCCTGGGCAAGATGGCCGACTTCTTCCACCGCCTGGGCGAGGACATGGCCGGCGGGCCGGCCTTCGAGGTCATCGACGACGCCTTCACCGTGCTCGCCGCGCTTCTGCACGCTCCCCGTCCGCTCACCGCCGACGAGCTGGCCGGAGCCCTGGGGTGGGCACCTGAGCGCATCACCGAGGCACTCCTCAACGCGACCAAGTACGCCGAGTACACCGACCCGGTCGTCCTCGATCAGCCGACGCCGGACACCTACACGGCCGTGCCGACTCCCACCCGGCTCTCCCCGGACCAGCTGGCAGCGCTCAGCTAGGGCCCGGGTACGGGTGCAGGCCGGCTGGATACTCGTTGCCGTGGGCCACCAGCCAGCCGGCCGAGTCCACGATCAGCGCGGCGGTGATGTCGAAGGCGTTCAGGCTGTCACCGTCCCCCGCCGCCAGGTTGGCCACGTGCCCGCCGGCGAACAGCAGGATCTCCCGGCCGCCGACCCGATGACTCGTGACCGACGGGATCGCCGGCGCACCGGCGCCCAGGGCCGCGAGGTCGATCTCGTCCGGGGAGTGACCGGCGTTGACGATCAGGCACCCGTCCTTCAGGCCGCTGATCACGTCCGCGGAGACGGTCCCGGTCCGCCCGGTCGCGGTGACCACGATGTCGGCCCGGTCGCCGCCGAGTCCGACGACCTCGAAGCCGTCGTACGACGCGACCAGGGCGCGCGCCGGATCGACCTCGGCGACTTGCACGATCGCGCCGAGGCCCCGCGCGGTCCGGGCCAGGCCGGCGCCGACTTCGCCGTACCCGACGACCAGGACGTCGAGGCCGTTCAGCGAGAGCTGCGTCCGGGCGACGACCGTGTGCCAGGTGCTCGTGCCGACCGTGAACCGGTTGTGCAACTGGTTCTTCAGCGGTACGCCGTCCAGGTCGAACACCGGGTAGGACAACGCCAGCCCGGCGACCCGGTTGAGCCCGGTCCGCGTCATCTCGATCCCCGCGACCACGCCGTCGTACCCGCGCGCCGCCGCCTCGACCACGATGTCGCCGCCCATCTCGACGGTGTGCGTCGGCCCCCACTCGACACAGGCGCCTGGGTCGGTGACCTCGATCCCCCAGGTCTCGACCAGTCGCTGGACGTCGGGCCGGGTCGTCGCCGGGTCGGCGGGATGCACGATCACAGCGGCGCCGGCCTCCCGGTACGCCTGGAGGAACAGCGCGGACTTCAGATCGAGGTGCGCGGTGACCGCGAGCCGCACGGACGCCATGTCCGGCAACCGCCCGGCCGCCGCCGCGGTTCGCCGCATCCAGCGCCGCGCCCACGCCAGCCGCTGCTCGAGCTCAACCCCTTGCCACGCAGTCGTCGGAAAGTCCACCCGCTCACGATGTCACACGACGAGCGAGCGCAGCAGGCGGCCGGTGATGAGGCCGTCGGCGAGGCCGAGCTCGACCAGGTCGTCGAAAATCGCCTGGTCGGCCGCGGCCGCGCGGATACCGGCGTTGAGGACGCGGGCGCTGCGGGTCAGCTGGGCGGTGAGCGCGGTGTGCCGAAGGTGCTTCGCCAGGAGACGGCTCGTTTGGCGACGGTACGACGTACCAGCGTCGGTGCTGTTGTCGCGCAGGGCCTCGGCGACCGCTCGGCCGGCCAGCAAACCGGTCGCGACGGCGTAGTAGATGCCCTCGCCGGTCATCGGGTTGATCAGCCCGGCGGCGTCACCGGCGAGCATCACCGGGCCGCGCTGCGGACGCCAGGACCAGCTCGAGAGCGGCAGGTGATGACCCCACCAGGACTTCCCGCCGTCGGTCGCTCCCGGCAGTAGCTCCTCCAGGTGCGCGAGCAGGTCGGCTCGGGTGGGGCGCGGGCGACTGGCCGTCAGCTGCTCGCCGTACCCGACGTTCGACCAGCCGTCGCCGCGGTCGAAGGACCAGGCGTACGACGGTTGCCGGCCCGGGCCGTAAGCGATCACTTGACTCGCCGCCCGGTCCGACGGGGTCGGTGCGTACCCACGGATCGCGAGCGCGACCGGCCCCGGCGGCACCCCGAGATCCCGCCGTACGACGGAGTGCGCGCCGTCCGCACCGACGACGAACCGGGCCTCGAGCTCACCGTCCACGGTGATGGAGTCCCTGGCGATCCGGATCCCGCGGACGCGCCGCCGGACCAGGTCGGCTCCCGCCGCTTGGGCCGCCTCGGCGAGCCGCTGGTCGAAGACGGTCCGCGGCACCACCCAGTTCGGCCGGGCCATGTCGCGGTCGACTCCGACCGCGCCGCGGGTCAGCGTGAACCGCCGTACCGGCGTCCAGTCGTCGACGATCCCGGTGACGCCGACCTCGGCGAGCAGGTCGAACACGTGTGGTGCGATCCCATCCCCGCACGCCTTGTCCCGCGGGAAGTCGTACCGATCCAGGAGCAGCACCGACAAGCCGGGATCCACGGCCAACGCCCCCAACGCCGCCGAAGCCCCAGCCGGCCCCGCCCCGACCACCACGAGATCCCACACGCCTCCCAGTGTCGCGAAGCGGTAGCGCGCACGCGACCTCCAAGCGGGTCTCAGGCGCACTGTGCCGGGGCTCGCCGATCTCTAGCGTCAAGAGTGACTTCGAGGAGGATCGATGAAACTGCTACTGGTCTTGGCGCTGTTGTCGGGTACGGCACATGCCACGGAAGAACCACCGCCCGCGATTCAATGGCGGCAGTGTCAGCTCAACGCGGCCGACGCCGAGGGCGCTGAGCTGGATCGGGCCGGCGCGAAGTGTGGTGAGCTGAAGGTGCCGCTCGACTACAGCCGGCCGGACGGGCCGAAGATCACCATCGCGATGTCGCGGCTGAAGGCGACCGGTGACCGGATCGGCGCGATGGTGCTCAACGACGGCGGTCCGGGTGGTCCCGGCCTGACCATGCCGCTGCGGCTGCGCGTCGCGATGAAGGAAGCCGGGTCGCGGTACGACCTGATCGGACTCGATCCGCGGTTCGTCGGTCGCAGTACCCCAGTGGACTGCAAGCTGCCGGTGGCGGGCTGGCCGTGGTCCGGCGGCAGCGACCGGTCGTCGTTCGTGCGTTCCACTCGCCAGCAGGCCGACATCGCCGCCCAGTGCGCCAAGAACGCGGGATCGGTGCTGCAGTACATCACCACCCGGAACACTGCGCGGGACATCGACCAGGTCCGGATCGCGCTCGGCGAGGAAAAGATCTCGTACCTCGGCTACTCGTACGGCACCTATCTCGGCGCGGTCTACCTGCAACTGTTCCCCGGCCGCACGGATCGTGTCCTCCTGGACGGACCGATGGATCCGTCGAAGTACGGACCGCAACTGCTACGGGAGGTCGGCCCGGCGAACGAGGCCGCGTTGCGCGCCTGGGCGAGCTGGGCGGCTGCCCGGCACTCGACGTACCAGCTGGGTACGACGACCGCGCAGGTGCTGGCCAAGATCGACCGGATCTACCGGATGACAGCCGAGAAGGGGTTGCGGATCGGGACGTACACGCTCGACGAAGGCTCGATGCCGATGGTGCTGTTCGGGCCGCTGGCGGACGACCGTGATCCGGCCCGGGCGACCTACGCCGAGTTCGTGCAGACGTTGCTCAAGGCCACCAACGGGCCGGTCGAGCCGGGCGAGAAGCTCGGCGGGTTCCTCGAGTTGCTGCTGACTCCGGCGTTCTCGCAGCTCGTCAGCGCGCAGATCGCCATCCCGTGCGGCGACCGGGCGGTGTCGCGGGATCCGCAGACCTACTGGCGCGACATCCAGAAGCACCGGCGCGACGAGCCGTACTTCGGCTCACTGACCCGGATGATCTCGCCGTGCGCGTTCTGGCCGGTGCGGCCGCAGGAGCCGCCGACCCGGATCGCGAACCAGGAGCCGGCCCTGATCGTCGCGGCCGACGGCGACCCGCGCGCGATCTACGCGAACGCCGCGCAACTGCAGAAGGGCCTGACCAAGGCGCGCCTGCTGACCCTGAAGAACGCGCGCAAGCACGGCATCTTCGGTGAGTACGGCAACGACTGCGTCGACAACCGCGTCGTGTCCTACCTGATCACCGGCCGCCTCCCAGCCACCGACCAGACGTGCTAGCTACCGCCCCGGACGCCGGCCGGGTTTGTGAGCACGGCGGACAGCGGTACGACGTACCCGCGGGACCAACCGGTCGGCGTGGCCGGTGGACTCGCTCGCGGTGACCGGACGGGCCTCCTCGAGGTCCACGATCTTCGGCGGCGGCGGGACGTAGATGTGGATCGTCTCCTCGTCGTCCGGGGACGGTGGCGGTGGTGGCGCCGGGACCGGCGCGGGCTCGGCGCGAGCGGCGGACTCCTTGCTCACCCGGGGCCTGGGCGCCGCCACCGCCGCCGCGGCGACCGGGACCGGGACCGGGCGGCGCGCCAGCTTGGTCCGCAGCTCGAGGCCGAGCGCGTCGATCAACTTGCTGACGGCAACGATCGAGATGGCGACCGAGACCACCGTGCACCCGGCGAACAGCACCGCCTGGCCGCCGGCGCCCCAGTTCGACGGGTCGGTCCGGCGCATCGCGGCGAGCATCGCCACCACGACGGCGTTCGTGAGGCCGAAGGCGACGGCCACGCCGACGGTGCGCAGCAGCACCGCGCGCTCCAGCCCGACGTCGTCGGCCGCCGCGACCAGGCCGGCGATCAGCCCGGCCAGGACCGGCACGGTGTAGACCAGCGCCAGCGTGAGCCCGGGACTCGCGATCAGGTAGAAGACGTCGAAGACCAGCGCCGTTCCGGTCAACGCGGCCGCGAAGCAGATCACCATCGGCGGGTACGACCGCACGATGGCGACCGCGTCCGCGGGCACCGTCCTGAACATCCGGAACGCCAAGACCACCGACTCCATCCGTCGTTTCCCCCATTGTGCAACCACCCGGGGCCCGGCGTGACCATCCCGGACGGGTGAGTCCTCACCATGAGCACGGAGAGATGAACGACGCACGACCGCCCGGCGTCACGGCGCAGCCGGCACCTGCCCGGGGTTGCCCCGGGCAAGCACCGGCATGGACTACGCCGCGGCGGGGAGGGGTGTCAGCTTGGCGCGGAGGTCGTCCAGGATCTTGCGCAGGACGCGGGAGACCTGCATCTGGCTGACGCCGATGTCGCGGCCGATCTCGGACTGGGTCCAGCCCTCGACGAACCGCAGCTGCAGGATCCGGCGTTCGCGCGGCCCGAGCTCGGACAGCACCGGCTGCAGCATCTCGACCGTCTCCAGCTGGTCGATGCTGCCGTCCTCGGTGTCGGCGACGACGTCGGCCAGCGTCAGGTCGGCGTCCACGTCCGACGGACGGTCGAGCGACAGGACGTTGAAACAACCCTTGGCAGCGAGCGCTTGCTCGACCTCGGTGACCTCGACGTCCAGGTGCTCGGCGATCTCGGCCGGGGTGGGCTCGCGGTTCAGCTGCTGCTCGAGCAGCGGCAGCTTGGTGGCGATCGTGCCCTGCATCTCCTGCAGCCGGCGCGGGATCCGCACCGTCCACGCGCAGTCGCGGAAGTAGCGTTTCACCTCGCCCCGGATGGTCGGGATGGCGAACCCGATGAACGGTGTGTCGGCGTCGAGGCGGTAGTGGTGGGCGGCCTTCACCAGGCCCAGGTACGCGACCTGCTCCAGGTCGTCGGCCTCGGCGCCGCGGCCGCGAAACCGGCGCGCGATCCCGCGAGCCATCTCGATGTTGAGCTCGACGACCTGTTCGAGCAGCTGCTGGCGCTCGTCCTCGTCGGTGCTGGCAGCCCTGCGTTCCATCAGCTTTCGGGTGGCTGCTTCCCGGGCGGCCCGGTCGGCCGCGGTCGAACAATGAACAGGAACCTGCTGATCTACGGTGACCATTTGGTATGACCTCGCGACAGTGAGTCACGGCGTGGCACGTATCTGGACCACGGTCATGCCTGCTTGAAGCCCGTACCCAACCGGTCCAGATGTCATGCGTCGGCCTGGGTACCGGCCCTCCATGACGGAGAACGAGTGGTTGATCCGCGCGCCGGTGGCCGACGTGTTCGCGGTCCTGACCGACGGGTGGACGTACGCGTCCTGGGTGGTCGGGGCATCCCGGGTGCGGGCTGTCGAGGAGGGGTTCCCGCAACCCGGTCACAGCCTGCACCACTCGGTCGGGATCTGGCCGCTGGTCATCGACGACACCACCACGGTCCAGCAGTACGAGCCGCTGCGCTTCCTGCAACTCCGCGTGCGCGCCTGGCCGACCGGCGAGGGGCAGGTGGAGTTCGTCGCCACTGACCGTGACGGCTTCTGCCACCTGATCATGCGCGAGCAGGCAGTCAAGGGACCGGCCGCCGCGCTCCCGCACAACCTGCTCGCCCCGATCCTGAGCATCCGCAACCACGAGACCCTCCGCCGGCTCGCCCTCCTGGTCGAGCGGCAGCACTGAGATCGCCCCGCGCGGGTACCGGAACCACATGACGACGCAAGGTTCCGTGTGGCTCGCGACCGCGACGATTCCGCAGTACGACAGCATCCTCGCCGACAAGCACGCCGACGTGGTCGTGGTCGGCGCCGGCGTGATCGGACTGACCACCGCGTTGCACCTCCAGGAGGAGGGCGCGGACGTCGTACTGCTGGAGGCCGGCCGGGTCGGCGGGCGGACCAGCGGCAACACCACCGGAAAGGTCACGTCCCAGCACGGCGCGATCTACGCCGACCTGCTCGATCGGCACGGTCCCGGCAAGGCGGGCCAGTACGCGGCCGCCAACCAGGCCGCCGTCGAGGAGGTCGCCGCCCTGGTGGACCGGCTCGGCATCGACTGCGAGCTCACCCGTTCGCCGGCCTTCGTCTACTCGTCGGCACCCGAGTCGACGCTGCGCCGCGAGGCCGATGTCGCGGCCGCGCTCGGGCTCC
This sequence comes from Kribbella sp. NPDC002412, assembly GCF_053592935.1. Classification (NCBI taxonomy): domain Bacteria; kingdom Bacillati; phylum Actinomycetota; class Actinomycetes; order Propionibacteriales; family Kribbellaceae; genus Kribbella; species Kribbella sp. NPDC002412. Next base: position 254,100 of record NZ_JBSFBL010000001.1, read on the forward strand.
CGGCCCGCTTCGCCGACCCGGACGAGCTCGACCTGCCGTTGAAGGTCGCCGAGGTCGTCCGCTTCGATGACCAGGTCCAGCTCCACCCGGCCCAGTACGTGGCCGGGCTCGCGACCGCGTTCACCCAGGCCGGCGGCCGGATCTTCGAGAACAGCCGGGTGACCGAGCTGAACACCGACCACGACATCCAGGCAGTGACCGCGCTGGGCCCGCTGGTCCGCGCCAACCACGCGGTCGTGGCGACCCTGCTGCCGTTCGGGCTCACCGGCGGGTACTTCGCGCGGACCAGTCCGAGTCAGTCGCAGGGCATCGCCGTACGGCTGCCGGTCGAAGCGCCGCGCGGGATGGCGATCTCTGTCGACTCGTCCGTGCGGTCGACCCGTCCGTGGCCGGGCGGCGGCCCGAACGGGCTGATCGTCGTCGGCAGCGACGAGGACAGCGACGCCGCGTCGACGTACCAGAACCTGGTCGACTGGGTCGGCGACGCGTGGGGCTTCGAGGCCGTGCCGGAGTACCGCTGGTCGGCGCACGACTACAGCACGCCGGACCTGCTCCCGTTCGTCGGCAAGGCGCCGGGGTCCCCGGTCCTGGTTGCCACCGGCATGAACAAGTGGGGCCTGAGCAACGGAACCGTTGCCGCCGGCATTCTCCGCGACCTGGTCCTCGACCGCGACAACCCGACGGCGAGCCTGTACGACGCCGGCCGGATCGGCGACGTCCAGGCCGTGGCGAAACTGGTGAAGGACAACCTCCACGTCGGCAAGGAGTTCGCGAGCGGGCACCTGGGCCGGCTGAAGGGCGGACTCGACCACCTCGAGGTCGGCCAGGGCGGCCTGCTCACTCTCGAGGACGGCAGCACCGTCGGCGGCTACCGCGACCACGACGGCGAGCTCCACACCGTCGACCCGGTCTGCACCCACCTCGGCTGCCCGCTGCGCTGGAACGCCGCCGACACCACCTGGGACTGCAACTGCCACGGCTCCCGCTTCAGCTACACCGGCCAGAACCTCGACGGCCCGGCCACCAAGCCGCTCACTTCGCCGCAATCAGAGCCTGCGGAGCCGCCTGCTTGATCCGGGTCCGGAGCCAGCTCAACTGAGCCGCTGTCTCCGCCTGACACGACTTGACCGTCTTCAGGAGCTCGCCGTCGGACCTTGCCGATCCGCGCCGGCCCTTCCATCCACCCGCATGCGAAAGGCGCGCGCCCCGGTGCCGGGACGCGCGCCTCGCGGAGTGCTGGGGTCAGGCTTCCTTCTTGGCGATACCCGCCATCAGGATGCGCTGGTAGGGCTGCAGGTCCTCGACGGCCGGGATGTCGCCCTCGGGGTCCTCCGGGAACCAGCGGGCCAGGAAGTCCAGGCCCGGCGGGATCAGCGGCATGCCGAGGAAGTGCTGCTCGATCCGCTCCGGGGTCCGGATCCACCCGTTGCCGAGGCTCTCCAGGCCGGCCCGCTCCATGCCCTTCTGCAGCGGCTCACCGGTGTCGACGAAGTCGGTGATGAACAGGTAGCTGCCCGGGACGAGCGCGTCCATGATCGTCCGGACCCACTCGTCCGGCTTCTCGTCGTCGTGGAAGTGCATGTGCAGCCCGACGACCATCAGCGCGATCGGGCGGCTGAAGTCCAGGTGGTCCTTGATGTCCTGGTTGTCCAGGATCTCCTGGGGCTGCCGCAGGTCCGCGGTCACCACGATGGTGCTGTGGTTGGTCGCCAGCAGCGCCCGGCCGTGCGCGAGCACGATCGGGTCGTTGTCGACGTACGCGACCTTGGCCTGCGGGTTGATCTCCTGCGCCGCCTCGTGGGTGTTCTTCTGCGTCGGCAGGCCGCTGCCGATGTCGAGGAACTGGTCGATACCGGCCCGGCGGGCCAGGTACTGCACGCCCTTCACCAGCGCCTGCCGGTTCTCGATCGCGCAGCGACCGGCGTCCGGGACGTACTTCAGGTAGAGCCCCGCGCCTTCCCGGTCGGCGGCGAAGTTGTCTTTACCACCAAGCAGTGCGTCGTAGACGCGAGCGATGGTCGGTTGGGAAGTGTCGAACTCCGGGTTCGGATCCGAAGTGTCGGAAGTCGCCATCGGCGCAGCCTTCGTGTCGGGGGAATTCTGGACTGTCATCGTAGGGCAGTTGCGGACCTGTTGGAGCACTGGTTCGGCGCTGCGGGTGTGTTGGTCCGAAAGTCGGCCGAAGCAACCGCTCGATTCGCTGATTCGTCAAGCAGAGAAGCCTTTTCGGATCACCCGAAGGTCCTGACAAACGGGCAGCCCGCCAGCCTCCACCCCCTACTTTCCCCACCCGCACATCCCCCAACCCAGAACAGTCCGCCGACCAGCCCTTCAGTACTGCTGCCGGGCCTCTCTTCACCGCTCACGCCCCGGGGGGCGGAGTGACTCCTGCCCTCGGGTCCGGAGTGACTCCTGCCTTTGGCGCGGGACGGCGCGGGAAACCGGTCACGTGCGGCGACTACGGAGGGGGTTCGGCCAGGGTTTCGGGCACACGGCGTAACGGAGCGGACACATCGTCGCCAAACGTGTACGATGCAAATGCAAGGCCAAATGCACGTGCATATGCCAAAGACGTACGGAAGGTGCAGCTGATGACTGCTGTCTACAACGGCATGCCCGGCGACTCGATCACCGAGCTGAACTGGCGGAAGAGTCAGCGGAGTGGCCCGAACGGCAACTGCGTAGAGGTCGCGAAGCTGCCGGGCGGCGGCGTGGCGATGCGGAACTCGCGTCACACCGACGGGCCGGCGCTGGTGTTCACCAAGGCCGAGATCGAGGCGTTCCTCGGCGGCGTCAACGACGGGGAGTTCGACGACCTCGTCTGAACTTCACCGCAAGCAAGAGGCCCCTTCGCCAGGCGAGTGACGAAGGGGCCTCTTCTTGTCTGCGGTGAATCAACCGGCGGCAGTACGGCGCCCCGCCGCGGACGCGAGCGCGTCCGGCAGAGCGCCGTACAGGACCGTAGGAGAACAGCAAAGGCCGACCCTCCGGCAAGGGTCGGCCTTTGCTGTGGTTGGGGCAGGCAGCGACTACTGGACGGTGAGCGGCCAGAGCTGCTCGCTCGGCAGCTCGTTCGCCGTCCCGCCGGCCGAATTGTCAACGGTGATTCGCAAACCGGTGAACTTCGGCGTCATCACCCGCTGGTAGCGCGACGCGCGGTCGGGCTCGGCAAGGTACTCGGCGATCAGGTGGTCTCCCAGCCAGATCCGCACCATCTTTCGGCCTCCTGCTGCTCGGTCGGTGGTCATGGGGCCAAGCTCACGATCGGATCGCCGTCGAGTTGACGGACGCCGCGCAGCCAGCCCTCGAAGGCCCAGCGCTGTTGCTCGGGGCAACGCGCGACCAGCTCCTGGATCTCCCGCTCGGTCAGCTCGTCGGGCGCGCGTCCGCTCATGTCGGCGGTGTGCTCGGCTGCCTCACTGTCGTCGTCGTTCATCGACTCGGGTTCCCCAACCAGTCATGTCGGCGCTTGCGCCCCGACGGTCTGTAGGACCGGCCCGCCGGATCACGCGATGTCACGTTTCGCGAGATTCAGCTCACCTTCTGTGCATGAATCAATCATGGCGTCGGCACGCTGCGAATGCAAGCGTCGGATGCACGTGCATCCGCACGTTTTCCACTTCGTGACCCGAAAACTTGGGTTTCCGCCTGCGGACGACCTCCCGGCGGCCCGTCGAACACCGTTCGACGACGATCCGCCACGCTAATTTGTCATGACAAATACGATCTGCCTGACCGGTTCACCACTACGCTGTGTGATCGTGGATGTGGCGGCTGACGGCTTATGTAAGAACTTCGGCAGATTGCCGCTCGTCCATGCGATGATGTCTCCCTGCGGAGTGGTGTCGCCGCTGAGCCGAGCTGCTGGGGGCTGTGGGAGGTGGGTGTGACCGAGTCGGGCGCGCAAAGCGGGCCGACTGCGCTCCGGATCATCCTCGGGGCGCATCTGCGACGGATGCGGGAGGCGGCGGGGATCAGCCGCTCCGACGCAGGCTGGGAGATCCGCTCGTCGGAGTCCAAGGTCAGCCGGATGGAGCTCGGCCGTGTCGGCTTCAAGGAGCGCGACGTCAGCGACCTGCTCACGCTGTACGGCCTGGACGACGGCGAAGAGCGCGAGCGACTGCTGTCCCTCGCGCGCGACGCGAACAACCCCGGCTGGTGGCACCGCTTCGGCGACGTGTTGCCGAGCTGGTTCCACTCCTACCTGGACCTCGAGTCCGCCGCCCAGCTGATCCGTACCTACGAGCTGCAGTTCGTCCCCGGCCTGCTGCAGACACCGGAGTACGTGCGAGCCGTCGTCCAGCTCGGCCGCGGCCTGATCCCGGCCGACGAGGTCGAGCGCCGCGTCGCGCTGCGGGTGAACCGGCAGGGCATCCTCACCCGGCCCGACCCGGTGCGGCTGTGGGCCGTCGTCGACGAGTCGGTGCTGCGCCGGCCGATCGGTGGCGTGAAGGCGATGCGGCTGCAGCTGGAGCACCTGCTCGAAGCCACCCACATGCCGAACCTGACGCTCCAGGTGATGGAGTTCGAGGGCGGCGGCCACGCCGCGACCGGCGGCGCCTACAGCATCCTGCGTTTCCCGGAGCAGGACCTGCCGGACATCGTCTACATCGAGCACCTGACCAGTGCGCTGTATCTGGACAAGCTCGAGGACCTGGACCGCTACACGGCCACCATGGAAGCGCTGTGCGTCGCGGCCCCGCCGCCGAACAAGACGCGCGACATCCTCTCCCGCATCCTGCACACGTACGACGACTGACGTTCAGCTGTTGTCGGTCAGCCAGGTGATCAGCGGCTTGGTCGCCCGCCAGTCGGCGCGCACCAGGTCGGCGAGCTCGGGAGTGTGGATCACCGGCTCGAAGCCGTAGGACTTCCCGACCGTCAGCGACTTGTGCCGGAGCAGGTCGATCCGCGGATGGTCCGCGTCGTACCCGCGCGGACTGGTCTTCAGCTTCTCGCCGCCGACCTCCCAGCCGGCCCCGGTGAGGTCGGCCAGCAACCGCTCGAGCTGCTTGCCGCGCCGGTCGTCGTCGATCGCCGTCCGGACCCGGCCGAGCCGCTCCGAGCTCGCCTCGTAGAACCCCGCCGCGACCCGCACGCCGGGCGCCGAGACCTGCACGTACCACCCGGTCGACGGCGCGACGTCGATGAACGCGCCCTGATGCGTCTTGTACGGCGTCTTGTCGCGGGCGAACCGCACGTCCCGGTACGGCCGGAACAGCTTCGCCGGGCCGAACTCCTCCTCCAGCTCCGCCAGCAGTGCCGCCATCGGAGTGCGGACCGACTCCTCGTAGACGTGCTTGTGCGCCGTCCAGAACGTCTTGGTGTTGTCCATCTCGAGGTCGTCGTAGAAGTCCAGCGCGGCGGCCGGGAAACCCGTGAAACTCATGCCGTCACGATAGTTCGCGCCGGATTGATTGTTTGCGCCGCGGGTACCGGATCGTCTGCCGACCGAGCAGGTGCGCCGGCAAAGACCTGGCGCATGCCGGCGCACCGCATTCAGTCCAGCGACCTGAAGAACGCCCGGATGTCGTCGACCAGGATCCCGGGTTGTTCGAGCGCGGCGAAGTGACCGCCGTGCGGGTGGCTGGTCCAGCGGACGACGTTGTTCGTCCGGCCCGCGATGTGGCGCAGCGGGATGAAGTTGTCGTGCGCAAGGTCCAGCAATGCGGTCGGGGTGGCAGACGGCTCCGGTGGCTGACCCCAGTACGGCGCGTGCGCGCGCTCGTAGTAGGTGCGGCCGGCGGATCCCGCCGTACGCGTGAGCCAGTAGAGCATCACATTGGTGAGCAGCAGGTCGCGGTCGATGGTGCTCGCCGGATCCGACCATTCCGCGAACTTCTCGGCGATCCAGGCCAGCTGACCGACCGGTGAGTCGGTGAGCGCGTAAGCCAGTGTCTGCGGTCGCGTCGATTGCAGGTCGGCGTACCCCTGCCTGTCCTTCGCCCACTCCTGATACCGCCGCCACGACGCCCACGTGCGTTCGCGCTCGACAGGGTCGAGCGGCTCCAGCTCTTGCGGTGTCGGCTCGGCGGTCGCGCCCGCGCCGGGGATGAGATTGAGATGTACGCCGACCACCTGCTCAGGGTGGATCCGGCCAAGCTCCCGTGAGATCCCGCCGCCCCAGTCGCCGCCTTGCACGCCGTAACGCTGGTAGCCGAGGCGGCTCATCAGCTCCGACCAGGCTTCGGCGACGCGGAGCAGCTCCCAGCCGGTCTCGCGGGTCGGTCCGGACAACGGGAATCCGGGGATGCTCGGGATCACCACGTGGAAGGCGTCGGCCGGGTCACCGCCGTACGCGCGGGGATCGGACAGCGGACCGGCGACGTGGGTGAACTCGACGAACGAGCCCGGCCAGCCGTGGGTCAGGAGGAGCGGAGTCGCGTCCGGCTCGGGTGAGCGGAGGTGGGCGAAGTGGACGTTGGCGCCGTCGATGGTGGTCGTGTACTGCGGCCACTCGTTCAGGCGCCGCTCGGCGTTGCGCCAGTCGTAGTCGTGACGCCAGTACTCGACCAGATCCCGCAGATAGGCCTTGGGTACGCCGTACGCCCAGCCGACGCCGGGGAGCTCGTCCGGCCAGCGCGTCAGGTCGAGGCGTGTGCGCAGGTCGACCAGTTCGCTGTCCGGCACGTCCAGCCGGAACGGGTCGATGCTCAGGCGCTGGCCTTGTCGCGGACGACCTTCACGGCCGCTGCGGCGATCAGGCAGAGCACGCCCGCGCTGATCACGATCGTGACCAGCGTGCCGGCGCTGTTCAGGGCGTTGTCGCACGCCATCGGGGTGATGCCGGCGGCCGGCTGGAACGCGGAGCCGCAGACGGTGCCACCGGCCGAGACCGACCGGAAGCCGAGTGCCACCCCGCCGAGCGTGATGACCACTCCGGCGATGGCAAGAATCTTGTTCAGCGTCGTCACGACGATCCCGGCGTCGTTGATCGTGGGCATGCCGACGGCACGCCCCGTGAGCCCCGTTGCACTTCGTTCACTCCTGACCTCGACTGACCACCCGGAATCGAACTTACGGTCCGGCGCCGGGTGATCCCCACTCGGGCGGGCGGTCAGCACTGATTCTTCACACAGTCCTTACTCAGGACATGACCGGCCGTGACGATCGTCTCAGAGTGCGATGTGGCGCCGATCATGCACCCCGGGACAGCCCCTTGACAGATCTCCACCGGCGGTGCTTACTTTTGGACTAAATTTAGTGCCGAAGTAAGTGCGCAGCGGAGGTGGGGAAGTGACAGGTCAGGGGCCGCGGGGCGATCTGGTGCCGTCCGGGATCGTCGCACTGCTGGGCACCCGGGGGCCGACGTCGCGGACCGACATCGCGCGCAGTCTCGGGCTCAGCCCGGCGACCGTCACTCAGGTGACGAAGGACCTGATCGCGCGCGGCGTGGTCGAGGAGCTCGAGTCCGTGCCGTCGAACGGCGGCCGGCCGGCCCGGCTGCTCGGCCTGGTCAGCCAGGCGGGAGTGGCGATCGGCGCCAAGGTCACCGCCGACCACGTCGCCGTCGTCACGGTCGAGCTCGACGGGACGGTCCGCGCCACCCGGTCGCATCCCTACGACCCGAGCAGCAGCGAGGCGATCCCCCAGCTGGGCCGGATCCTCGCGGCATCGGTCGCTGATCTGGACGACCGGCTGCTCGGGGTCGGCGTCGGCGTACCCGGTTCGGTCGACTCGCAGGCGTCCGGGATCGTCGACGCGCCGACATTGTCCTGGCGGTCCGCGCCGGTCGGCCCGGTGCTGCGCCAGGCCATCGGAACGCCGGTGCTGGTCGACAACGACGTGAACACGCTGGCCGCGGCCGAGCGCCTGTACGGGATCGGTCGTGACCATTCGGCGTACCTGGTGGTGACGATCGGACGCGGGATCGGCTGCGGGATCGTCGTCGACGGTGGGATCTACCGCGGCGCCAACGGCGGCGCCGGCGAGATCGGGCACATCCCGGTCTGGGCGTCCGGCGGTGACGAGCCGGTGTGCACGTGTGGCTCGACGGGCTGCCTCGAGGCCTACATTGGCGTCGAGGGTCTGCTGCGTACGGCGCGGGTGCGCTGTGGAATCGGGTCGCTCGACGAACTGTTGCTTGCGGCAACCGCAGGCGACGCGGAGGCGCAGGCGGTCTACGCAGCGGCGGGTGAGCTGCTCGGGCGAGCGCTGGCCGGTGTCATCCACACCGTCGACCCGGAGGTCGTCGTACTGCTGGGTGAAGGGGTGGACGGATGGGAGTTCTGGGAGACCGGGTTCGAGCCGTCGTTCCGGCGATCGTTGCTGCCGGCCCGCAAAGGCGTGCCCGTGGTGGTCGAGCCGTGGACCGAGGACCAGTGGGCGCGCGGCGCGGCGTCGCTGGTGCTGGCGTCGCCCTTCGACTCGACCGGCAACGGCGGCGAGCAGGGCCGGATGGTCCGCGCGCGGCTGGGGGCGTCGTGAGTACGGCGACGTTGCCACGACCGGACGTGGTCACGCCGGCGCGGCCTGGTTCCGGTCGGCGGGCGATGGGGTGGAAGAAGCTCGGGTGGGTGCTGTTCTTCCTGCTGCCGAGCGCCATCCCGTTGTTTGTGTTCACGCTCGTGCCGATGATCTCGAGCCTGTGGGTCAGCCTGCACAAGTGGAACCTGATCTCGCCGATGGAGTGGGTCGGGCTCGACAACTACACCAACCTGCTCACCGATCCGATGACCCGGCGGGTGTTCCTGCACACGCTGCTCTACGTCGCCGGCTATCTCCCGCTGGTGTACGTCGGTGGTCTCGGGCTGGCGCTCGCGCTCAACCAGAAGCTGAAGGGCCGGGCTTTCCTGCGGGCGACGTACTTCCTGCCGGTCGTGACCAGCTGGGTGGTCGTCGCGCTGGTCTGGAAGTGGCTGCTGAACCCGGCCAACGGCCTGGTCAACCAGTTGCTCGGGGCAATCGGGTTGCCGGAACCCGGCTGGTGGACCGACCCGCAGTGGGCGCTGCCCGCGGTGATCCTCTCGTCGGCCTGGAAGGACCTCGGGTTCGTGATGGTGATCCTGCTGGCCGGGCTGCAGTCGATCCCGTCCGACGTCTACGAGGCGGCGACCGTGGACGGGGCGAGCGGCTGGCAGCGGTTCTGGCGGATCACGCTGCCGCTGCTGTCGCCGTCCACCTTCTTCGTGGTGGTGATCTCACTGATCAACGGCTTCCAGGTCTTCGACCAGGTGTACGTGATGACCGCCGGCGGGCCGGCCGGCTCCAGCCAGGTGGTGGTCGGGCAGATCTACGACCTGACCTTCCGGTACGGACGCGCCGGCGAGGCGTCCGCGCTGTCCTGGATCCTGTTCGCGCTGATCCTGGTGATCACGGTGATCCAGATCCGCGGCCAGCGGAAGTGGGTGCACTATGCGTGACACCCGCTCGCTTCCGCGCCGGATCGCCTTGTACGTCGCGGTTCTGGCCGGCGCAGCGATCATGCTGTTCCCGTTCCTGTGGACCGTGATCACCTCGATCACGCCGGAGGGATCGCTCGCCGACGGGCCCACGCTGATTGTCGACAATCCGACTGTCGACGCGTATCGGACCCTGCTCGACGCGATGCCGATCTGGCGGATCCTGGTCAACTCGCTGCTGATCGCGATCGCGTCAACGGTGTTCCAGCTCGTCACCGGGTCGATGGCGGCGTACGCGTTCGCCCGGTTGCGGTTCCCGTTGAAGAACGCGATCTTCGGCTGCTACCTGGCGACGCTGATGGTGCCGCTGCAGGTGCTCGTCGTACCGCTGTTCATCGAGATGAAGACGCTCAACCTGCAGGACACGTACTTCGCGCTGCTGGCGCCGACGATCGCGTCCGCGTTCGGGGTGTTCCTGCTCCGGCAGGCGGTCACCGCCGTACCGAACGAACTGGACGAGGCGGCCACCATCGACGGGGCCGGGCACCTGCGCATCTTCACCACCATCGTGCTGCCGCTGATCCGGCCGGCGCTGGCCACCGTCGCGGTGTTCGCGTTCATGGGCAGCTGGAACAGCTTCCTCTGGCCGCTCGTCGTGATCCGGTCTCCGGAGTTCATGACACTGCCGCTCGGACTGGCCACGCTGCAGGGCCAGTTCACCACCCAGTGGGACGTCGTGATGGCGGGCTCCGTCGTCTCGATCGTGCCGATCGCAATCGTCTACCTGCTCGCGCAGCGCCACATCATCGCCGGTGTCGCACACACCGGCATCAAGTAGGAGGGGAACCACACATGCGTTCACTGAAGCTAGCTGCCGCCGGCCTCGCCGGTGTGCTCGCGCTGACTGCCTGCGGGCAGGGGTCCGCGACCAAGGAAGCGGCCGCGCCGGACGGCAAGGCCGTCGTGCGGTACATGAACTTCTCCGCCAACGACGGCCACGAGAAGGACCTGACCGCGATCGTCAACGCCTTCCAGACCGCCAACCCGGACATCACCGTCCAGGTCGAGACCGTTCCGTACGCGAACTACTTCACGAAGCTGCAGACTGCCGTGGCTGGTGGCACGGCAGCCGACACGTTCGAGCTCAACTACGAGAACTTCGTGACGTACGCGAAGAACGGGTCGCTCGCGGAGCTGAAGGACGTCGACTCGTCGGTCTACAAGAAGTCGCTGTACGACGCGTTCACGGCCGACGGGAAGCAGTACGGCGTACCGGAGTCGTTCTCGAACGTCGTCCTGTTCTACAACAAGACGTTGTTCAAGCAGGCCGGGGTGGCTGAGCCGACCGCGTCGTGGACGTGGAAGGACGAGCAGGCCGCGGCCGCGAAGCTGACCAACAAGGGCGCCAAGGTGTGGGGCGACTACCAGCCGGTGTCGTACAACGAGTTCTACAAGGTGCTCGCGCAGAACGGCGGCGAGTTCCTGAACGCGGACCGGACCGAGGCGACGTTCAACTCGCCGCAGGGCGTCGAGGCGGCGAGGTTCCTGATCGACAAGGTCGGCAAGACGATGCCGACCGAGGCGGACGGCGCCGGTACGCCGGACTTCGACTCGAAGCTGTTCAAGTCCGGCAAGCTCGCGATGTGGCACACCGGGATCTGGATGTTCTCGGCGCTCGCGGACGCGAAGTTCGACTGGGACGTCGTGGTCGAGCCCGGGAACACGCAGAAGGCGTCGGCGATGTTCGTGAACGGCCTGGTGGTGAACGCCGCGTCGAAGAACGCCGAGGCCGCGCAGAAGTGGATCACCTTCCTCGCGTCCTCCGACGAGACCACCAAGACCCGTCTGGCCACCTCGTGGGAGCTCCCGCCGGTCGCGGACGAGTCGAAGCTGACGCCGTACCTCCAGCAACCGAAGCCCGCCAACCGCGAGGCCGTCTTCACCGCCCTGGAGGAGACCGTCCTCCCGCCCGTGGTCGAACGCCAGCAGGAAATGCAGGACCTGGTCACCCAAGAACTGACCTCCGCGGCCGCCGGCCGCAAAACAGTTGAGAAGGCCCTCGCCGACGCCCAAACCAAGGTGAACGGACTCCTCAAGAAGTGATTGGCGCGCGTGTGGATGTCAGTGGGTTGCAGGCGCTCGCTGAGCGGAGTCATGCGGTGATCACGGGGTTTCAGGATGGGGGTGGGGCTTATCCGGCGGCGCCTGGGTTTTCGGCGTATGAGGGGTATGCGTGGTTGCGGGACGGGGCGTTCACGGCGGAGGGGGTTTCGCGGTTCGGGGACGTGGGGTCGGCTTCTCGGTTTCATGACTGGGTGAACGGGGTGCTCGGGAAGCGGCGCGGGCAGGTGGATGCGTTGTGTGCGGCGGTGAGTCGGGGGGAACGACCGGCGGACTCGGAGATGTTGCCTACTCGGTTCACGTTCGACGGGGCTGATGGGTCGGATCCTTGGTGGGACTTTCAGACCGACGGTTATGGGATGTGGTTGTGGTCTGTGGTCTCGCATGCGGAGCGGCACGGGCTGGAGCTCGAGCGGTGGCGGGCGGGGATCGACGTTGCGGTGGACTATCTGATCGCGTTCTGGGACCGGCCTTGTTACGACTGGTGGGAGGAGCATGTCGAGCACCGGCACGTGTCCACACTCGGCGCGATCTACGGCGGGTTGGTTGCCGTCAGCCCGTATACGTCCAAGCCGGTGTCGGTGGTTGCCGAGCGGATCCGGGCGCTGGTTGAGGCGGAAGGTGTCCGTGACGGTCACCTGACGAAATGGCTGGGCTCGTCGGCGGTCGACGGGTCGTTGCCGGCTTGCGTCGTACCGTTTGGTCTGGTGTCGGGGGAGGTGGCTGCGGCGACGCTCAAAGCCGTTGCCCGGGACCTGGATGTCGACGGTGGGGTGCATCGGTTCACGGCGGATGTGTTCTACGGCGGTGGGCAGTGGATCCTGCTGTCCGCGTTGCTGGGGTGGAACCTCGCCGTCGCCGGTGACACCGAGGGCGCTTGGCGGCATCTGCGGTGGATCGCGGCCCAGGCGGACGCCGCCGGCGATCTGCCGGAGCAGGTGCCGCATCACCTCCTGCACCCCGGTTCGCGTGACGAGTGGATCGCGCGCTGGGGGACCGTGGCCAGTCCGCTGCTCTGGTCGCACGGTATGTACCTGATCCTCGCCGACGAGCTCGGCATCACCCGCAAGGCGGCCTGAATGATCACCCATCGCCCGTACGGCATCGAGCACCCCTACGCCTCCTCCCCCGACCAACGCGTCCCCGTCCTCCCCCTCACCGGCCAACCGGTCCGCCTGGGCGTCGTAGCCTCCCCCGACGTGACCCGAGTCGTGTGCGACTGGGGCACGACAACCCTCGAGCTGTCGCCCGCCGCAGACTGGTCCGCCGACGCAGCAGCCCTCGCCGGCGGCGAAGGCCACCTGAGCGAGGCCCAGGCGAAATCCCTCGGGGCCGAAGGCGGCTGGTCGGTCGTTACCCCACCGGTGACGGAACCGGTGAAGTACCGCTTCAGGACCGACCTGGAAACCACTCAATGGTTTGAGGTCTCGCCTGCGGTGTGGGTTGCTGAGGGTGGGGAGGTGCGCGGGGGTGCCGGGCGGGTGTCGGGGGTTGAGTGGTTGGTGTCGGCTGAGGGGGTGCATCGGGGACGGTTCAGGCTTGCGTTGAGGGCTGGGGATCGGGTGGTGGGGTTTGGGGAGCGGTACGACGCCCTGGATCAGCGCGGGCGCGAGCTTGATGCTGTGGTGTTCGAGCAGTACAAGTCGCAGGGGGTGCATGGGCGGACGTACCTGCCGATGCCGTTTGCGCATGTAGTGAACGGGGGTTGGGGGTTCCATGTGCGGACGGCTCGCCGGACGTGGTTCTCGTCGGATGAGAACGAGCTGACTGTTGAGGTTGCGCTCGGGGACGAGGCGGTGGTGGACCTGGGCATTTACGAGGGCTCGCCTACCGAGGTGCTGCGCGCGTTCCTGGATGAGGTGGGGCGGGCCGAGGAGTTGCCGGAGTGGGTGTTCCGGTTGTGGGCCTCCGGCAACGAGTGGAACACGCAGGAGCTGGTGATGGCGCGGATGGACGCGCACCGCGACCTGGGCATTCCGGTCGGCACGGTGGTGATCGAGGCCTGGAGTGACGAGGAAGGCATCACTATCTGGCGGGACGCGCAGTACGACGTCACCGCCGACGGCAGCGCGCACAAGGCGAGCGACTTCACCTACCCAGCGGACGGCGCCTGGCCGGCGCCGAAGGCGATGATCGACGAGCTGCACCGCCGCGGGATCAAGGTGATCCTGTGGCAGATCCCGTTGCAGAAGTCGGAGTTCAGCACCGGCCAGGTCGCGGCCGACGCCGAGGCGATGGTCCGCGACGGGCACGCAGTACTCGAAGCCGACGGTACGGCGTACCACAACCGCGGCTGGTGGTTCCCGCAGGCGCTGATGCCGGACCTGTCCGTGCAGCGGACCCGGGACTGGTGGACCGAGAAGCGCCGGTACCTGGTCGAGGACTTCGACGTCGACGGGTTCAAGACCGACGGCGGTGAGCACGCCTGGGGTCACGACCTGCAGTACGCCGACGGGCGACGCGGCGACGAAGGTAACAATCTCTTCCCGGTCCACTACGCGCGGGCGTTCGGCGATCTGCTGCGCTCGGCCGGGAAGGCGCCGGTCACGTTCTCCCGCGCGGGCTTCACCGGCTCCCAGGCGCACGGGATCTTCTGGGCCGGCGACGAGGACTCCACCTGGGAGGCGTTCCGCTCGTCCGTCACCGCGGGCCTGACCGCGGCGTCGTGCGGAATCGTCTACTGGGGTTGGGATCTGGCCGGGTTCTCCGGACCGGTGCCCGACGCGGAGCTGTACCTGCGCGCGACCGCCGCGTCGGCGTTCATGCCGATCATGCAGTACCACTCGGAGTTCAACCACCACCAGCTTCCGCTCCGCGACCGCACGCCGTGGCACGTCGCCGAGACCACCGGTGACGAGCGGGTGATCCCGATCTTCCGCAAGTACGCCGTACTCCGCGAGCAGCTGGTGCCTTACCTCAAGGAGCAGGCCGCGCGGTCCGTCGCGACGGACCGGCCGCTGATGCGTCCGCTGTTCTTCGACTACACCGACGACCCGGAGATCTGGAACCACCCACACCAGTACCTCCTCGGCGACCACCTGCTGGTCAACCCGATTCTCGAACCGGGTGCCACGAGCTGGACGACGTACCTGCCCGAAGGCTCCTGGACCGACGTGTGGACCGGCGAGGAGGTCTCCCCCGGGCTGACCACCCGCGAGACTCCACTCGACATCGTCCCGGTCTACTGCCGCACCGCAGCCTGGCCAGACCTCCAGCGCTACTTCTGACGCAATGCATCCAGCAACAGATCGAGGTGACCGCGATGCTGCGCGGTCTCCTCGATCATGTGCAGGTAGATCCACCGCAGACTGACCAGCTGCTCCCCGAACGACGCCCGAGCCGCGAGCGCATCCAGTGAGTCGATCCGCGCGGTGATCTGCCGGCTGGCCGCGCACGCCTCGACGTACAGCTCTCGCAGTACGGCGACCGAGTCAGCCGCCGCCGAGTGGAACTCCCAGTCCGGGCCCTCGAACGGCGCCGATCGCCACGGTTCGGCGCTCGGGGCGTTGAGCAGTTTGTGGCTGAACCAGAGGTCTTCCATCGCGGCGAGGTGTTTCACGGTGCCGCCGACGGTCAGCTTGGTCGCCGGTAGCACCTGCTGAGCGGCCTGCGTGTCGGTCAAGCCGTCCAGCGCCCGGAGCACGCCCGCGCGGTGGAAGTCCAGGAACTGTTCGAGCATCGGGCGCTCGGAGGCGGTCACCTGTGGGTAGTCGGTCATCAGCTGATTGTGGCGGGTGGCTTGGCGTGTCGCGGGATCATGGCATAGCCTCGACGTATGAAGAGTTCTGCAGATGTGCAGAGTGTCGATGCGTGCAACGTCCGGCTCGTGGATCCGGAGCGGGTGGCGAGCGTCAACGCCAGGATGCCTGCCGAGGCGGACGTGGTCGACACGGCTGACGTGTTCAGCCTGCTCGGCGATCCACGCCGGCTGAAGCTGCTGGTCGCGCTGCTCGACGGCGAGCTGTGCGTCTGCGATCTCGCTGCCGTCACCGGGATGAGCGAGTCCGCGACCTCCCATGCCCTGCGGCTGCTGCGCGCGCACCGGGTGGTCGCCGTACGGCGGGACGGCCGGATGGCGTACTACCGCCTGGACGACGCCCACGTCCGGATGCTCGTCGACCTCGCCGTCGCGCACACCGAGCACACCGACGCCATCCACCCCGAGAGGTCCGACGCATGAGCGAGGAACACGGCCACGGTCACGGCAATGGTCACGGCCACGGTCACGGGGTCAGCGCCGACGCCGACCGGAAGCTGCTGAGCGGTGCGCTCGCGCTGATCGTCGGCTTCATGGCCGCCGAGGTGGTCGTCGGTGTCGCGGCCGGCTCGCTGGCGCTGATCACCGACGCGGCGCACATGCTGACCGACGCGATCGCGATCGTGCTGGCCCTGATCGCGATCCGGCTGGCCGCCCGGCCGCCGGCGGGCGGGTTCACCTTCGGCCTCAAGCGGGTCGAGATCCTGTCCGCGCAGGCGAACGGCATCACGCTGCTGCTGCTCGCGGCGTACTTCGTCTACGAGGCGATCCACCGGATGATCGACCCGCCGGAGGTGAAGGGCGCGCTGGTGCTGATCACCGGTGTGGTCGGCATCGTGGTGAACCTGCTCGCCACCTGGATGATCAGCAAGGCGAACCGCGGCAGCCTGAACGTCGAGGGCGCCTATCAGCACATCCTGAACGACCTGTTCGCGTTCATCGCGACCGCGATCGCCGGTCTCGTCGTGCTGGTCACCGGGTTCGCCCGCGCCGACGCGATCGCCGCGCTGGTCGTCGCCGGGCTGATGCTGAAGGCCGGCATTTCGCTGGTCCGCGACTCCGGCCGGATCTTCCTCGAGGCCGCGCCCGCCGGACTCGACCCGCAGGCCCTGGGCGCCGAGCTGTGCGCCGTCGACGGGGTCGTCGAGGTGCACGACCTGCACGTCTGGGAGATCACCTCCGGCGAACCGGCCGCGTCCGCCCACGTCCTGGTCGCGGAAGGCCTCGACTGCCACCAGATCCGCGTCCGGATCGAGGCCCTACTGGCCGAGCGCCACCACCTGACGCACTCGACCCTCCAGGTCGATCACGCCTCCGGCGACGAGGTGGACGCGCACTGCAGTGACGCGCACGGCACCGTGCACCGCTCCATCACAGCCGCTGGAAGAGGACCTGACCCGGCCATTCCGAGTCCCTGACCGGTACGGCGAACTCGACCATCCGGGTGAACCCCTGCTTCTCGTAGTACCGGACCAGCGCCCCGTCGCCACCGGCGAAGCAGTCCACCCGCAGCAGCCCGACGCCGGCGTCCCGCGCCAGCTTGCGGGCGTGGTCGAGCAACGCCGTGCCGATGCCCAGGCCGGCGGACGCCCGGTCCGTCACGAGCAGGCGCACGTACAGCTCCGGCTCCTCGGCGGGCGGCACGTACGGCATCGCATCGCCCACGGCCAGCGCCCCGACGACCCGCCCGTCGTCCTCGGCCACCCACAGCCCGCCGTCGTCGGCGAACCCGGTGATCTGCGCGATCCGCCGCGGGTTCGTCGAGTGCGGCTCGGTGCCCCACTGGTCGGTCCGTCCCCGGGCCACCAGCCACTCGGTCGCGCCGTCCAGCAAAGCCAGCACCTCGGGTACGGCGGAGTGCCCGGCCGGGCGGATCGTGATCACCGATCCACAATAGATGTCGAAAACCGGTGGCCGGTCTCTACCTAGTGGGTGAAGGCACCCCGAGAGAGGAACTCACCGTGGCCAAGAAGACCGGAAAACTGGACAAGACGTTCACCGCGCCGCTGCAGAAGAGCGACGCGAAGGGCGGCTGGACCTTCGTGCAGATGCCGGGCTCGGCGGAGTACTTCGGCACCCGCGGCCTGGTCAAGGTCCGCGGCACGATGGACGGCCACCCGTTCGAGAGCTCGTTCATGGCGCTCGGCGACGGCACCCACAAACTCCCCGTGAAGGGCACGCTGCGCGACCTGATCGGCAAGCAGCCCGGCGACGAGATCACCGTCCACCTGGACGAACGACTCGGCTGACTCAGGCCAGGCCCAGGCGGTACGCGTAGGCGACCGCCTGGGCACGTCGGCCTCTGGATCGAGTCACGCGAGTGAGACCAGCTCCAGGTAGTCGTCGGTCCAGAGGTCCTCGGTGGCGTCCGGGAGGATCAGCACCCGGTCGGGGCGCAGGGCCTCGATCGCGCCCTCGTCGTGGGTGACCATGACGATCGCGCCCGGGTAACTGCCGACCGCGCCCAGGACCTCGTCGCGGGACGCAGGGTCCAGGTTGTTGGTCGGCTCGTCCAGCAGCAGCACGTTGGCGCCGGAGTGGACCAGCCCGGCGAGCGCCAGGCGGGTCTTCTCGCCGCCGGACAGCACGTGCGCCGGCTTCTCCGCGTCGTCGCCGCTGAACAGGAACGAGCCGAGCACGTTCCGGACCTCGCCGTCGGTCAGACCGGGCGCGACCGATGCCAGGTTCTGCCGGACCGTGCCGGCCAGGTCCAGGGTGTCGTGCTCCTGGGCGAAGTACCCGAGCCGCAGCCCGTGTCCGGGCTCGACCTGGCCGGCGTCCGGCTCCTCGCGACCGCCGAGCAGCCGGAGCAGGGTGGTCTTGCCCGCGCCGTTCAGCCCGAGCACGACCACGCGACTCCCCCGGTCCACGGCCAGGTCGACGCCGTCCAGCACCTGCAGGCCGCCGTACGCCTTCCGGAGGCCGGTGGCGCGGAGCGGAGTCTTGCCGGACGGCGCCGGCTCCGGCAGGCGGATCCGGGCCACCCGGGCGGCCCGCCGTACCGGCTCGAGGTCGGAGAGCAGCTTGTCCGCCCGCCGCGCCATGTTGCGCGCGGCGACGGCCGTGTTGGCGCCGGCCTGCATCTTCGCCGCCTGGGCGTGCAGGACCGCCGCCTTCCGCTCCGCCGTGGCCCGTTCCCGGGTACGGCGACGCTCGTCGAGCTCGAGCTGGTCGAGGTACTTCGCCCAGCCGGTGTTGTGCAGGTCGATCGTGGTCCGCTGCGGATCCAGGTGGAACACCCGGTTGACCGTTGCCGCCAGCAACTCACGGTCGTGGCTGATCACCATCAGGCCGCCCGGGTAGCCGAGCAGGAACTGACGCAGCCACAGCACCGAGTCCGCGTCCAGGTGGTTGGTCGGCTCGTCCAGCAGCAACGTGTCGTGCTGCGCGAACAGGATCCGGGCCAGCTCGACCCGGCGCCGCTGACCGCCGGACAGCTCGCCGACCGGCTGCTCGAGCGCCCGGTTCGGCAGACCGACACCGGCCGCCAGCCGGGCCGCCTCCGCCTCGGCCGCGTAGCCGCCACCTGCCTGGAACCGCGTCTCGGCCCGCGCGTACGCCGCCATCGCCCGCTCCTGCGCCTCGCCGGTGGCGGTGCTCATCGCGGCCTCGGCCTTGCGCAGGTCGCGGACGGCGAGGTCCAGCCCGCGGGCGGACAGGATCCGGTCGGTGACCGTGATGGCCGGGTCGGCGGCCCGCGGGTCCTGCGGCAGGTACCCGACGGAGCCGGTCACACTGACGGAACCCGCGGCCGGGCGGTCCTCGCCGGCCAGGGTCTTCATCAGGGTGGTCTTGCCGGCGCCGTTACGGCCGACCAGCCCGACGCGGTCGCCGGGGCTGACGTGGAAGGAAAGGCCGGACAGCAGCAGGTGGGCGCCGACGCGAATATCTACACCGCGGACGGTGATCATGGTTACTCTCCGTGAAAGCTAGTGGACACACTTCTGGCGTGGAAGCGGGTCCGCAGCTAGACACAGAGGCAAGTAGCCATGTGCCCAGAGTAGGTCGATCCCGGAGAGCCACCAACTGATTTAGTGCAGCCGCACCCTCGGGTCCAGGACGGCGTACGCGATGTCCACCAGGAGATTGGCCACCACGACCGCGGCCGACGCGAAGAGAACGATGCCGATGATGACCGGGAGGTCCTGCTGGTTGATCGCGGTGACCGCGGTCTTCCCGAGTCCGGGCAGGCTGAAGACGGTCTCGATGACGACCACCCCGCCGACCAGTTGGCCCAGGTCGATGCCGAACTGGGTCACCACCGGCGTCATCGCGCTGCGGAGGCCGTGGCGGACGATGACGCGACTCTCCCGCAGGCCCTTCGATCGCGCCGTCCGGATGTAGTCCTCGCCCAGGACGTCGAGCATCGAGCCCCGGGTCAGCCGGGTGTAGGTGGCCGCCAGCAACAAGGCCAGCGCGATCCAGGGCAGGAACAGGTGCTGGAACCACGGCCCGATCCCCGCGCTCAGCGCCGAGTAGCCGCCGGCCGGGAACCAGTTGAACCCGGCCAGCGTGAGCCGGAAGTACAGGAAGTACAGCAGCAGCAGCCCGAGCAGGAACGACGGAAACGAGTAGAAGAACAGCGAGAACAGGGTCAGCCCACGATCGGCCAGCGACCGCGGGTGCACCGCCGAGATCACCCCGTTGAACACCCCGAGCAGCAACCACAGTACGGCGGCTCCGAGCGCGAGCGAGACCGTGATCGGCAGCGCCTGCCCGATGATCGTGGTCACCGGCACCTGGTGGTAGTAGTCGTACCCGAGGTTGCCCTGCGCCGCGTTCTCGACGAAGTGCAGGTACTGCTTCCACACCGGCAGGTCCAGCCCGAGCCGGTGCTTGATCAGCGCGATCGTCTCCGGCGTCGCCTGCCGGCCCGCGAGCGTCTGCGCAACGTTGCTCGGGGCAACGAAGAACAGCGCGAACACCGCCACCGTGATCAGCCAGAGGACGAGGATCCCGTGGCCGGCCCGGCGAATCAGGAAGAGTGCCATGTCCTAGGTCCGATCCGCTCGGGGGTCGAAGGCGTCCCGGACCCCGTCACCGAACAGGTTGAACGCCAGCGTGGTGATCAGCAGCGCCAGACCGGGGAAGAGGATGAACCACCAGGCGGTCGTGTAGTAGTTCTGCGACGCGCTGATCATCCCGCCCCAGTCCGCGGTCGGCGGCGGCAGCCCGAGCCCGAGGAACGACAGCGTCGCCTGCGTCACGATCACCACCGGGATCAGCAGCGTGGTGTAGACGATGACGGGCGCCAGCACGTTCGGCAGCACGTCGACGAACATGATCCGGACGTCGCCCGCACCCAGGGACCGGGCCGCCTCGACGAACTCCCGTTCCCGCAGCGACAGCACCTGACCGCGCACGATCCGGGCCACCGACGCCCAGCTGAAGAACCCGATCACCAGCACGGTCACGGTCAGGCTGGGACCGGTGACCGACACCAGCGCGATCGCGACCAGCAGGAACGGCACCGACAGCACGACGTCGATCAGCCGGGCCAGCACGGTGTCGACGATCCCGCCGAGGAATCCCGCGGCCAGCCCGAGGACGACGCCGATCACGACGGTGATCGCGGTCGCGATGACACCGACGAGCAGTGACGCGCGGGCGCCGTACGCGATCCGGACCAGGATGTCGCGGCCGAGGTCGTCGGTGCCGAGCCAGAACGTCCCGTTCGGCCCGCGCGGCAGCCCGTCCGGAGTGAGTCCGATGTCGCGGTACTGCTCGTTCGGCGGGTGTCCGGTGAGGTGCGCGAACAGCGGCGCGAAGACCGCCATCAGCACGATCAGCACGATCACCCCGAGCGAGACCATCGCGACCTTGTCCCGGCCCAACCGCCGCAACGCCAGCGCGAACGGGCTGCGCCCCTCGATCGCCGGCGCCTCGACCGACGTGTCGACCAACTCCAGAGCCGTGGTCATGACGCCTTCAAGTCGGGTACGGCGGTCGACAGGTCCTCACCCAGTTCCAGTGGATGGATGCACGCCGTCCGGTGGTCATCCGGATCGTCGAGTACGGCGACCAGCGCCGGCTCGCCCGCGGCGCAGTCGGCCCGCGCCTTCGGGCAGCGGGTGTGGAACCGGCAGCCGGCCGGTGGGTTCGTCGCGGCCGGGATGTCCCCGCCGAGGATGATCTGCTCGCGGCTGTCGGCGGTGTCCGGATCGGCCACCGGCAGCGCGGACAGCAACGCCCGGGTGTACGGGTGCCGGGTCTGCGCGAACAGGTCGGCGGTCGGCGCGATCTCCGCGATCTGGCCCAGGTACATCACCGCGATCCGGTCGCTGACGTGCCGGACCACGGACAGGTCGTGCGAGATGAACACGTAGGTGAGGTCGAACTCGCGCTGCAGATCGGCCAGCAGGTTGATGATCTGGGCCTGGATCGAGACGTCGAGGGCCGAGACCGGCTCGTCGCAGATCACCAGTTTCGGCCGCAGCGCGAGCGCCCGGGCGACCCCGATCCGCTGCCGCTGCCCGCCGGAGAACTCGGCCGGGAACCGGTTGTAGTGCTCGGGGTTCAGCCCGACCAGCTCCATCAGCTCCTGGACCTTCTTCTTCCGGTCCGCGCCCGCCGCGATGCCGTGGATGCTGAACGGGTCGCCGATGATCGAGCCGACCCGGCGGCGCGGGTTGAGCGAGCCGTACGGGTCCTGGAAGATGACCTGGATCTCGCGCCGGACCGGCCGCATCGCCTTGCGGGACAGCGTGCTGATCTCGGTTCCGTCGAACCAGACCGAGCCGGACGTCACGTCGTACAGGTGCGCCATGCAGCGGGCCAGCGTCGACTTGCCGCAGCCGGTCTCGCCGACCAGGCCGAGCGTCTCGCCCTTGTGGACCTCGAGGGAGACCCCGTCGACCGCCCGGACCACCTCCCGCGCGTGCGTGGGGAACTCCTTGCGGACGTTCTCCACTTTCAGCAGTACGTCGTCGTTCATGACGCGATCGCCTCGCTTACGTCGTGGGGTAGCCAGCAGGCCGACTGGTGCCGGGGGTCGCCGCCGACGTCGGCCAGCGGCGGCGTCTCCGCGCGGCACTTGTCGAACACGTGCGGGCAGCGGGATGCGAACGGGCACCCGGCGGGCAGGCTGATCAGGCTCGGCGGGCTGCCCGGGATCGGCGTCAGGCGCTCGCCGGAGCGGGCCGGCAGGGAGGCCAGCAGCCCTTGGGTGTACGGGTGGTGGTTGCGGTAGAAGATGTCGCGGCGCGGCGCCCGTTCCATCACCGAGCCGGCGTACATCACGACCACGTCGTCGGCCAGCTCCGCGACCACTCCGAGGTCGTGGGTGATCAGGATGATCGCCGTACCGAACCGGTCCTGGAGCCGGCGCATCACGTTCAGCACCTGGGCCTGCACGGTCACGTCGAGGGCGGTGGTCGGCTCGTCGGCGATCAGCAGCGCCGGGTCGAGCGCCATCGCCATCGCGATCATCACCCGTTGCCGCATCCCGCCGGAGAACTGGTGCGGGTAGTCGTCGATCCGCTCCGCGGCCCGCGGGATGCCGACCAGCGTGAGCAGGTCGGCGGCGCGTCGCCGGGCCGCCGCCTTGCTGATCGCCCGGTCGTGCGCCCGGATCATCTCCACGATCTGCCAGCCGATCCGGTACTGCGGGTGCAGGCTGGACAACGGGTCCTGGAAGATCATCCCGATCCGGTCGCCGCGCAACCGCCGCAGGGTGGCCGGGTCGGCGGTGATCAGGTCGGTGCCGTCGAAGTACGCCGTACCGGAGACCTGAGCGCCCCTGGTCAGGCCGGTGATGGTCTGGGTCGCGACGCTCTTGCCGGAGCCGGACTCGCCGACGACCGCCAGCGTCTGCCCGGCCTCGACGTCGAACGACAGCCCCCGGACGGCACGGACGGCGCCGTCCGGGGTGTCGAAGGAGACCCTCAGGTCCCTCACTTCAAGTAGGGCCATGAGGCTAGCCGCCCTGCTTGTCCTTGGAGAGCCACACGTTGGTCGGGTCGTAGTTCTGCATCGAGGGGACGTAGACGGCGTTGTTCACCTGCTCGGCGTGGTAGTTCGCCTGCTTGTTGTTGGTCAGCGGGTAGAACGCGGCCTGGTCCATCACCCGTGCGTCGGCCTTGGCCCACAGGTCGGCGGCCTGGTCCGTCGTCGGCGCCGCGATCGCCTGCTGGATCAGCGAGTTGGTCTCCGGGTCGTCGTAGAGGCCGAAGTTGCTGCCGACCGGTGGGAACGACGGCTCACCGGAGAACAGCGGGTTGAAGAACGACAGCGCCGCGTTGCCGTACCAGTCCGCGCCCCAGCCGGCCAGCGAGAGGTCCCAGACCCCGCGCCGCGCGACGTCCGGCACCTGCAGGTACTTCACGTAGAAGTCCGCGTTCGGCGACGGCACACCGGTGACGGTGATCCCGGCCTTGGACAGGTCCTGCTGGATCGTCTGGAACGTCTTGCTGCTGCCCTCGGTCGCGTTGCGGTAGAGGAACTTCAGCGTCAGGTGCGGGTACCCGGCCTCGGCGAGTAGCTGCTTGGCCTTTTCGGGGTCGTACGGGTACGGGTCGATCTGCTTGGAGCCGGTGATCACGTCCGGCAGCACGTGGGTGAGCGGCGGGTTCAGCGTCTTGCCGCCGAGCACCTGCAGGATGTGGTCGCGGTTGATCGCGTAGCTGATCGCCTGCCGCACCTTCGGGTTCTCCAGCGCCTTGTTGTTGTTCGGCGAGACGGTGTTGTAGATGACGTACGGGTTCGAGCCCGCGGTGTCGCCGATGGTCAGGTTCGGGTCCTTCTTGGCCTGCAGCGCGGGCAGCTGGGACGGCGGCGGCGCGACGTCGAACTCCATGTCGGCGGTCGGCGTGCCGGTCTGCAGCTGCTGCTGCACCGAGTCCTGGGTGACGGTCTCGTTCACCACGATCTTGTCGACGTACGCCTTGCGGACCGGGTCGGTGGAGGCGTCCCAGGCCGGGTTCCGCGAGTACGTGATCGACTTGGTCGGCACCCACGAGTCGACCTTGTACGGGCCGTCGGACGGGTAGTTGTTGCCGAGCTCGGTGCTGGCCGGCAGGTACTTCAGCACCTCGACCGGGGCCGGTGAGAAGGCCGGGAGCGTGAGCATGTCGACGAAGTAGGTGGCCGGCTGGGTGAGGTGGAAGACGACCGTGGTCTGGTCCTTGGCCACCACGCCGGGCAACGGCGTCTTGTCGATGTACGCCTGGATCGCGGCCGGCGTCTTGTCCACCTTGGCGAACCCGTCCGCGAACGCCTTGTAGCCGACGATCAGGTTCGCGAAGTCCGGGATGCCGCCGAACGGCTGGACCGGGTTCGCGGTCCGCTTCACGCCGCGGACCATGTCGGCCGCGGTCACCTGCCGGGCCGGGCTCGTGTTCCACTGCGCGCCGGGCCGGATCTTGATCGTGTACGTCTTCCCGTCCGCGCTGATCCCGCCGTTGTCCTTGGTCGGGATCTCGGTGGCCAGGTCGGCCACCGGCTTGGTGTTCGCGCCGCCCGGCTCGGCCGGGTAGGTGAACAGCTGGCGGCTCCACATCCGCAGGTTCAGGTAGCCGACCGAGTAGTAGCTGATGTTCGGATCCATGTAGTCGACATCGCCGGCGCCGAGCATGTTCAGGGTGCCGCCGGTGACCGGTGTGGCCGCGGTACTGCCGGATCCGGACGGTGATCCGCCACCACTGCTGCATGCGGCGAGCGCGAGCGTCGCCACGGCGGCAAGGGATGCTGCCGCCAGCCGTCTTCTGGCCATTGGTCCTCCTCCGGGACTCGATAGGGCCGAAGCTAGGACCGCGAGCGCCGTACGGAAGGCCGGTCACAGAACCGTCAGACCCTTGTCACCCGGGGTCCGCGCGCGGATGACGAAGTCATGACAGACGTCACTCACAGTTGGGCCTGCTGTGGGTCACACTGGACCGGTGACACACAGCTTGCTGTTGGTCGACGACGAGCCGCGGATCCGCCGGGTCCTGCGGCTGGCCCTGGAGGACGAGGGCTACCAGATCGCCGAGGCCGCCAACGGGTACGACGCGATGGCCGCACTGCGCCGGGAGCCGCCGGACGTGGTGCTGCTGGACCTGATGCTGCCCGACCGCGACGGGTTCTCGGTCTGCCGCGAGATCCGCCGGGCCAGCGACGTGCCGGTGATCATGGTGACCGCGCGGACCGACAGCCACGACGTGGTCGCCGGGCTCGAGGCGGGCGCGGACGACTACGTGACGAAGCCGCTGGTGGCCAAGGAGCTGTCGGCGCGGATCCGGGCGCTGCTGCGCCGGGTCGAGCCGGCCAACGCACGGCAGTCCGAGGTGCTCGTGGTTGGGGACCTGCGGATCGACGTGCTGGGGTACGAGGTGACCCGCGGCGACACCGTGCTGTCGCTGACCCGGACCGAGTTCAAGCTGCTCGCCGAGCTCGCCGGCGCCGAGGGCAAGGTGCTGAGCCGCGAGCAGCTGCTGTCGAAGGTGTGGGGCTACGGGTACTTCGGTGACAGCCGGATCGTGGACGTGCACATCCGCCGGCTGCGGCTGAAGATCGAGCACGACCCGGCCAGCCCGTCGCACCTGGTCACCGCGCGCGGCCTGGGCTACCGCCTGGTGAGCTGACCGGTGCGGAGTCGGCTGGCGCGGTGGGGGCGGGAACGGATCGGGCTCAGCCTGCGCGGCCGGGTCATGCTGGCCTACGGGCTGCTCGCCCTCGGACTGTCCGCGGTGCTCGCCCTCGTCACCTGGACCGTGGTCTCGGAGTACCTCACCGACCAGCGCGAGACGTCGGCGCAGGTGCAGACGGCCGACAACGCCGCGGCGTTCCAGTACGGCTTGTTCGGCCCGCCGCAACCCTGCCGGCCGGACCGGGAGCACGTCGAGTGCGGCACCGCGACACTCAAGCCGAACGTCAGCGTGATCGACCTGCTGAACAGTCTGCCGTCCACCGACTCCGCGTCCTCGATGGTGTACTACGACGGCCAGTGGTACTCGATGACCGGACGGCCGTCCGACCTGCCCGCCGACCTGCTCGAAGAGGTCCGCAACGGCAGTACGGCGCAACGCCGCCTCGTCGTCGGTGGTCAGCCGGTGCTCGCCGTCGGCGTACCGCTGCGCGGACCGGGAGAGGTCTTCTTCGAGTGGCATCCGCTGAGCAGCCTGGACAACACGCTGCGGACGTTGAAACTCACGCTGATCGTGGCGGCGATGGTCACCGTGCTCATCGGTCTCGCGGTCGGACGCCTCGCGAGCACGCTGGCGCTCCGCCCGCTCGCCGCGCTGACCCGGGTGGCTGACGCGGTCGCGCGCGGCCAGCTGGATGCCCGGCTGGAGGTCGAGGACGACCGCGACCTGGGAGGCTTGGCGCGGTCGTTCAACCAGACCGCGGCCGACCTGGAGCGCCGGGTGGCGGCCGACGCGCGGTTCGCCGGGGATGTCAGCCATGAGCTGCGGACGCCGCTGATGACGATGCTGAACTCGATGCAGCTGATCCAGAACCATCGCGCTGAGCTGCCGGGCGCCGTACGCGAGCCGGTCGAGCTGCTCGGCGACGATCTCGAACGGTTCCGGCGGCTGGTGATCGACCTGCTGGAGATCTCCCGGGACGACGGTGGCGATCGGGGCAGCCGAGAGATCGTGCGGATCGCCGATCTCGTCCGCGCCGCCGCGAACGCAGCCGCCGGGCGGGACGTGACGACGGTCGAGCCGGAGGCCGAGGGCCTGACGCTGCAGGCGGACAAGCGCCGGCTGGAACGTGTGATCGCCAACCTGGTCGAGAACGCCGAGGACCACGCCGGCGGTTGCAAGGGCGTCGGGGTCGAGGCCGGCGGCCTGGGCGTCGTGATCACTGTCGACGACGCCGGGCCCGGGATTCCCGCCGCCGACCGGGACCGGATCTTCGAACGCTTCGGCCGCGGCGAGACCAGCAACCGCAGCCGGGGCGTCGGCCTCGGGCTGGCCATCGTCGCCCGGCACGTCCAGTGGCACCACGGCACCATCAACGTCACCGAGCGCCCCGGCGGCGGAGCCCGCTTCGTCGTCGAACTCCCCGCCAAGACGACCTAGATGACTTCGAGCAGGGCGGGTCCGGCTGACCTCGGCCGGCCGGAGACTCGAGCGGCAGATCAACGAGGCCATCGCACTGCCCGATCGCGGTGCGATCCGATTGGATGTGGACTCATGAAGATCGTGGTGTACGGCGCGGGCGGGATCGGGTGCTATGTCGGCGGCCGGCTGGCGGCGACCGGGGCGCCGGTGACGTTCGTCGGGCGGCAGCGGCTGGCGGACGAGCTGGCCACGCACGGGCTGCGCCTGACGGATTACCTCGGGGCGGATCTGCGCGTGGCGGCGGCAGACGTTCGGTACGAGACGTCACCGGTCGCGGCCGCTGAGGCGGATCTCGTGCTGGTGACGGTGAAGTCGGCGGCGACGGACGGCGCGGCTGCCGAGCTGGCCGAGGTGCTCAAGCCTGGTGCGATCGTCGTCAGCTTCCAGAACGGCGTACGCAACGGCGAGTTGCTGCGGGAGCGGTTGACCGACCAGGTCGTGGTGACCGGGATGGTCCCGTTCAACGTGCTGAACCGGGGTGGCGGCGTTTTTCACCAGGGCACCGAGGGTGCGCTCGACATCCAGCGTCATCCGGGGCTGGCGCCGTACCTGGAAGCCTTCACCAAGGCCGGGCTGCCGCTCACGCAGCACGACGACATCCTGCCGGTGCAGTGGGCGAAACTCCTGCTGAACTTGAACAATCCGATCAACGCGCTCTCCGACCTGCCGTTGCGGGACGAGCTGTCGCAACGCTCCTACCGGCGCTGCCTGGCCGCGGCGCAGGCCGAGACACTCGGGCTCCTCGATGCCGCCGGCATCGAACCGGCCAAGCTCCTTCCGGTCCCGATGCACCGCTTCCCGGCGATCCTCCGGCTGCCGGACTTCCTGTTCCGCCGCCTCGCCGCCAAGATGCTCGCCATCGACCCACTCGCCCGCACCTCGATGTGGGAGGACCTCCAGGCCGGCCGCACCACCGAAATCGACTACCTGAACGGCGAAGTCGTCCGCCTCGCCGAATCCCTCGACCGAACCGCGCCAGTCAACGCCAGACTCGTGGAACTGATCCGCGGGGCCGAGACCAACCGCCGCCCCTGGCCAGGTCCGGATCTCCTCCGCGAGCTGTCATAGGCGCGCGGCCGGCGGGAGGTCGGCGAGGTCGGCCGTGGGCCAGGTCAGTGGGTTGGGGCCGAGGCGGCGGAGTTCGGTGAGTTGGAGGACGCACCACGGGGACAGCTCGGGGAGGTCGAGCGGCCAGGCGGCCCAGCGGTACGCCGCCACTTCGGCGGGATTCGGCGTGGGGTCGCCGGTCCAGGTGACCCGGTAGACGGGGCACAGCTCGTTCTCGACCACGCCGGTCGGCATCTCGGCGCGGTAGCGGAACTCCGGCAGCACCAGGTCGACCCGGTCCGCGACGATCCCGAGCTCGTCGACGAGGCGGCGCCGTACGGCGTCCGGCACCGGCTCACCCGGAAGTGGGTGCCCGCAGCAACTGTTGGTCCACACCCCGGGCCAGGTCGGCTTGTCCAGCGCCCGTTGGGTGATCAGGACGCGGCCGGCCTCGTCGACCACGTAGCTGGAGAACGCCAGGTGCAGCGGGGTCGCGGCATGGTGGACCGTGGCCTTGGCCTCGGTCCCGATCGCCCGGCCGGCCTCGTCCAGCAGCACAACGCGCTCCTCCGTCACAATCCAGGAGCCTAGTCGACGGCCGTTTGCTACCCTGTCGAGCGTGATCAAGCGACGCGTGGCGTATCGACCGGCTCTGGGAGGGGCCGGCTTTCGGTAGTCCCCGCAGCTCGGTCCACCCAGAGCCTCCGGCACAGGAACCCGTTCCTGTGTCTTTTTTGTTGCCCGGAGGCGTCTGCGGGGTGCCTCCTTTCGCGAGAGGAATCCCATGACCGAACCTCAGGTGGTGGTCGAGCGACTACGCCGTACCACCGACACGATCGTCGGCGAGAGCGAGCTGCTCGAACGGCTGGCGTCCGGCCGGCCGCTGCGGATCAAGTACGGCGTCGACTGCACCGCACCCGACCTGCACCTCGGGCACGCGGTCAACCTGTGGATGATGCGGCAGCTGCAGGACCTCGGCCACCAGGTCATCTTCCTGCTCGGCGACCTGACCACCCGGGTCGGCGACCCGACCGGCCGCTCCGAAACCCGTCCGATGCTGACCCCGGCGCAGATCGAGGCGAACGCCCAGTCGTTCCTCGAGCAGGTGTCGGTCGTGCTTCGCACCGACCCCGAGGTGCTGGAGATCCGGCGGAACTCCGAGTGGTACGACGGGATGCGCGTCGCGGAGCTGTTGAGCCTGTTCGGCCAGGTCACCCAGGCGCAGCTGATGGCCCGGGACATGTTCCGCGAGCGGGTCGCGGCCGGGCGAGAGATCGCGGTGCACGAACTGGTGTACCCGGTGCTGCAGGGGTACGACAGCTTCGCGATGCGCAGCGACCTCACCATCGTGGGCTCCGACCAGCTGTTCAACGAGCAGCTCGGCCGGCACTTCCAGCAACGCCTCGGCGCGCCGCCGCAGGTGGTGATCACGACGACGATCACGCCGGGGATCGACGGCCGGGCGAAGCAGTCGAAGTCGCTGAACAACTACATCGCGCTCACCGACAGCCCGCGGGACAAGTTCGGCAAGCTGATGAGCATCCCGGACTCGCTGGTGGAGAGCTACGCGCACGTCTACACCGAGCTTCCGCTCGACACCGTCGCCGGCCTCGGCGCGGCCGCGGCCGTCGGTGGACCGGCGGCGCGCGACGCCAAGCTCCGGCTGGCCGCGGCTGTGGTCACCCGGTACCACGGCGCCAGCGCGGCGCGGGCCGAGATCGAGGCGTTCACGCGGACGTTCTCGGAAGGCCGTCAGCCGACAGACCTCCCGGAGGTGCTGGTCGAGGCGTCGACGCCGACCGTTCTCGAGCTGTTGCAGGCTGCGCGGCCGGCGAACAGCAACTCCGATCTCCGCCGCCTGGTTCGCGCGGGTGCGGTGACGGTCGACGGAACCCGGGTCGACGACCCGGCGATGACGGTCGAGCTCACGACGGACGTCGTACTGAAGTCGGGTCCGCGGACGTGGCACCGGCTGAAATTCAGGGGACGGGCGGACGGCGCTTAGTCAGACTTGGCGAGTGGAAGTGAAGAGTGTCGAGGCGTTGGTGAGTGTCGGGCCACGGTATGTGGGCCGCTTGCCCGCGTTCGAGGTGGAGCCGGCCTGGTGGTCGGAGGTCGAGGCGGTGACCCGCCGGCTCGACCAGGTGCTCGGTGTGCGGACCGTCGTACTGCGGCTGGTGCATGCGGACGAGGACGTGGTCGGTCGCGGCGGGCGGACCGTGTACCACGTGCAGGCGATGGGCGAACCGCGGTCCGGTGTGCTGGACGAGACGCCGTACGACGGCTGGGACGCGATCGTCGCGCCGCAGCCGCTGCGGGCGTCCTGGGCCGAGGTGGACGGGCCGGAGCGGATGGTGGCGTGGGCGCGGTCGATCATCGGGCCCGGTGAACCGGTCCAGGTGAAGACGTGGAACCTGTCCTGCCTGATGCGGTTCGACGGCGCGTGGGTCAAGGCGACGAGCCGGTTCGCCAGCGTGGACGCCGACATCATCGAGCAGGTCCAGCGGTACGACGAGACGCTAGCGCCGACCGTCCTCGGCCGGTCGATGGCCAACCGCTGGTCACTGCTCGCCCACGCCCCGGGCGTCGACTGCTGGGAGCCCGACCCGGCCACCGTCGAGAACGTGGTGAGCCGGTGGGTCGCCGTACAAGCGCAACTCGCCGGCGAGCTCGACGCAGTGCGAGCCCCGCGAATGCTTCCGGACAGCCTGGCTGGTCAGGTCACGCGTCTCCTCGAGGTTGTCGAGCTGCCCGCGACCGACCGCGCGGATGTCGAGCATCTGCTTACCCAACTGCCCGGGCTGATCGCCGACCTGCAGACGGCGGGACTCCCGATCACGTTGGTGCACGGCGACTTCCACCCCGGCAACTGGCGCTCGGACGGCACTGCACGAGCGATCGTGGACTGGGCCGACACCTTCGTCGGCCACCCCGCGACCGACATCCTGCGCCTGCTCGACTGGCTGCCGGACTCCAAGCGCGACCACGCTCTCGACGTCTGGTCCGCCACCTGGAAGAGCCGGCTGCGCGACGCCGATCCCCCGCGCGCCCTCCGGCCGATGACGGTCCTGAACCACCTCATCTACGCCGTCATGTACCAGACCTTCCTCGACAACATCGAGCCCGACGAACGCATCTACCATCGGGACGACCCGCGCACGGAGCTCCAGGCAGCCGTGCGGGCCTACAGAAATGAGCTGGCATGACCGTTCTGGTGACAGGTGCGACCGGCAACGCGGGCGGCGCGGTGGTGCAGGCGTTGGTTGCCGCGGGGCTGCCGGGGCGCGCGCTGGTGCGCAAGGAGGTCGCCCTGCCGGCGGGGATCGAGCCGGTGTACGGCGATCTGAACCAGCCGGACACGTTCGTCGACGGGCTCGACGGTGTGTCGGGCATCTTCCTGCTGAGCGGTTACGACCGGGTCGAGGAGTTGCTGGACAACGCCGTCCGCGCGGGTGTTCGCAAGGTCGTCCTGTTGTCGAGCAGCTCGCTGGACAGCGCGGACACCTCGAACGCGATCGCGGCGTACCACCACGCGGCCGAGGAGGCGGTGGAGGCATCCGGGCTCGAGTGGACCTTCCTCCGGCCGAACTCCTTCATGTCCAACACCCTGCGCTGGCTGGACCAGCTGCGCGTGGGTGACGTGGTCCGCGTGCAGTTCCCCGAGGTCCCGATCTCCACGATCCACCCCCTCGACATCGCCGACGTCGCGGTCCGCGCCTTCACCGAAGACCACGCCGGCGCCATTCACCGGCTGACCGGCCCGGTCGCCCTCACCCCACCGGAGCAGGTGCAGATCCTCGGCGAGGCGCTCGGCCGGCCGCTGACGCCGTACCCGATGAGCCGTGCGGAGACCCACGCCGAACTCCAGTCCACCATGCCCGCGCCCTACGCCAACGCGATCGAGGCCTTCTTCGCCGACGGCCTCATCGACGAAACCACGGTGAACGACACCGTCACCCAGGTCACCGGCCACACCCCCCGCACCCTCCAGGACTGGACCCACTCGAACGCCGCACTGTTCGCCTAGTCGTCGACCTGGATGACGCAGAACTCGTTCCCCTCGGGGTCGCGGAGGACGATGAAGCCGTGTTCGTCGGGGTAGGTCCAGTCGTCGACGCGGGTCGCGCCGAGGGCGACGATGCGGTCGATGTGTTCGTCGCGCTTGGTGGTGTAGAGGTCGATGTGGACCGGCGCCGGATCGGACGGGATGTGGCCGGTGCGCTGGATGAGCACGGCGGGGCCGGTGCCGGCGGGGTCGGTGAGTTTGGCGAACTGGTCGGTGCCGCCGATCCGGTCCGGGCGGTCGTAGCCGAGCGTTCGGGACCAGAAGTCGGCGGCTCGGTCCATGTCCAGGGCGTTGACGACGATCGTCGCCAGTCGCAGGTCGCCGACCTCGGCCGGTCTGGCCTTCATCACTTCCTCCAGAAGCCCATGCGGGGTGCGGTGTGGTCGAACGTGGCCGGCAGCGGGCCACGGGTGAGTTTGGCTCGGGTGTGGGGGTCCAGGTCGAGGTCGTAGTGGGAGGTGAGGTGGTGGGCCGCCGTGCTGATGGTCAGCAGTACGACGTTCCTGCCGGGGCAGACTGCCGGGCCTTCGCTGAAGGGGATCAGCGGCCACGACCCGTCCGAGCGGCCATCCAGCCAGATCTCGGGGATGAAGTCGTTGGCGAAGTCGAGCGCCTCGTCGTCGCGGTGGAAGACCGAGGTGACGATCGCGAACTCGGTCCCGGCCGGCGCCGTGCCGGCGTCCCAGAAGGTCTCGGTCCGGCCTTCGCGCAGTACGACGAGAGTCGTCGGCCACAACCGCAGTGACTCCAGAACGGCGCCGCCCGCGTACGCCCGCAGCGGTGAGTCGTCCTTGGCGACCTGCTCGGCGACGTCAGGCCGGGTCGCGAGTACGGCGAGCAGTCGCCAGAGCGCAATGCCCGCGGCGTCGAACGCGAACAACCAGTGCGGCACCTGACCGGCCGGATCGAGCCCTCCCCCGGTCTCGACGGTCCGGCTGTCCCGCTTGATCGAGCCCAGCATCAGCGCATCGACGAGACTGCCCGGAGCGGCGTGCTCGACGTACTCCGCGAGCTTCTGGTCGAACCTCTCGCGCGCATTCCGGTTGCGTGGATGCACCGCGGCCCAGTTGGCGTTCGACCGCAGTACGTCGAGCAGGTCGGTGAGCTCGGTGTCGTCGCGAGCCTCGTCGCCGAGCACGATCCGGCGGACGATCCGTGACCAGACCGCCCGGAAGTCGGTCCAGCCGAAGGTGCCTTCGAGGTGGAGCTCCCCGGTGATGGCGGCGGTCATCGACTCGGCGTGGCGGTGAACAGGCTGGTGCGTGTCGAGCGCTTCCTCGTTCAGCTCGCGGCGCGGTGCGCGCAGCGGCGGGTCGGTGGCGAGGACGCCGTGCGGCTGGAAGTGGTTCAGCGCGCCGACCTTGGCGCTGGTTGCCGCGGAGAACGGTTCGGGCGTCTCGTGCAGGATGCGGTGGACGTGGCCGGGGTCCAGGACGAGCGCGATGGTCCGGCCCGGGAGGCGGATCAGCAGCGGCCCCTCGCCGTACTTGTGCCGCAACGCTCGGACCCGGCGGAGTGCGTGGTCGTCGGCGTGCAGCAGTTCGGCTGTCCTGGAGGCCGCCCGGCGACGCAGGATCGCGCCTTGCGCAACCATCGGCAGCAGTACGTCGCGGATCGCCATGGCGGCGTCCGGAAACGTCGCAGTGGGGAGCATGCCCGCCCAGTGCCCGAGCGGGCAGGTGACAAAACTCAGGAGGTCGGGCTGAGGGCGGCGACGTACTCGGTGCCGGAGCAGGTGATGCCGAGCCGGGGGAAGATCGTCGACACCGCGAACTCGTGGGCCCGGCCGTCCAGCCCGGTCATCGCGTCCGAGATGTAGATCGTGTCGTAGCCCAGGTCGTCGGCGGCCCGCCCGGTCGACTCGACGCCGAAGTTGGTCGCGATCCCGGCCAGCGCGACCGTCTCGATCCCGCGGGTCTGCAACTCGTGGTCCAGCCCGGTCCGGCCGAACGCGCCGATCGTCCGCTTCACGATCTCCAGATCACCCGGCTCCGGAGTCGCGCCGGGCGCGAACCCGCTGCCGGCCGGCTGCACCTCGACCCCAGGCCGTTCCACCCGCACGTTCACGACCAACCCGCCCACGGACCGGGTCGCCTTCGCCAGCGCAACGCATCGCTCGAGCACCTCAGGTCCGCTCAGCGGCGCCGTGTCCAGCGCCACGATCCGCGGCATCAGGTCGATCAGAACCAGTGCGGTAGTGCGGGGGTCAAGCCTGAGTGTGGTCACCCATCGAGACTAGCGGCCAGGGTTTCGGCGAAGGCGACGTCCCGTTCCGTGCCGGAGAACCCGAGACGCCACTGGCCACCGTCGTACGAGCCTGGTGGGAGCGGCCGTCCGCCCGGCTGCCAGAGCGGTTGCCAGGCGACCGAGCCGTTCGTCGGGTCGTACCAGTGGTTGTCCGCCGACCAGGCCGAGCCCGGCCGGTACGCCGTGACAACGCTGAGCCCGTCGCCGGTCGCCATCGACCACCGCGGCAGCCCTGGGACGTCGCCCGTACGCCCGAACCCGCCGGGGTCACCCTGGTCGGTCAGCGCCGAGTCGACGTTCAGCGCGACCTCCCAGACCGAAGCGTTCGTGTCGTCGTGCACCGTCCAGTCGAGGCGGGTGTCGAAGGTGGTCGCGCCGAAGTCGAAAGACCAGTCCGCCGTGACCGGTTCGTCTCCGAAGGAGACGCCGCGCAGCCGCAACGACGAGCGGCCCGCATCCACACGAGCGGCCGGGCCACTGAGGTCGGTGGCGCCGAAGTTCCCGACCGCCAGGTACGGCGCGGTCGAGCGGCCGCTCGAGTCCAGGACCGGCCGGTAGTCACGGCGACCGGCCGGGTCGACCTGCAGACCGGTCAGCGCCGCGCGTGGACTCGTCTCGATCGTCGCCCGGTAGTGCGCCGTACTCACCACGCTGCCCTTGGTCACCTGCACCTTGGCGAAGTCGAGCGGCGCGACGAACAGACCGCCCTTGCCCCAGCCCGCTCCGGTGACGTACCAGTCGCTGCCGTCCTGGACGACCTCGGCCGCGTGCGCCGGAATCGTCCCGGCCAGCTGATCGACCGTGAAGTGCAGCGGGTCCTTGCTCTTGTACACCTTGGTGACCTCGTAACCGCCGTCGCAGCAGACGAACAGATACCAGTCACTGCCGCGCTGGACGACGTACGGCGACTCCGTCGGGCCACCGAAGGTCCCGGTCGCCGGGTGCTGGAACGCCGTCCGGCGCTCGCTCCAGTGCCGGAGGTCGGTGCTGGTGCGGTAGGCAACGATGTGGTTTCCGCCGGCCGGCGTCGAGTTGGCCGTGTAATACATCACCCACTGGTCGCCGACCTTGCGCACCATCGGGTCGCGCCCGTCGAATCCGTCGGTGAACAGCGGGTTGGCCGCGTCTCGGGTCCAGTGCACGAGATCGGTCGACGTCGCCAGGTGCATCCGGTACGCCGTGTGGTCGGGCGTGCCGGCGGCGTAGTACATGTAGTACGTCCCGGCGTCGTACAGCACGTACGGCGCCCAGATGTGGCTCTCGCCCGCCGCCGGGTCGGCGACCAGCGCCGGCGGCTGCTTGGTCCACGGACCGTTGGGAGTCGGCGCGGTGGCGTGCCCGAAGCTCTTCTCGTCAAGCGGGTTCGCGGGCTCCGCGTGCGTGATCGCGAACACATGCCAGGTTCCGGTGTCCTGGTCCTGCACCAGAGTGTGGTCGTTGTAGTACCAGGGCCCGGTCTCGCCCACACTCGGGTCGTAGACCTTCGTGAAGGCGCCGGCCGCAACCACCTTGTCGACTTCGACGTACGGCGTGATGCGCACCCGCTCGGGAGACGCCGTGGCCTGCAGCGGCGTCGTGAGGACAGCCAGGCCGACCATTGCGGCGAGCAGTTTGCGGATCATGAGTTGAGCACCAGGTCGAGGAAGTCGAGGCCGACCAGGTAGCCGGTCGCGGCTGGGTTCTTGCCGGTCAGCGTGATGGTGAGCTGATGGCTGCCTGCGGTGAGTTGCGCGGTCCCCAGGTCAACCTGCTGCGTGGTGACTCCGGCCGCCACGTAGCCGTCGAAGGTCACCTTGGCTCCCGCCACCTCGAGCTCTGCGATGCCGTAGTCGGCGGCCTTGGTGAGGACCGTCGACAGGTCGTAGGAGCCGGTGGTCGGGACGGTGAAGCCGAGGACGACCTTGTCCCCGGCCTTGGTTCCGTGGATCCACGCCTGGGTGCCGTTCGACCAGCTCACCCCGCAGCAGTTGCCCTGCGGATCCACCGGCACGGTCGACGAGACCGGCGGCAGCATCGACTCCCCCTCGACCCGCAACGTATTGCCGGTCGTCGCCTGGGCGACTGCCGACTTCGGCCCGGCGTTCCCGGCGAGATCGACGGCCGCGACCCGGTACGACCAGGTCTCGTGCAGCCCGAGGTCCCGGTGCAGGAACCCCGGCAGCGGGCTCGTGCCGATCAGTTTCTCGGCGCCTCCGGCCTTCGCGCCGTAGACGTTGTACTTCGCGATGCCGCTCTCGTCTGCCGCGTCGGACCAGCGCACGTCGATCGCGTTGTTCGTCCGCCCGGTCGCGGTGACGGCCGCTACCTGGCCGGGTGCCCGCTTGTCGTCGTACGGGAGGACCAGGGACTGGACGACGTACGACGATGCCGTCCAGCTCGGCCCGGCCGGCCGGAGCTCGAGGTCGAGCTTGGTGCGGCCGAAGGTGAGTGCCGCAGGCAACTGGTAGTTGTCGTCCAGCCAGCGCTGCCGATCGTTGCCGAGCGGCTGCAACCAGGTGCCGGCGTCCTTGCCGTTGACGAACACCTTGGCCGACTGGCCGGACACGTTCTGATCGCTCGTCCTGCGCAGCGTCACGCCGCGGTTGGCCGGGTCGACCTGCACCGTGAACTTGATCGGCTGCGTGGTGGACCGGATCTGGTCCGTCAGCACGATGTCGTCGTGCTCACCTTCGTACACCGACGTCAGATCTGCCTGCGTCGCGGTGTCGACGTACCCGTGCTGCTGCCGGCTCTGCGCGGAGCCGGTGTCGATCCGATCGGTCTCGCGCGCGCCGAACTGCGCGGCGGTGTAGAGGAACGCGGTCGAGCCGTAGATCGCCGGGTGGTCGTCCTGCTGGCCGTGCTCGATGCTGAAGTCCAGCTGGTTCTGGAACCCGATCGAGTCGGTGATGTGCAAGCGCCACGCGCCGTCGCACTCGTAGGTGCAGAACCCGGCCTTGACCTCGTGCGCGGAGTTGCCGTGGAACGGCGTCGAGTAGGTGCCGGCGTTGAAGTACCAGCCGGACTCGTAGTAGTCCTCGGTCCCGGTGCCGTGGATCGCCGGCGTCCGCTCGCCGTCGACGTACACCCGCTCGTCACCCTCGAGGTAGCCGCGGGTGTTGCCGTCGGCAAGCAAGCCTTCCATCGTCTGGGAGACGCCGACGAACTTCCCGCGTCCGCTGACGTCCGCGAACGTCCAGTCGCTGCCCTGCGTGGTCTCGCCACGGTGCGAGATCGCGGTGAAGTAGCCGGTCTTCCCGGTCAGCAGGTCGACCGCCTTGCGCGCGTCCCGCACCGACGTCGCCTCGGCCTGCCCGGTCAGCGGGTACGTCGACTTGTTGACCAGAGTGACCGTGGCGCGCGCGGCGTACGGCATCGGCCACCAGGACGAGTACCAGCCGTCGGGGTCCATCGCGAAGAACAGCGAGCGGACCGGGTTCTCGCCGAGACCGGAACCGAAGAACTCGCCGATCGGGGCGTCGACCCGCCTCTTGCCGTCGATCGTCACCTGCACGCGGACGCCGGCCAGGAGCGAGTCGGACGGCTTGACGCGGGCCGCGTCCTCCTCGGTGGCGGCGTACGCCATGGAGTGCGTGCCGCTCCAGTTCTGCTGGGTGATGACGTAGCCGTGCGCCTGCTCCTCGGCGAGGTGGTTCGGGCCGAGGTCGAGGGTGTCGGTGCGCTTCGCCGTACCGCCGACGATCGAGTCGGCCCAGTAGGTGAACTCGTTGAAGTCGAGGTCGGACGAGACGAACTGGTTGGTGACCGTGAGCTGCGACTTGCCCGCGGTCAGCGCGGCCGGCAGGTCGACGACCTGGTCGTGCCACTGCGCTCCTTCCGCCTTCAACGGCGCCCACTCGCCGGCCTCGACGCCGTCGACGAGCACCTTCGCCCGCTGGTTGCCGATCCGCAGGTCCATCCGGCGGATCAGCTTGACGCCGGTGTTGGCCGGGTCGATCTTGACGGTGAACTTGCTGCTGCCGGTGAACGCGCGGCCGTCGTCGGAGACCGACTTCAGGTCCAGGCCGGTGATCTCGGGCAGCTTGAGCCGGAGCGCGCTGAGCTCACCCGGCCCTGTGGTGTCGGCCAGCGTGATCTGTTTGCCGGAGGCAAGATTCAACGCGGTCGACCTGGTCTGGTTGCCGGGCTGGGCCGGCTTGGGGTCCTTCGTGCCGGACGCCTTCAGCAGGGCGACGACGTCCTCGGCCTTGTCGGCCGGGTCGAAGGTCCGGATGCCGCTCGCGTCGGGGAACTCGCGGTAGCCGACATGGTAGAAGTACGGGTTGCTCTGGGTCGTGATGCGCATCGACCGCTGG
This sequence comes from Kribbella sp. NPDC002412, assembly GCF_053592935.1. Taxonomy (NCBI): domain Bacteria; kingdom Bacillati; phylum Actinomycetota; class Actinomycetes; order Propionibacteriales; family Kribbellaceae; genus Kribbella; species Kribbella sp. NPDC002412. Next base: position 293,018 of record NZ_JBSFBL010000001.1, read on the forward strand.
TAAGGCATCGGCACCCGGACGTAGACGCCGCCGCTGGTCTCCTTCGCGTTCGCGACCAGCGGGAAGACGAACGGCGCGCCGAGCTTGCCGTCGGCCAGGTCCTGCAGGGACGTGTGGATCACCCGCTTGCCGTCGAGCTCGATCGTGATCGTGCCGGTCTTGGTGACGTTGCCGTCGTCGCGGGTGAACCAGATCGTGCCGACCTCGCCAGGGCCTTCGTCCTCGGCGATCACGCAGCCTTCCGCGGTGGTCCGCAGGCAGGAGTACTTGCCGTCGAAGCCGTCGTTGTTGGTGCCGTCACGGCCGAAGCTGGAGAACTGCTTGGTCCGGACGCCGGTCTGGAGCTCGGGCAGGCGGTCGAGGCTGCGGTACACGTCCCAGCCGACCGGGCCGTTCCCGCCGGATGGCGCGGTTTCCTGGGCGGCTGACGCCGTACTCGGGGAGGTCAGAACAGGGAGGGCGAGCAATGCGCTGAGGGCGAGCGCGGCGACACGACGGAGCATTGGGCGGCCTTCCGACTTCGTGGGAAATCGATTTCTGAGATGTCTACCATCGCGATCGGGTGGTTGAGAAGACCTCGGGCGCAATTGCCTGGCCGTCCCACGGGTCGGGCCCGCCGGATCGCGGGCTTGCCGCGCGCGACAGACTGGGTCCCGACACCACACTGACCTGCGGGAGATTCGATGAGTTCTGCTCCAGCCCAGATCGCCGTCACCGGCCTCGCGGTGATGGGCCGCAACCTGGCCCGGAACCTGGCGCGCAACGGGTTCCGCGTCGCCGTCCACAACCGGTCGCAGAGCCGGACCGACGCCCTTGTCAAGGAGTTCGGCCACGAGGGCGAGTTCGTGCCCGCCGCCGACCTGCCCGCGCTGGTCGAGTCCCTGGAGCAGCCGCGCAAGATCATCATCATGGTCAAGGCGGGCGAGCCGACCGACGCGGTCATCGACGAGCTGGTGCCGCTGCTGGACGAGGGCGACATCGTCGTCGACGCCGGCAACGCGCACTTCGCCGACACCCGGCGCCGGGAGACCGCGCTGCGCGAGAAGGGCCTGCACTTCGTCGGCAGCGGCGTGTCCGGCGGCGAGGAGGGCGCGCTGAACGGCCCGAGCATCATGCCGGGCGGCTCCCCGGAGTCGTACGCCGCGCTCGAGCCGATGCTGACCAAGATCTCCGCCCACGTGAACGGCGAGCCGTGCTGCGTGCACGTCGGTCCGGACGGCGCCGGGCACTTCGTCAAGATGCTGCACAACGGCATCGAGTACGCCGACATGCAGCTGATCGCGGAGGCCTACGACCTGCTCCGGCACGTCCTGGGCCTCTCGCCGGCCGAGCTCGCCGACGTGTTCCGGGAGTGGAACACCGGCGACCTCGAGTCGTTCCTGATCGAGATCACCGCCGAGGTGCTCAGCCAGACCGACCCGACCACGGGCGGCGCGTTCGTGGACGTCGTACTGGACCAGGCGGAGCAGAAGGGCACCGGTCGGTGGACCGTGCAGTCTGCGCTCGATCTGGGCATCCCGGTGAGCGGGATGGCCGAGGCCGTGTTCGCCCGGTCGCTGTCGGGCGACGTCGTACGGCGCTCGGCCGCCGCCGGCGCGCTGCCGGGGCCGGCCGAGACGAAGGCGGACGTGGACCGGGACGCGTTCATCGACGACGTGCGGCACGCGCTGTACGCGTCCAAGCTGGTCGCCTACGCGCAGGGGTTCGACGCGATCCGGGCGGCGAGCGAGCAGTACGAGTGGGACATCGACCTCGGTGCGATGGCGACGATCTGGCGCGGCGGGTGCATCATCCGGGCGCGCTTCCTGGACCGCATCAAGGAGGCGTACGACCGGGACGCCGACCTGCCGTCGCTGCTCGTCGACGACTACTTCAAGGACGCGATTTCGAGCGGGCAGGAGGCTTGGCGCCGGGTCGTCGCCACTGCCGCTACCGTCGGCGTGCCGGCGCCTGGTTTCTCGGCCGCGCTGTCGTACTACGACGGCCTGCGGGCGGAGCGGCTGCCGGCCGCGCTGATCCAGGGTCTGCGTGACCTGTTCGGCGCGCACACCTACCGGCGGACGGACCGCGAGGGCACCTTCCACCTCGAGTGGTCGGGCGACCGGTCGGAGTCGCAGGCCTGAGGTTTGTCGCGGTGTGAGGCGGATTGGCGCCGGGCTTCGAACGTATGTTCTAATAGACGCTCAGCGCCAGCCCGCTCACGGCGGGCGATGTTCCGAAGGAGATCGCCGCAACGATGACTGTAGACACTCTGGCAGCAGAAGCACCGGCTGACGTCGCCGACACTCCCGACACCGTGACCCCGGCTGCCGACCCTACGCCGGCTCCGGAGGCTGTCGTGGCCGAGGAGAAGCCGAAGAAGGCTCCGGCGAAGAAGGCGGCCGGCAAGAAGACCAAGACCCTCGAGCTGACGCTGACCGTCACCGGCACGGCCGACGGCGAGTGGCACGCCGAGCTCAAGCAGGGCAGCACCTACCTGGCCCGCAACCTGGCCGTCGCGGCCGCCGCGGTCTCCCGCGCCGCCAAGGAGCTCCACGAGGACCTCTCCACCCCGATCGACGAGGTCATCGAAGCCGCCCGCGAGCAGCAGGCCGCCAAGGTGGCCGCCCTCGAAGCCGAGCTCGAAGCCGCCCGCAAGGCCCTCGCCGACCTGGACTGACCCCCGGCACTCGCCTCAGCCAGAGGCGCGGCCTGTTCCACAACGGCTGACGTTTGGTGCTTTCCACCCGGCACTGCGAGCTTCCGTGCGCACCTCCCGCACGAGGGCGGAAAGCACCAAACGTCAGCTACCCGCACCCACAGCCGACGTATGCGGCAGCGGCACCCGCACGCCGGACCCGAAAAGACAATGTGACGAAGCCGCCGCGCCGGATCTCTGGGCGAGGGGGTGAGCGAAGCCTTACCGTGATTGCCTGGGCCGTCCCTGCGGGGCCCTGGCCACTCCGGATGAAGGGGTCAGATGAGCGCTTTTCAGGACATGGGATCGCTGTTGCTGGTGCGCGGCGCCGACGAGCTCGAACACGCGGGCGGCAGCCTGTACGTCCACCTGCACCGCGTCGCCAAGCGCCTCACCACCCTCGGCGCGTCCGACACCCTGGTGCTGGCCGGCCTCGCGCACGCGGCGTACGGAACCGATGGGTTCCCGACCCACTTGTTCGACTGGCAGCAGGAACGGTCCGTCCTGGAAGCCGTCATCGGGCCCGAGGCCGAGCTGATCGTCTACCGCTACGGCTCCTGCGAACGCGAGACCACCTGGCGCGACCTGGCCGAGCACCGCACGGTCACGGACCGCTTCACCGGCACCTCCGAGGAGCTGTCCGGTGCCGACCTCCGCGACTTCATCGACCTCACGATCGTCAACGAGCTCGACGTTCTCGACCACGCCCCGGCCCTGGAGCCCAAGCTCCGTCCGTTCCTTCAGGACCAGGTCCCGCGCTGGCAGTCGCTCGCGTCGCCGGCCGTGCTCGCCGAGGCCTACCGAATCCTTCAGCTGTAACCCACCGCCCCCACACCGCACGCCGGGCGCCCGCCCGGCTCGGGTTGTGATTGCCGCCAAGTCTGGAGGGATGGCGCGGCCAGTGGTGGGCTTGAACAGGCTATTTACTGTTCAAGCCCACGGGTTTCCGGGTGAGCCCACCAGAAGTGGCTGGATGCGGGCAGGTAGCTGCCAACCGGACCTCCTGGAAAACCTGCTGTGCGCGACGGATGATCGAGGCATGGCCCGGTATGAAGTGGTTGCCCGCGCGAAGACCGACCGACGACTGTCCGACACCGACTACATCGACCTTGCGCTCAAGTCGCACACGCTCGACAAGGGCATGCGCTTCCAGCGGGTCGAGGACCTGCCCGACGGGACGATCGCGGTCGTGCTGCAGCACAAGCTGTCGCCGCGCAAGCACGACGCCGCCTGCAGCATGGCGAACCGCAGCCTCGCCCAGCTCGGCATCCCGGCCAGCCAGGTCCAGCAGATCGACCTGCACCGGCTGTCTCGCAAGGGCCGGGTCCTCGTCCGGTCCTGGCACACCCCACAGGACCCGCCCGGCGGTGCGGCGGGAGACCGCGAGCCGCGCCGGCCGTCTCCCAATCCACCGCACTTGAACGCGGCCCTGGAGCTCCCCAAGGAATGATCAGGGCGTGAAGACCTCGAAGGGGGCCGCGTACTTGGTGCCGAGGCGGGTGCCGGTCGTCCGGGAGATGCCTTCGAGGAACTCAGTCGGGTCGAAGTCGTAGCCGAGCCCTTCGATGTAGGCCTTGTGGGCGCGCAGCGACTCGACGCCGAGGTCGAAGGTCTCGGTGGTGTCCACGGCGTGCCGGCCGGTGGGTGAGCCGGAGGCCCAGACCTGCCGTACGCCGTTCCACTTCTCCCCCGCGTCCGGGAAGATCCACCGGTTGGCCGCGTCCCGGACCGCGTCGAGGGTGGCGCGACCGGTGTTGATGTGGTCGGCCTGGTTCAGCAGCACGTCGCCGTCCCAGGTGGCACGGAAGTTGTTGGTGAGCACGATCTCCGGCTGGTGCCGCCGGATCACGGACGTGATCACGCGACGGAGCGCGACGCCGTACTCGATCGTGCCGTCCGGCTGGCCGAGGAACTCGACCGCGGTCACTCCGACGATCCGCGCCGACTCGATCTGCTCGGCCTCGCGCAGCGGTCCGCACTCGTCCGGCGCGACGCCGTCGATGCCGGCCTCACCCGAGGTGAGCAGGCAGTAGACGACCTCCTTGCCCTGCCTGGTCCACCGGGCGACCGCGGCCGCCGACCCGAACTCCAGGTCGTCCGGGTGCGCGACGATCGCCAGCGCCTTCTGCCAGTCCTCGGCTACTGCGTCCAGTTTCTCCACACCGGTCATCCCCGCAGGCTAGCCGAAGACCTGCCGGGTGTAAGGGTTCGAAAAGGCACGGTCGGGGTCCAGACGGTCCCGTACGGCGAGGAAGTCGTCGAACCGTGGATACCGAGCGCGCAGGTCGTCCGCGGTCAGAGTGTGCAACTTGCCCCAGTGCGGCCGGCCGTCGTAGTCGGCGACGATCCGCTCGAAGGCGCGGAAGTACTCGGCGTGCTCGAGCCGGTGGTACTGGTGGATCGCGATGTAGGCGGTGTCGCGCCCGTTGGCCGTCGACAGCCAGATGTCGTCCGCCGCGGCCACCCGGACCTCGATCGGGAACGGGTAATGCGTTCCCGAGGCGTCGATCCAGGCCCGGAGCCGACGGATGACCTCGACCACGTGCTCTCGCGGTACGGCGTACTCGGACTCGCGGAACACCACGTTGCGTTCGGAGCAGAACACCTTGTACGACGCGTCGACGTACTCCCGGGCCGACAGCGCGCGGGACGCGACCCGGTTGATCCGCGGCACCAGCCCGGGCCGGCGGGTCGCCAGCCGGTTGGTCAGCTCGAACACCTTGTTGGACAGCAGTTCGTCGTCGACCCAGCCGCGGATCCGGCCGACCGGGGAGGCGCCGACGCCGGCGGCGACCCGGTTGTTGCGTTTGGTCAGCGCGATGCCGGTGTGCGGGAACCAGTAGAACTCGAAGTGATCGTTGCCGTCGGCAAGCTCGTCGAAGCCGTCCAGCACCTCGGGCAGCGGCAGCGGCATCTCCTGCGCCCGCAGCAGGAACGCCGGCACGCACTGCAGTGTCAGCGAGGTGATCACGCCGAGCGCGCCGACGGAGATCCGGGCCGCGGCGAAGACGTCCGGGTTCTCCTCGGCGGAACAGTGCAGCACCGAGCCGTCAGCGGTCACCAGCTCGAGCCCGACGACCTGGGTCGCGAGGCCGCCGAGTCGCGCGCCGGTGCCGTGCGTGCCGGTGGAGATCGCTCCGGAGATGGTCTGCTTGTCGATGTCGCCGAGGTTCGCCATCGCCAGGTCGAAGGCGGCCAGCCCGGCGTTGAGCTTGCGCAGGCCGGTGCCGGCGCCGACCGTGACGCGGCCGGACGCCTTGTCGGCGTTGGTGATCGAGGACAGCCCGTCGAGGCGGATCATCACCTGCTCGGGCACCGAGCACCCGGTGAACGAGTGGCCGGAGCCGACCGCCTTCAGCTTCTTGCCTCGCTCGGCGGCGGCCTTGACCGCGGCCGCGAGCTCGTCGGCCGAGGCCGGGCGGAGCAGCTCCACACCGGTCGCCGACTCGGTGCCGGCCCAGTTCCGCCAGGTGCTCATCCGAAGTTCTTCCCCTCGCCCCGGTACGTCGCGAGCGCGGTCAGCTCCTCGCCGTCGATCGCGTGCACGACATCGAACCGCTCCAGCATCTCGCCCGCCTTCGCGTAGCGCATCCACACCCGGTCCCCCAGCCGCAGCGTGTCGGCGGAGGCCCCCTGGACCGGAGTCTGCACTTCGCCGGCTCCTTCCGTGCCGAGCAGCTTCAGCCCGGTCGGCCAGCTCGGCAACGGCAGCCGTGACTTCTTCGCCGGACCGGACGCCACATAGCCGCCGCCGAAGAGCGTGGCGATCCGCGGCGCCGGCCGCCGTACGACGTCCAGGGCGAAGAAGACCGCGGGCGCCGGCTGGAAGACGTCGTACTTGTCGAAGAGGGTCGGGCCGTAGAGGCCGGAGCCGGCGGTGACCTCGGTGACGACCGGATCGGCGCTGCTGACCTCGAGGCTGCCGGTGCCACCGCTGTTGACGAGCCGCAACGGGGCGAACTGCTTGAGCGCATCGACCACGGCGCCGCGGCGGTCGGCCAGCTCGGCGGCCGAGCGGCGTTTGACCCAGCGGACGGCCGGCGAGGTGTCCGGCAGACCAGCGATCTGCGCCTCGTAGAACATCACCCCGACCAGCTCGAAGGCGTCGTCGGCGACCACCTTGCGGGCGAGGTCGGCGACGTCCGCCGGAGTCCGGAGCGGGGAACGACGGACGCCGAGATGCTGCCCGAGGATGCGCAGTGACGCGTCCACGTCGAGGCAGACCTGGATCCGGGCGCCGCGGGCGGTCACCGACTTGATGAACGCCAGGTGCTCGGGCGAATCGATCATCAGCGTGATCCTCGAAGCCGCCTCGGGGTCCTCGGCCAGCGAGCGCAACGCGGTCCGGTGGGTGGTCGGATAGCCGAGCAGGATGTCGTCGACGCCGTTGCCGGCCAGCCAGAGCGCTTCAGGCAGGGAGTAGCTCATCACGCCGCGGAACCCGGGCCGCTCCAGCGCCGCGGCGATCAGCGCGCGGCAGCGGACCGACTTGGACGCGATCCGGATCGGTGTCCCCGCGGCGCGGCGGACAAGGTCGTCCGCGTTCCGCCGGAACGCGGCCAGGTCGACCACCGCGTACGGCGCGTCGAGGTCCGCGGTGCGGCGGGCATAGCGGTCGAAGTCACCCATAACGGGAGTGTAGGACAAGAAATACTGAAAGGTAATAAACTTCTGTTACGGGACGTCGATCACGGCTTGCAGCGCCCGGGCAACGCCGTGCGCCCAGTCCGACTGCGTGTCAGGCTCGGCGGACGCGGCGGCGAGCAGGGCCACCGTGGAGCCCTGCACCACGGATACGTCGACGTACTGCTCGGCCTCGTCGCCTCCGTAGCGCCGTACTCCGGCTGCTGCGGTGTCCTCCGACCACAGCTGCTTCACGCTGAGGTCGCCGCCCTCGCCGCAGGCTGCCATGCGTGCTTGATACCCAGTGCGGTACGCCGTGGCCTTGTCGGCGGCCGTGAAGCGCAGGAGGAGCGCAGTGCCCGGCTTTCCATCTGTTGTGCGGTAGGCGCCTTGCAGTGCGTACTGCGGGACCGGCAACGAGCCGGAAGGCAACTGACCGGTGCACCCGACCGGCAACGCCTCGTACGCCGCCTGGTGCGGCTCACGTCGTCGGGTCCACGTGTCGTTGCCCAGGAAGCCGACCTCTGCACCGCCCGGGTCGACGTACGTCTTCCAGCCCGCACCCAGCTTGTCGGGTGCCGGCAGGTTGCGCGCAGTGAGTGGCCCGGCGGTTGCCGGTGGTGGAGCCGTCGCCTCCTCCGGCAACTCAGGCGGCACAGCGGCGTCCGTTGGCTTGACCGTGCTCAGCGTGTTGGTGGGCACCGGCACGGTCCCGCCCACTGTCTCGGGGATGGACGGGGTTATGGGAGCAGCTTGCGGACTCTCCTCGGCGCTGCACCCCACCAGCAGCACCGAGAGGACCGTCGCAGCAGCGACTGCTCTCATCTCGGCTGGAAGTGCTGGTAGTCGGGCTTGCTCCAGTAGGCGCCCCAGAAGTAACCCTGGTTGATCAACGCCTTGGTCGCCGTACTGCTGGCGAAGAGCATGCCGGGGCGGACGACGGAGCGGTTGCGGTAGGCGAGACCGTTCGACGGGTACCAGACGCCGTTGGCGGCCAGGTACGGGTTCTCGACGGTGTTGATGTCGATGGCCCAGCCGTACGAGTGCGGCGACAGGGCGTACGGGTTGCCGGTGACCCGGCGGCAGTTGAAGACCGACGTGTTGTCCGCGGCCATCGACTTGATGTCGCTGCCGCCGAACCGGTCCACCCGGCGCATCTGCCGGATCGGGAACTTGGACGCGAACGTCGAGGTCCAGACCGTGATCATCTTCTGCACGGCGGCGTCCCGGACGATCAGCTCACCGCGGTGCACCTTGCCGTCGAAACCCCAGTAGTTGAGCTGGATCAGCCGCAGCGACGACGGCGTGACCGGGCAGCCGGCGCGGTACGTGTACGGCACCATCGAGGCCGAGACGGCGTACACCTTGGGATTCAGGGCCGCCTTGACGACGACCGTGGCCAGGCCGGAGTACTCCATCTGTGGCTGGGTCACCCAACGCGTCACCACGCGGACGGTCCGGGTGGCCGGGACGTCGTCCGGCACGCGCAGGCGGAAGCCGCCCTTGGAGTCCATCGTGCCGATCGCGAGCAGCCGCCACTTGCCACTGCCGAGGTAGTCCTGCAGCGCGAGCTCCTTGCCCGGCTCGGCCGGGGTCATCCGGCCGGTCACCGAGACGCCGGTCAGCGTCGCGTACCACGGCGCCGGCGTGTTCAGCACGATCTTGCGGTCCTGGATGTTCGAGGACTGGTACGGCGAGATCGCGAGCGCGGTCTCGGCCTTGACGCCGATCATGGTCCGGAACGCCCAGGTGCCCGGCGTGGCCGAGACGTAGCTGAACTTGTAGACGCCGCCGGTCGTGGTCCGGGTCGATGCCCGCAGCACCCAGGCGCCGGGGACCCGCTGCCACAGCGTGATGTACGACCCGGTGATCGGCTGGTTGATCTTGCCGGTGAACACCGTCGGCCGGTCCTCCCAGGACGCGGCCACCGGGTCCAGCGTGATCTCCCACTCCGCGGCAGCCGCGGTCCGCGTCGGGGTGGGAGTCGGCGTCGGCGTCGGCGTGGGCGTTGGGGTCGCCGGTGCAGTGGGCGTCGGCGTGGGCTCCTCGACAGCCTCCGGCGGTGGCGTTTCCGATGCCACCGACGGCGTCGGCGTCGGCTCGTCGACCGCCGAAGCACTGGGCGCGTGCAAGCCTGCCGCGAGCAGCACCGCAGCCAAACCCACCCCAAAGACCCGCCACGTCATGTGATCGCCCCTCTCCCCAACCGCAACTTACCCACTAAAGATGCAGCCAAAGAGGAAGACGTCACACAGGACGCGGAAGTTCTGTTATTCCTGCAATCTTTTCACCGCGGCGTCGATACGCTCGTCGGTGCCGGTGAGGGCCACGCGGACGTGCCGCTCCCCCGCCGTACCGTAGAAGGCGCCCGGGGCGACCAGGATGCCGCGCTCCGCGAGCGCGCCGACCGAGCCGTAGGAGTCGTGCTCCGGATGCTCGGCCCACAGGTACAGACCGCCGTTGGACAGGGTGATGACCCAGCCGGCGTCGGTCAGGGCATCACGCAGTACGGCGCGGCGCCGCAGGTACCGCTCCCGCTGCGCGTCGACGTGGGCGTCGTCCGCGAAGCCGGCCGCCATCGCCGCCTGGATGGGCGACGGCACCATCAGGCCGGCGTGCTTGCGCACGGCAAGCAACTCGGCGACGACCGTCTCGTCACCGGCCACGAAGCCGCCGCGGTACCCGGCGAGGTTGGACCGCTTCGACAGCGAGTGCACCGCGAGCAGGTTGTCGAAGCTGCCCCCGCACACGTCCGGGTGCAGCACCGACACCGGCCGCGCGTCCCACCCGAACTCGGCGTAGCACTCGTCGCTCACCAGCAGTACGTCGTTCGCCCGCGCCCACTCGACCGCGCGGCGCAGATCCTCCGGCGAGGTGATCTCACCCGACGGGTTCCGCGGGGAGTTGAGGTAGGCGATCCGCACCGGCCCGTCGTACGTCGTCGGGTCGGCGACCGGAACGCTCGTCGCCCGAGCCAGCGCAGCACCGGCCTCGTACGTCGGGTAGGCGAGATCCGGGATGAGCACGGTGTCGCCGGCGCCGATCCCGAGCAAGGTCGGCAGCAGCATGATCAGCTCCTTGGTGCCGATCACGGGCAGCACACCGGCCTGCGGATCCACACCGGGCACGTCGAGACGCCGGGCCATCCAGTCCACGGCCGCCTGCCGCACAGTCGACGTACCGATGGTGGTCGGGTACGCCGGCGCGTCGGCCGCGTCCGCGAGCGCCTGCTGGATCAGGTCCGGCACCGGGTCCACCGGGCTGCCGATGGACAGGTCGACGATCCCGTCGGGATGCGCGGCCGCCTTCTGCTTGTACGGCGCGAGCTTGTCCCAGGGAAAGTCCGGCAACCGGCTGGAGGTCTCGAAGATCACCCCCGCATTCTCTCCTGCCGGCCGGATCGCCGGTCGGCCGGCGCTCGCTCCGCGAGAAACTCGACCGCCTTCTTCACCAGGTCGGGGTCACGCAGGACCCGGCGATGGCCCAGGCCGTCGCTCGTCTCCAGGCGAGCGCCGGGCCAGTGGCCGGTGACGTCGACACTGCCCTGGTACGGCGTCTCCGGGTCGGAGCGATCGTGGACGAGCAAGAGCAGCGGCAGCGCGCGCCGCTCCGCGATGGCCGGGATGACCGCGTCCATCCGGAAGGAGTCCATCGGGCCGAAGCGCGCCTCGAAGCGCCGGAGGAACCCGGCCCGGATCCGCGGCCCGAAGCCGAGGGCCGCCTGGAGTTGGTCGAGCCAGTCGGTGAAGTCAGTGGCCGTGGCGATGAAGACCAGGCGGTCGACGTCGAGCCCGTCGCGCATCGCCAACGCGGTTGCGGGTGCGCCCAGCGAGTGCGCGACCACGCCGTACGCCGGACCTTGCGCGGCAACCACTGTCTTCAGCGCGTCGGCCAGCTCGAGGAGGGTGGAGGAGCCCTTGCCCTCGCGGCCCGGAGCCGAGTCGCCGTGGCTCGGTGCGTCGTACGTGACCACCCGGAAGCCCGCGTCGACGAGCGGCTTGATGTGGGCGCCTAGCTGCAACCCCCAACCACCCCACCCGTGGACGAGGTAGACCGTCGGCCCCTCGCCGTACGACTGCCCGCGGATCCCCTCGACCTCGAACGGGGTCGCGCCCGGAAGCTCACCGCGCGGACGCCGGGCCTGCTCCGGTACGGCGGGAACGCGGAACCAGAGCCGGTTGAGCAAGCCGGTGCCGACACCCGGCGCGACCCGCTCGAACAGGCCGAAGCCGATTCTAAAGAATCGAACGTTCGTGCTTTTCTTTGCCGCCACGTCGACTACTCCAGATCGTCAGGTAAGGGTCAGAGGCGAGCCGCCCGGACGAGCGCCTCGAAGGCGGTGCGTGCTCGATCCTCGGCCTTGGGGTCGGCCAGCAGCCGGCTGGCGTGGTGGTAGGAGAGCAGGACGCCGCGGATGTCGAAGGCGTACTGGTCGGGGTCGGCGTCGGGGCGGAAGTGGCCTTCGCTGATGCCGGTCCGGAACACGTTGGCGAGCAGGTCGCCGTAGTCGCGCTCGGCGCTCACGACGCGGTCGCGGACCGGGCTCGGCGGCGCGTCGTCGAGCTCGGCGGAAACGCTGGCGAAGAAACAGCCGCCGGGCAGGGCGAGGTCGCCGTTGTCCCAGCGGAGCTTGCGGTCGAAGAGCTCACGCAGCCGCGGCTCGCCGCGCGGCGCCTGGAGAGCGGGGCGGACGACGCGCTCGGCGAACAGCTCGGCGGCGCGCTCGACCACCGCGACCTGAAGCTGCTCCTTGGAGCGGAAGTGCGCGAACAGACCGCTCTTCGACAGCTGCATGCGGTCGGCCAGCAGGCCGATGGTGAGACCGCTCAACCCGGCCGCGCTCACCACCCGCGCAGCCTCGTCCAGCACCGCAGCCCGCGTCTGCTCACCCTTTCCCACAGCAATAGAAAAGCACGACCGTTCGCTAAGCCGCAAGCAGTTCAGCAGGATTTTCCCGGATCGACCTTCGCGAGGATCTGGTCGGCGATGGTCTTCAGCTGGCCGAGCTGGTCCGGAGTCAGGGCGTCGATGACGAGCTCGCGGACGGTCGCCACGTGACCAGGCGCGGCGGCCACGAGGACGTCGTACCCGGCGTCGGTGATGGTCGCGACGGTGATGCGGCCGTCATCCTCGGCAGGGCGACGCTCGACGAAGCCGCGCTGCTCGAGGCGCTTGACGACATGGGACAGCCGCGAGAGCGAGCCGTTCGCGAAGCCGGCCAGGTCACTCATCCGCCGCGACCGCCCGGGCGACTCCGACAGCCCGGCGAGCACCAGGTACTCGAAATGGCTCAGCCCGGAGTCACGCTGGAGCTGGAAGTCGAGGGCGCCAGGGAGCTTGAACATGAGGGCGGCGAACGCCATCCAGCTCGCCAGCTCGTCCTGGTCCAGCCACCGCGCCCCGTCGTCCATGACCACATTTTACGGCATTAGTTGACGCTTCAAGTCATCCGGGTCTAGCGTTGAGTTGAAACGTCAACCAATGACTGAGAGTGGGACATGAACGTCTTTCTGTGGATCGTCGCGGGACTGCTGGCCGCCGTGTTCCTGGGCGCCGGCGTGATGAAGCTGACGCAGGAACGGCGCAAGCTGCTCGCGAACCCGAACCTGCAGTGGGTCGAGGACTTCTCGGCCGGCACCGTCAAGCTGATCGGCGCCGCCGAGCTGCTCGGCGCGCTCGGCCTGATCCTGCCCGCCGTCCTCGACATCGCCCCGATCCTGGTCCCGCTCGCCGCGACCGGCCTCGCCGTCCTGATGGTCGGCGCGGCGATCACGCACGCCCGCCGCAAGGAGACGCAGCCGATCGCCATCAACGCCGTCCTGCTGATCCTCGCACTGGTGGTCGCGATCTTCCGGTTCGGCCCGAACAGCTTCTAGGACCGCCAGGTCCACCGGCCTGCCACCAGGGTCGAGTGGACCGGGAAGGCGCGAAGCTCGGCGACGGGGGCGAGCATCGGGTCGGCGTCGAGTACGACGAGGTCGGCCGGGCCACCGGCACGCGGGGTCCGGCCGCCGCGGGTCGAGGCATCCAGCGCAGCACCGAGCGAGATCTCCTGCTCCGGATGCCACGCCTCCCGCTCGTCGTCCGAGCGATGCACGGCGGCCGCCGCCGACAGCCACGGATCGAGCGGCGCCACCGGCGCATCCGACCCCAACCGCAACTCCGCCCCCGCCGCCAGCAACCCACCGAACGCAAAGGCCCGGCCAGTCCGCCCGGCCCAGTGCCGATCGGCTACATCGCGATCGTCCAGCGCATGCACCGGCTGCACGCTCGCCGCCACCCCCAACTCGCGAAACCGAGGGAAGTCCTCCGGCGCGAGCAACTGCGCGTGCTCGATCGTCCCCGCGCAGCCGACCTTCTCGAACGCGTCGAGCGCCAGCCGGTTCGCGTGGTCCCCGATCGCATGGATCGCGCTGGTGATCCCGTGGTCGAAGGCGCGCTGCATCAGCGGCACCAGCACCTCCGGCGGTACGACGAGCAGCCCGTAGGCGTCGTCCGCGATCCCCGGATACGGGTCGTGGCAGTACGCCGTCCGTGTGTTCAGCGAGCCGTCCGTCATCACCTTCAACGGCCCCATCGTCACCAGGCCGCCGGTGTCCGGTACGGCATCCCCCGACCGCAGCCCCTGCGCGATCGCCCAGTCCAGGTTCTCCGGGTAGACGCTGCACTCGACCCGGAGGAAGTCGATGCCGGCCGTGTACCGGGAGCTCCAGACCTCCGTGTTCCGGGCGTTCTCCAGGTCGACGACGCCGACGACTCCGCGGGAGGCCGCCGTACGCGCGGCATCGGCGACCAACTGGCCGACCACGGCCGGCGCGGTCGCCAGCAGCTTCATGACAGGCGCGAACTCGGTCTCGCGGAGCAGACCGCTCGGCCGGTCCACCGCACCGATCTCCCGCATCGCCGCACTGTTCAGCCAGCCCGAGTGCAGGTCGCCACTGGCGAGCGCGACCGGTACGTCGCCCGACACGTTGTCGAGCAGCGACTTCAGCGGCCGGTCCGGCCAGAGCCCGTCGCGGAACCCGTACCCGAGCAGAGCGGCGCCGGCCGGTGGCGGGTTGGTGGCGAGCCGGTCCCGGACCCGATCCGCGACCTCGCGCGCGGACGCCGTACCGGACAGGTCGAGGTGCTGACGTGACAGCGCCCACTGCTGGAAGTGCACGTGGTGGTCCCACAGCCCATTCATCAGGTAGCGGCCCTCGAGGTCGACCACCTCCGCGCCGTCCGGCTCGACGGACCCGATGGACGAGATCGCTCCGGAGGAGATCAGCACGTCGACCGGTTCGGCCGGCGCGCCGTCGCGGACCAGGCGGGCGTTGCGGAGCAGCAGGTCGGCAGGAGTCATGGCCTTACTCTGCAGGGAGAGCGGTCGACAACGGAACGGAGCCTGCATGTACGTCGCCCCCGACTACGCGGAGCCCGACCTGGACGAGGTGGTCCGGCTGATCGAGGCGCAGCCGTTCGCCACGCTGGTGACGGACCAGCCCGACCTGCGGATCGCGCACGTCCCGGTCCAGGTACGGCGGGACGACGGCCTGGAGATCGTCGCCCACGTGGCCGCCCGCGACCCGTTCGCGGAGTCGGTCCGGCAGCGTGCCCGGATCCTGGTCAGCGTGCTCGGGCCGTCGGTGTACGTGAGCCCGGCGTGGTACGCGAGCCGGGGCCTGCCGACGTACAACTTCGTCGCGATCGAGCTGCGTGGGCAGGCGGTGCCGCTGGACGACCCGGACGCCGTCCGGGCGCACCTGGCGCGGCTCGTCAAGGACCACGAGGAGGCGCTCAACCCCACCGACCCGGACGCGCGCTGGCGGGGCGACGAGTGGGCGCGGGACCGGACGAACGAGTTGCTGCCGGAGTTGCAGGCGTTCACCCTGCGGGTCGACCAAGTGTCCGCGAAGGTGAAGATGGGTCAGAACCGGCCCGAAGGCGATCGGGTCAGCACGATGGCCGCGCTGCACGGCTCGCCGCGCTCCGACCACCAGGCGGTCGAGGACTTGATGCGAGCCCGGTACGACGACGAGGGCCGGATGAAATGACGTACGACGTGGCAGTGGTCGGCGCGGGCGCGATGGGATCGGCGGCTGCGCGCGCGTTGGCGGCCGCCGGGCGCGAGGTCGTCGTACTCGAGCAGTACGAGCTCGGGCATGTGCGGGGCGGGTCGCACGGCGGGACACGGCTGTTCCGGCCGGCCGCGGACAACGCCGAGGTCGCGCAGCTGACCGAGCAGGCGCGTGGGCTGTGGCGGGCGCTGGAGGACGAGTCCGGCGAGACGCTGTTCGAGGTGACCGGCGGACTCGACCACGGCGTCGACGAGCGCACCGTCGAGACCTTCCGGGCCCTGCACCCGACCGGACAGGTGCTCACGGCAACCGAGGCGTCGGAGCGGTGGCCGGGCATGCGCTTCGAGACCCCTGTGCTGTTTCAGCCGGGCTCTGGGCGGTTGTACGCCGACCGGACTGTCCGTGCGCTGCAGCGAGTGGCGGCCGCGGAGTTCCGGGAGCTGTCGCCGGTGCAGGCCATGCGGATCGAGGGCGACGTGGTCGAGCTCGACGTACCTGGTGGGGCTGTGCAGGCGCGGCAGGTCGTGGTGACGGCCGGTGCGTGGGCGCCGAAGTTGCTGACCGGGCTGGTGCCGCTGCCGCCGTTCCAGGTGACGCAGGAGCAGCCGCGGTTCTTCGAGCCGGTGTCCGGCGACTCGGACTGGCCTTCCTTCGTGCACTGGGGTCCGGACGCCTACGGGCTGTTCGAGGCCGGGTCCGGCGTGAAGGTCGGGCTGCACAGCTCGGGGGTGGTTGTCGATCCCGATACCCGCGACTTCGAGGTCGAGCCCGAGCGGGACAAGCGGCTGGTGCGGTACGTCGAGGAGTGGTTCCCCGGCCTGGACACGACCAGGTCGACCGCGATCAGGTGCCTGTACGACAACACGCCGACGGACAGCTTCGTCATCGACCGGGTCGGGCCGATCACAGTCGCGGCCGGGTTCTGCGGGCAGGGTTTCAAGTTCGTGCCGCTGGTCGGCGAGTTCGTCCGTGGCCTCGTGACCGGCGAGGCGTCGGTCCCTTCGCGCTTCCGGTTGAGCAGCCATGTTGCCTGAACACGTGGACGGCCTGGAGCTGGTGGATCACCACGTGCACGGCGCCGTCAAAGGACCGCTCGACCAGGCCGGCTTCGAGCAGCTGATCACCGAGTCCGACCGGCCCGTCCCGCCGTGGATGTCGACCTTCGACTCGCAGCTGGGCCTGGCAATCCGCCGGTACTGCGCTCCGCTGCTGGGACTGGCTCCACACGCGTCAGCGGACGAGTATCTGACCGCCCGTGCCCACGCGGGTGACGTGAACAGCTTGTTCCTGCGTGCCGCCCGCGTGAGCGACTACCTGGTCGACACCGGCTACTCGAGCGGTGCAGTCACCGATGTCGACGAGCTGGCGAACCTGAGTGGCTCCCGCGCGCACGAGGTGGTGCGGCTGGAGTCCGAGCTCGAGTACGTCGCCACGCAGGAGTCCGATGTGGCCGCCGTACCTGATGCGCTGGTGCGGCGGTTGGAGGAGCGGACTGCTGGGGCGGTCGGGCTGAAGAGCATCGTGGCCTATCGGTACGGGTTCGACTTCGACCCGGCTGAGCCGAGTCGTGCCGACCTACTAGCCGCTCTGGATCGGTGGTACGCGTCGGGTGCTGAGCGGGTCGCTGATCCCGTGCTGCTGCGCTGGCTGCTGTGGACTGGCGCGCGACGCAGGCTGCCACTCCAGCTGCACGTCGGCCTCGGCGACACGGATCTGCAGCTGCACCGAACCGATCCGGTGCTGCTGACCGAGTGGCTGCGTCTCGTCGAGCCGCTCGGCACGCGGGTGGTGCTGCTGCACTGCTATCCGTACCACCGCAACGCGGCCTACCTCGCACATGTGTTCCCTCACGTCCACCTGGACCTCGGGCTCACCACCATGTACGTCGGTGCGCGGGCGGCCGCCGTACTGGCCGAGGGGTTGGAGCTGGCGCCGTTCGCGAAGCTGCTCTACTCATCGGACGCGTCGGGTCCGGCGGAGCTGCACTTCCTCGGCGCCACGCTGTGGCGGCGTGCGGTCAGCTCTGTCCTCGGTGGCTTCGTGGAGCAGGACGACTGGTCTACGGACGACGCCGTACGCGTGGCCACGCTGTGGGCCCGGGAGAACGCCGTCCGCCTGTACGGCCTCGATCAGAGGTAGAGGCCGGTCTGGCCGTCCTCGAGGCGGCCGGCCGCGACCGCGTGCAGGTCGCGCTCGCGGAGCAGGATGTAGTCGTCACCGCGGACCTCGACCTCGGCCCGGTCCTCCGGGTCGAACAGCACCCGGTCGTCCACCTCGACGGTCCGCACGTTGGCTCCGATCGCGACCACCTTCGCCCAGGCCAGCCGGCGGCCCATCTGGGCCGTGGCCGGGATCAGGATGCCCGCCGATGACTTCCGCTCACCCTCCTGCTCGAGGGAGACCAGCACCCGGTCGTGCAGCATCCGGATCGGCAGCTTGTCGTCCGAGAGCCGCTTGCGAGGAGTCACCGGCGGCCCACCAGCCGGCGGATCAGCAGCAGCACGGCGACCACGCCGGCCACGCCGGCCGCGGCGCCGCCGACCGCGAGGATCTTCTGGGTCCGCAGCTGGCCGCGCTCGTCGAAGACCTGGGCCTTCGCCGACTCGATCTGCCGCTTGGCAACGTTCCTGGGATGCGCCCGGTCGACCAGCGCGTCCACGGTCGAGGCCAGGCGCGCGCGGGTGGCGGCGATGTCCGCCTCGATCTGCTCGGCGGTCCGAGCCTGCGTGTCCGGCACCTGTCGACACTCCCTTCGTCTCCTGGACCTGCCCCGGGATGGCCGGGCGGGCCCTGCTGAGTCCATCCTCGCAGGTCATCCCTGCAAGTCGACGACCACCTTGATGTCTTCCGGTTCCCGGACCAATGCGCTCGGCCACTCCGACAGCGGCACGGTCCGCGTGATCATCCGCTCCAGCCAGGCCTTGTCGGCGGCCTGGAGGATGTCGACGGCGTCCGCGTAGTGCCGCTTGGCCGCGTTCACCGAACCCACCAGGGCGGCGTTGCGGACGACCAGCTGGCGGTTGAGAGCGTCCAGCGGTACGTCGATGGTCGCCGGACCGGGCGAGATCCCGGTCAGGCACATCACACCGGCTGGAGCGAGCAGCTCGGCGCAGTCGAACACCACCTGCCCGGCGCCGGTCGCCTCGATCACCACGTCCGGCATGACACCCAGGTCCGCCAGGTCGGTGAGGTAGGTGCCGCCGAGTTCCCGGACCAGCTCGGGCTTGGGCCCTTCCGTGGCCCGGTCCAGCACGTGGACGTCGTACCCGCGCTGCGTGGCGATCAGAGCCGCGAGCAGGCCGATCGGACCCGCTCCGGTGACGAGCACGTGCTCCGGCCCGTACCAAGAGCGCGATCCGACTCGGTCGACCTGCTCCCACGCTTTGGCGAGGATGCTGGCCGGCTCCACGAGCACGCCGAGGTGCCCTAGCTGCTGCGGGACCGGGGCGGCGAAGTACGGGTCGACTCGCCACCGTTCGGCGCCGTACCCGTCCATCTCCTTGATGCCGCGCTCGGTGTAGCGGCCGTTGCGGCAGAAGTCCCACTCACCGCGCGCACAGGCCGGGCAGGGCTCCGGGTCGGGCCGGCGGACCACACCGGCGACCAGGTCGCCGGGGCTGCAGCCGGAGCCTTCCGGAGCCTCCAGGACCCGCCCGAGCGACTCGTGGCCGATCACCAGTTGGTCGGAGCCCGGCCGTCCCCGGCCGAACCCGCCGGAGACCAGCTCCACGTCCGTGCCGCAGATCCCGGTGAGCATTCCCTCGACCAGGATCGAACCGTCCGAGTCGGGCGGCTCCTCCACCTCTCCTACCGCGGCTGAGTCAGCTTGCCCCGTCGTGACTGTCATCGCCCGCATGCGCTCAGGCTAACCGGGTCATGTTGACGGTCACCTCGATTGCAGTCGCCGCGCCGCCGGAGTAAATGCCCTTCAGCGGGGACACGTCGCCGTAGTCGCGACCAGTGGCCACCCAGACGTGCCGGTGCCCGATCGGGATGTCGTTGGTCGGGTCGAAGCCCCACCACTCCCCGGTCCACGCCTCGATCCACGCGTGGCTCTCACCCACGACTGTCTCGCCGACGGCTGCGTCGGGCTTGGTGTGGAGGTAACCGGACACATATCGCGCCGGTACGCCGACCGCCCGCAGCATGGCGAGCGTGAGGTGCGCGTAGTCCTGGCACACGCCCTCTCCGGCCTGCCAGGCATCGACGGCCGACGAGTGCACGCCAGTGGTACCGCGCTGGTACTTCAGCGTGTCGTGCACCCATTTGGACACCGCCAGCACGGTCTGCTGCGGCGTACGGCCCTTGCGCAGCGACCGGGCCACCGCGGCGAGCTCACGGTGTTTCGGCACGTACGTCGTCCACTCGAGGTACTCGGCGTACCGGTCGAGGTTCTCCTCTGCCCGGATCTGCGTCCAGCCGGCGTCGACGGTCGGCGCGGGTTCCTCGGTCGTCTCCACCACGGACGCGGCAACGACCTTCAGCTCGGTGTGGGGCGTGTACAGGTCGAACGAGTTGACCTCCGTGCCCCAGTAGTCCGTGTACTTGTAGGCCCTGGTCGCCGGGACGGTCTCGAGGCGGGCGACCATCAGGTTCTGCCGGTCGTCGCTGCGCGGGGTGAGCCGCGCCTCGTTGTAGGACTGACTGACTGCCGTCGCATAGCGGTAGCCGGTTGTATGGACCACCCGGAGACGCCACTTCACAGGTTCACCTCCGCGTTGTTCCACTCGATCCACGGCACGGCATGGAAGTACTGCCGCGACACGGCCTCGCCGACCTCGCGCACTGTGGTCTGCAACGCCTGCAGCCGGCCAGTGAGGTCGTCCAGCAGCTCAGCCGGTCGCAGGAACTCCAGATCACTCCGCGCCTTCCCCAGCAGCCGTGACGCCTCAGCACCGGCGCCGATCCGGGCAGAGGGCCCGCGGTCGAGCGCCTCCAGGCAGGACTCGGCCTGTGTCAGTGCGTGGAACGCAGACCGCGGGAACAGCCTGTCCATCAGCAGGAACTGCACCACGCGCGAGGCGTCCAGCGCCCCGCGATACGTCCTCAGGTACGTGTCATGCGCACCCGCAGAGCGCAGGACGGTCACCCACCCCGGCGACGTCGGCTTGTCGCCCACCCGGGACATCAGCAGCCGCACGATCATGTCCACCCGCTCCACCGACCTGCCGAGCACCAGGAACCGCCAGCCGTCGTCCCGGCTCATCGTGGAGTCCGCCAGCCCGGCGAACATCGCGGCCCGGTCCTCCACGAACGTGAAGAACTCGTGCGGCCCGACCCGGCGAGCAGCCCGCTGCCGCTCGGGTACGGCGTTCCACATGGCGTTGATGCATTGCCACAGCTCGCTGGACACCACCTCGCGCGCCACGCGGGTGTTCTCCCGGGCACTCCCGATCGACGACACGATCGATCCGGTCTCCGGCGACATCGCGACCAGCTCGGTCAGGCCCCACACGTCCAAGTGGGTGCCGTCCGGTGGCGTGATGCCCAGGACCGACAGCAGTGTGCGACTCTCGGTGTCGGCGTCGACCGTCGCGTCCTCGAGCAGCTGATGGACCGACACGTCGAGGATCCGCGCCGTGTCGTCCGCGCGTTCGACGTACCGGCCGATCCAGTACAGCGACTCGGCGTTGCGTGCGAGCATCGTCAGCACCTCCCCATCACTGTTGCTGCTGCTGTTGGGCGATGTTCAGCTCCGGCCCCTGCTCGGGCGTCGAGGCCTCGTCGGACTTGACGCCAGTCGCACCCAGCCCGCGGCCGCGCAGCTCGGCGTCCTCGCCGGAGGCTCTGGGCGCCAGCACCCAGGTGTCCTTCGACCCGCCGCCCTGCGACGAGTTGACGATCAGGCTGCCCTCGGGAATGGCGACCCGGGTCAGTCCACCCGGCAGCACGAACACGTCATCGCCGTCGTTCACCGCGAACGGCCGCAGGTCCACGTGTCTCGGCTTCAGCCGCTCACCCACCTTGGTCGGCACAGTGGAGAGCTGTACGACGGGCTGCGCGATCCAGCCGCGCGGATTGGCCCTGATCCGGCGCCGCTGAGCCAGCAGCTCCTTCGGCGAGGCATCCGGTCCGAAGACGATGCCGTAGCCACCGGAGCCCTCGACCGGCTTGGTGACGAGCTCGTCCAACCGGTCCAGCACCTCGGTCTGCTCGTTCGGCAGCCAGCAGCGGTAGGTGTCGACGTTCGGCAGCAGCGGAGTCTCACCCAGGTAGTACTTCAGGATCTCCGGGAGGTACGTGTAGATCAGCTTGTCGTCGCCGACACCGTTGCCGATCGCGTTGGCGATCACCACGTTGCCGGCCCGCGCCGCGTTCACCAGGCCCGCGACACCGAGCACGGAGTCCGGCACGAACTGCACCGGGTCCAGGAAGTCGTCGTCGATCCGCCGGTAGATCACGTCCACCCGCTGCTCGCCCTCGGTGGTCCGCAGGTAGATCACGTTGTTGCGGGCGAACAGGTCGCGCCCCTCGACCAGCTCCACCCCCATCTGGCGGGCCAGCAGCGAGTGCTCGAAGTACGCCGAGTTGTAGACGCCCGGCGTGAGCACGACGACGTTCGGGTCGGTCGCACTCGGTGGAGCGGCCGCTCGGAGGGCTCGGAGCAGGTGGACGGCGTAGTCGCCGACGGCGCGGACCCGGTGCTTGGCGAACAGATCCGGGAACACCCTGGCCATCGTCCGGCGGTTCTCCATCACGTACGACACCCCGGACGGGCTGCGCAGGTTGTCCTCCAGCACCCGGAAGTCGCCCTGCTCGTCGCGGACCACGTCGATCCCGGCCACGTGGATCCGGACGCCGTTCGGCGGCGCGATCCCGGCCGCCTGCCGGTGGAAGTGCTCGCACGACGTGATCAGCCGCCGCGGCAGCACGCCGTCCGCGACGATCTGCTGCGGTCCGTAGATGTCGGCCAGGAACGCCTCCAGCGCGCGGACCCGCTGCACGATGCCGCGCTCCAGCCGGGACCACTCCGAGGCCGTGATCACCCGCGGCACCAGGTCCAGCGGGAAGGGCCGCTCCTGGCCGGACAGGCTGAACGTGATGCCCTGGTCGACGAGCGCCCGGTCCAGCGCCTCGGACCGGGCAGTCAGGTCGCCCGGCTGCAGTGGCTCGAGCGAGTCGTGCAACCGCTTGTACGCCGTCCGGACCCCGTCGACCGGGTCGAACATCTCGTCGTACGCGCCGGCGTGCGGACGCCGCGGGTCGAGGTACCCGTCGAACAGCTGAGGGCCCGCGGGGCGGGACGGTGCGCGGCTCATCTGCGCATCTTCACCCAGTCCGGCCGCGCTCGCACCCGGAACGCTCCTCAGTTATCCCGCACGTAACATTGCGGACAGTCAACCGATCCGTGGAGGGGCCCTGATGTCCGAACGTCTGTCCGTCGGCGACACCGCACCCGACTTCACCCTGCCGGATGCCGACGGCAACGAGGTCTCGCTGGCCGGCCTGCGCGGCAAGAACGTGATCGTGTACTTCTACCCGGCCGCGATGACCCCGGGCTGCACCAAGCAGGCCTGCGACTTCCGCGACTCGCTCGACTCGCTGCAGGCCGCCGGGTACGCCGTCCTCGGCATCTCCCCGGACAAGCCGGCGAAGCTGGCCAAGTTCCGCGAGCGGGACGCGGTCACGTTCCCGCTGCTGAGCGACCCGGACAAGCAGGTGCTGACCGCGTACGGCGCGTTCGGTGAGAAGACCATGTACGGCAAGAAGGTCACCGGCGTGATCCGCTCCACCTTCGTCGTCGACCCGGACGGGAAGATCGCGGTGGCGCAGTACAACGTCAAGGCGACCGGCCACGTCGCCAAGCTCCGCCGCGACCTGGGTCTCTGAGCCTGACCTCCGGGTCACCGTTACCGAGCAACCTGCCCGGTCACCTCAGCGGAGGGAAACCTTCGACCGTTTCATGCAACTGGTCCATGGAACGGTCGTTTGAGTAGGCGATCCAGTGTGATTTGGATCACACGTCGATCTCAGCGGACCGCAGCCGTCGCACTACCGTCGGTGAGTTTTTCAGGGTTCCTGTGAAAGACCGGTACTCCCGCACCCACCAGCGTCCCGTTGCGGTCCGTCCCGGGGTGTGTCCGGAACCACGGCGTTCTTCGCCGTGACCAGCCGAAACCGGGTAATCTGCGCGCGCAGTCAGCCTCTGGGAGGGAGGGACCTGCCGCGATGGGAAAACATTCCTCTGCGGTGACGCGAAGTAACAACAACCGTCGATCGGTGTACATCACCGCGGTCGGGCTTCTGGTGATCTCGCTGGGCGCCGTGTTCGTGGTCCGGTCCTTCGGATCCGAGGCGGGAGCCGACGGCTTCCTGAGCGGCGGCAGCCAGTCGTGCGACGATCCCACGCAGATCTCGCTCAGCACCACGCCCGAGTTGCAGCCCGCACTGGAGTCGGCGGCCAAGTCGCTGGCGGGCAAGGGCGGCGACGACGGAACTCCGTGTCTGCAGTTCACCATCAGCGCGTCCCCCTCGGCGAAGGTCGCCCAGGACATCGCGGCCAACAGCGACAACCGTCCCGACCTGTGGATCCCGGACTCCTCGCTCTGGGTCGCCCAGGCCGACGACGGCCAGAGCGTGCCGACCGTCGCCGTACCGTCCGTCGCCTCCTCACCGCTGGTGCTGGTCGGGCGGAACACCAACTTCGCCGACACCTCGTCCTGGCTGCGCGCTCTCGGCGGCGCCGAGCCGGCCCTGCTGGACCCGTTGAGCACGTCGCCCGGCGCGCTGTCGCTGCTCGCGATCCAGTCGGAGCGGCAGCGGACGTCGGCGTCCGACACTCAGGTCGCGTCGGTCGTCGTACCGCTGGCGCAGCGGCTCGGCTCGATGGCCAAGCCGTACACCGACCCGAACGCCCTGCTCGGCCGCGCCGACCAGGACGGCAGCAAGGTCGTCGTGCCGGTGTCGGAGCAGACCTTCGTGAAGTACCAGGACGCCCACCCGGACGCCCAGCTGCGGGCGATCGTGCCGTCCACCGGCACTCTGGTGCTGGACTACCCGGTTGTGGTCACGGCCAAGTCCGACGCCCAGCAGGCGACCGACGCCGCCAAGTCGCTCGCCGCCGAGCTGCTGACCGACTCGTCCGGCCAGGCCCGGGACGATTTGGGCTTCCGGGACGCGCAGCTCAGCCCGCTGAGCGGCGGCCGCGGGGTCGGTGACGTCACCCAGCTGCCGAAGCCGAACGGCGAGATGATCGACAAGACGCTGCTGACCTGGACCCGGCTGTCGCTGTCCACGCACTCGCTGGCGGTGATCGACATCTCCGGCTCGATGGCGGAGAAGGTCGGCGCCAAGACCCGGATGCAGCTCACCATCGAGGCGGCCGGCGGCGGCCTGTCGCTGTTCCCGAACAGCGCCTCGCTCGGCCTGTGGACGTTCTCCACCAAGATCGGGCCGGACGACGCCGACTACAAGGAGCTGGTCCCGATCGCGCCGCTGTCGGACCGGCAGCGCAAGAAGATCCTCGACAACCTGAAGATCCAGCGCCCGATCCCGAACGGCAGCACCGGCCTGTACGACACCGCGATCGCGGCCGTCCGGGCGGTCCGCCAGCAGTACGACTCCAGCGCGGTCAACTCGATCCTGCTGTTCACCGACGGCAAGAACGACGACCCGGGCAGCCCCACCCTGGAGCAGACCGTCAAGACCCTGGAGAGCCTGACCGACCCGGCCCGCCCGGTCCGGATCATCGCGCTCGGCATGGGACCGGAGGCGAACGCCGACGAGCTCCGCGCGCTCGCCAAGGCCACCGGCGGCCAGAGTTACGTCGCCCGCAACCCCGGCGACCTGCGCCAGGTCTTCATCGACGCCCTGCAAAGCCGCTGACCACGACGCCGAGTCGCCTCCCCTAGGATGTCCTGCGGGGAGGCGACTCCTCCAGCCAGAGTGGTGGAACGGCAGACACGCCGGCTTTAGGTGCCGGTGCCCCCGGGCGTGCGGGTTCGAGTCCCGCCTCTGGCACCTTGAGCTGCCGTCCGCCCCGGGTCGATACTGCGACTGGGGACGACGGGAGGGGGAACGATGGCTGTCCAGGAGCTGGAAGACCTGAAGGCGAAGGTCCAGGCCATGAAGGACGGGCTGGACACCGTGACCGAACAGGAGTGGCAGGCCTACGTCAAGGTCCGGGACATCCTGGCCGGGGACACGGGTTCGGGGCTCGATTCGTCGGCCCATCTCGGTGGGCTGCGCTGCGCCATGATGGGCATCTTCGAGACACCAGGTGAGCAGGGCGGGATCGGCGAGCACGACGCCGGCGCCGTCCAGCGGTTCGCGAACCTCGGCGAATGACTTCGCCCGGGCGGCTGTCCGGGACGCATGTCGCCCTGATCGGTCATCCGGAGCTCATTGCGGCCCTGGCCGGGTCGCCGAATCCGCCTGCCCACCGGGTGCGCGCGCCGTACCCGGAGCAGCGCGACGAGTTGCCGGCGGTGATGACGGGCGCCGATCTGGTGATCGCTGCCGATGACGGCGCGCTTCCGGTGCTGCACTCCTGGGTGAACACGATCGGGCTGCGGCTGGGCGTGCCGACGCTGCACGTCGCCGTACGAGGACCTAG
This sequence comes from Kribbella sp. NPDC002412, assembly GCF_053592935.1. Lineage (NCBI taxonomy): Bacteria > Bacillati > Actinomycetota > Actinomycetes > Propionibacteriales > Kribbellaceae > Kribbella > Kribbella sp. NPDC002412. The sequence continues at coordinate 318,933 of NZ_JBSFBL010000001.1, forward strand.
GGCGACCGTTGGTCCGCTGGTGCTGGCCGGTGCGGGTCCGTGCTACCTGTGCTGGCGGATGCGTGCGCTCGCGTGTGAGCAGGACTTCGCGGCAGCGATGGCAGTCGAGGAAGAGCTCGACGCCCGTCGCGCACCGGATGCGGCCCGGCCCGTGCCGCCCGCCCTGCTGCCGATGGTCACTCGTGCGCTGCAGGCGGACCTAGCTGGCGGTGTGCTGACGCTCGACGCACGGACGGGCGCCGAGCAACTGCATCCGGTGCTGCCCCGCCCGGACTGTCCGGCGTGTGCGAAGGTCCAGCGACCATCGGCTGCGGTCCGCACTGACATGGACGACGTCGAACGGCGGACGGTCGATCGGCTGTCCGGGGTCGTTCGCGTCCTGGAGGTGATGCCGAAGGACGTCGACGAGCCGGAGCGGCCGTACATCGTGCGTGCCGAGCTGGCGAACGCTCACTTCCGCACCGGCCGCGACGCGTTCATCTCCTGCACCGGCAAGGGCTGGACCCGGCGTGCGGCTCGCGACGGCGCACTCGGCGAGGCCCTCGAGCGGTACGCCGCGATGACCTGGCGACCCGAGCGCAAGCTCACTTCGACGTACGACGGACTGGACCGCCCCGGCCTGCACCCGCGGGACCTGGTGCTGTTCGCCGACCACCAGTACGACGACCTGCCGTTCCAGCCGTGGCGGCCGGAGACCGAGCTGGAGTGGGTGCCGGCGCAGTCGCTGGTCACCGGCCAGGAGGTCTGGATCCCCTTGCTGGCAACGCATCTGGGCTACCGGTCCCCGACCGCGCTGTTCCCGGCCACGTCGAACGGGTTCGCGGCTGGGCCGGATCGGGACAGCGCCACGCGGCGGGCGTTGCTGGAGGTCGTCGAGCGGGACGCGTTCGCGATCGCCTGGACGCATCAGCTGGCTGGCCGTTGCGTGGCAGCCTCCGACGTGCCCGACGAGGTCGTCCGCGGGATCGCCGCGACCCATGCACGGCGTGGTGTCGACCTGACGGTGCATCTGCTCCCGACCGACACGGCTGCAACCGCCGTACTCGCCGTGGCGTGGTCCGACCGGGCACCGGCCGCGGTGGTCGGGGCCGCTGCTGCGATGGACCCGGTGGTCGCTGCTCGGTCCGCAGTGCTGGAGGTGGCGCAGGTTCGACCGTTGCTGCGCAGTCGGCTCCGGTTGCCGGCTGTCCGGGCTCGGATGGCCGAGCTGGCCGCCGTACCGGCCAAGGTCGCGACGCTGGACGACCACGACCTGGTGTACGCCGATCCCGCTGCCGAGGGCCTGGGGTTCCTTCGGGACAGCCCGCGGTTGTCGTGGCCGGACGCGTCCCCTGGCGACGACAGCCTGGAGGCGCTCGTTCGGTCGTTGGCCGAGGTGGCGTCGGACGTGCTCGCGGTGGACGTGACGCCGCCTGATGTCGAGGCGGTTGGTGTCCGGGTGGTGCGCGGTCTGGTGCCGGGCTTCGTGCCGATCTGGTTCGGCGCGAACCAAGCGCGGCTGGGCGGGTCCCGGTTGCTGGAGATGCCCGCCCGGCTCGGCCTGCGCCCGACGCCGGCCCGGTTGGACGAGCTCAACCTCGCCCCGCACCCGTTGGCCTGAGATGCCCGACTTTCCCACGCCCGGACGCGAGGACCCGACGGCACCGTGGATCCCGTTGCCGCCGGGCATGAAGCTCGACCTGCCACTGGCCGACCTGATCCGCGACCGGGCGTCGTGCCGCGCGTTTCAGGACCGGCCGATCGGCTTCCCGGAGCTCGCCACGCTGCTGCGGGCCGGGTACGGCAGCACCGGCGTGACCGACGACGGCCCGCTCTACGTGGTCGATCGAGCGGTGCCGTCCGGCGGCGGGCTGTACCCGCTCGAGCTCAGCGTGATCGTGCGCAGCGTCGACGACCTGCCCGCCGGCATCTACCACTACGTCCCGCTAGCGGACGGCCTGGAGCGAGTCCGCGCGAGCGCAGTCCCCGCGACCCTGGTCAGTCGGCTGTTCCTGGACCAGCCGTGGGCTGCCGAGGCTGCCGTCGTCCTGGTGCTGTCCGCGCGCACGATGGACAAATACGGTGACCGCGGGCACCGCTATCTGCTGCTCGAAGCGGGTCACGTCGCGCAGAACGTCGTACTCGCGGCGACCGGTCTCGACCTGGGCGTGGTCAACCTCGGGGGCTTCCTCGACGACGAACTGTCCGGTCTGCTGAAGCTCGGCGCCGAGATCCCGCTGTACGGCGCAGCCGTCGGCCGACCGGCGTCCGTCGACCGCACTGCCCGCCGCGCGCTCGGCCGACTGGAGGACGGCGGCTAGTCCGTCGGCGGGTGGCCGAGCCGGACCGCCAGTGCGGCCACCTCGTGACGGGACGACGTACCGGTCTTGTGCAGCAGGTTCGACACGTGCACGCTGACCGTCTTCTCACTGATGAACAGCGCCTTCGCGATCTCGCCGTACGTCCGGCCGACCACCAGGTAGGAGAGCACCTCGTGCTCCCGCTTCGTCAATGAACGCAGGCGTTCCGGCGCCTCGTCCGGTACGGGTCGAGTCGGCTCCTGCAGCGGAACGCCACCGAGTGCAGCCAAGGCTTCGACCTGGTCCAGCAGGGGCTGCGCACCGACCTCGCTCGCAAACCGGTGCGCAGAGCGCAGCGGTACGGCGACGACCGACCGGGCGGCTCCTTCGTCGAGGAGCGCCTGTGCCCACCGCCACGAGGCGACGGCCTCGTCCCAGCGCAGTCCCGCGACGGCACACCGCCGTACGGCGTCCTCCCAGGCAGCCGAGGTGGACGACTCGAACGCCGTGAACAACGCCCGCATCGCCGGTTGGATCAGGTCATCGGGTCCACCGGGCTCGAACGCCGCAGGCTGCATTGTCTGACGCGCCGCGCGGAGGTCGTCGAAGGCAACTTGGGTCGTCTGCATGGCATCGCGGTCCTGCCGGTCCCTCGCAGTCCCCATCAGCTCGGCCGCGGCGCGTGCTCCCCACACCAACAACTCGTCGGCGTCGCGGGTGTCGACGTTCTGCGCGCCGATCGTGCGCGACAGCAGGTCGAGCGCCTCCCCGGCCCGGCTGGTGGCAAGCAAGTACTCCGCCAGGACCGGCTGCGAGAACAGGCCGACCCGGCTCTCGAGTCCCGGGATCAGTTCCTTCGCCCGCTCGAGGTGCTGGCCCGCGACGTCCGTGTCTCCCTGCCGCACCGCCAACGCGGCCGCACTCAGGCGGACCATCGCGGCCGCATTCGGCAGACCCGCCAGGGAAAGACCCTCCCGGATGACCTGCGCGCTTTCCTGCAACCGCCCGAACATCAACAGGTGATGGGACAGCAGTCCGGCCGCGAACACCGCGACCGACTGCGCCCCGGCGTTGAGGGCGAACGCGAGGAATCGCTTGGTGGGCTCGATGCATTCGGTCACCCGGCCGCGCCGGCTCAGGTAGTTCTGGCGGATCACGAGCATCCGCCAGATCAGTTCCGGGTCGCCGGTCTCCTCGGCGAACCCCAAGCCGGTGGCGGTGTCCTGGTCCGCGCGCTCACCGAGGCGGTCCGCGTTGCCGCGGGCGGCGTACGCAAGGCTGAGGGCTGCCTTCGCGCCCGATCGGTGAGCCGCCTGCACGGCCTCTTCGGCGTACGTCGCGGACAGTTCGAGCTCGTTGTTCCACCACTGGCACCAGCTCAGGTACGCGAGTGCCTCGGCGTACTCCTCGCTGTCGGGGAAGTCCCGGCTGAGCTCGACCGCGTGCTCCGCCTCGGCGATCGGGCGCCCGCGGGTTCGGCCCGTCGCGAAGGCCGAGTCCGCCCACCGCCTCAGCAGCCGGCAGGCCTGCAGGGGTGCTGTGCGTTCGTCGACGAGTTCGCGCGCGCGGCTCCACGCCTGGAAGCTCGCCTCGCCGTCGCCGACGAGGTCGTTCGCCCGCGCGACCCGCTCCAGCAGGCGCACCTCGTCGTCCACCTTGCCCCTGTTGACCGTCGACCACAGGCTTGCCGCCCGACGAAGGTGGCCCGCCTCCTCACGCCGTGCCTTGATCCCGCTGGCCAGGTCGGCCGCTCGCAGCGACGCCTCGAAACAGGCCTTCAGGTCACCTGCGGCCTCGTAGTGCAGCGCGAGATCGCCCTGTCGCTGGACCTCGTCAAGGCCGGTCGCCGTACGGGCTGCCAGCGTCTTGGCCCAGGCGGCGTGCACCGACTCGGCCTCGCCGGGCACGAAGGTCGCGTACAGGACCTCGGCCAGCAGCGAGTGCCGGAACCAGCACAGGCCCGCACCCTGCGTGACGGTGATCCCGGTGTCGGTCGCCTCGGCCAGCGCGCTGGTCACCGCGCCGGGACCGATGCCGTGCGCCGAGGCGACTTCCCTGAGGTCGTCGATCGAGGTCGGCCGTCCGGCGACCGCGAGCAGCCGCATGACCTCGCGCGCCGTCGCCGGGAGCCGGTGCCAGGCAGCAAGCAACGCGCCGCTCAGCTCGGCCGGCAGACCGGCGGGCAGTTCGTCGGCGGTCACCGGAACTCCTTCGAGGAGTAGCTCGCTGAGATAGGGGTTGCCGTCGGACCGTCGTACGACGTCGTCCACCAGGTGGTGATGTGGACGCCCGCCGAGCAACATGGCTACCTGCTGCTCGGTCTCGTCCCAGCTCAACCTGTCCAGCCGTACGACGCTCACCGCCGGCAGCCGGCGCAGATCCGCCAGCCAGCTGTGCATCGGATGACCGGTGCCAAGCTCCTCGTCGCGACATGTCGTCAGGACCGCCAGCCGCTGCCGGCGGAATCCGGCGACCAGGTAGGCGAGTGCGTCGCGGGACGCCGGATCGGCCCACTGCACGTCGTCCACGACCAGAACGGCCGGCCGGCGCGCCGCAATCGCCATCACGAGCGCATCGACCACGGACAACAGCCGGACCTCACGGTCGTCGGCGAAGCCACCCAGCGAAGGCAACAACTCGCCCGCCGCCGGGACGGCCTCGAGCACCTCGGTCACCTCAGCGGGTTCGGCCGACTCGACCCAACCCTCCAGTGCGGTGACCAGCGGACCGTACGGCGAATCCACCGCGCCGAAGCGGACGCAGCGTCCCCACAGGACGACGACGCCGCGGTCCGCGGCCTCGGCGCAGACGGCCTGGACCAGGCGGGTCTTCCCCACGCCTGCCTCACCATGCACGAAGACCGCGCACGGCCGCCCTTCGGCTGCTCCCCGGATCGCGGATGCGAGGACCTCCGCTTCCTCGACCCGACCCGCCAGACCGGCTGCTCCCCCTCTCACAGAGTTCAGTCTGCGCCAGCCGGTCTGGCCTGTCTGTACCAGCTGTCCGGCGTGCAGGCCCGCCGGACAGCTGGTCCCCCTCCTCCAGATACGCCTAGGCGGCGGCGCGGTGGTGCCGGCGGAGCATCCAGATTCCGCCGAAGGCGAGTCCGGCGGCGCCGAGCGCGGAGGCGCCCACCTGCAGCGCGGTGTCTCCGGTGTCGGCCTTGCTGACCTGGGCAGCGGGCGTGTCCTGCACGGGCGTCACGCCGTACCTCGGGTCGCGGTACTGCTGCTCGTACGCCGGGTCGTAGTTCGGGTAGTTGTACTCCGGGACCTTGGCGCCGTCGGCCGGATAGCCGGTACCTTCGTCCGGCCAGCCGGGCGGATCCGTCGCGACAGCGGTGATCTCCCGGTCGGGATGCGGGTCGGCGGCGGCTTCGGTGGCGGTGAACGCGAACGCGCCCACTGCGGTTGCGGACAGTGCGAGGGCTGACCACCTGCGGTTCATGATTCCTCCTGTGAGATCCGCGGCGGATTCGCCGCTTGATCTCACGATCGGATTCCAGCCCCTACCCCCACATCGGAGACAACCCCTCAGAAACCGCGCGCTACCCCTCAGATGTGTGTGCGTCCAGGTAGGCCGTACCGCGGGGGCTGAGCTCGTAGCCGACTTCGAGGCTGTGGGTGAGGCCCAGGTTCTTCAGCTTGCGGACGTCGAGTTTGAAGGGGGCGGTCTCGCGGCCGAGCTCGGCGGCGAGGTCGGCGGCCCGGGTGGCCGGCTTGGCCTGGATCAGGCGCAGGGTGGCCGTGGTCCAGGGGCCGTGGTTGCTGAGCGAGTCGAACTTCTCCAGGCGCGCGGTCAGGTCCTCCAGGTCCGCGGCGGTCAGGGTCGACTGGGCGGCGAGCTGCTCGCGCGGGTCGGGGCCCTCGACCAGGTGGAACCTGATCAGGAACGTTGGCCAGTCCTCGTTGCCGCGCAGCCGGCGGCGCACGTCCTTCGCGTTCCGGCGGTCCGCGGCGGCCACGTCCTCGTCGTTGTCGGCGATCAGGTCCGGGTTGACCTCGCGGACGCTGTCGATCTCGATCCGGCCGGCGTTGGTGCGGTAGATCCGGCCCTCGACCACGCGCGCCTCGGCCCAGCGCCGGTACGCCGCGGTGATCCTGCCGTCCGCGACGCCGTCGCGATCCGATCCGGCGAACAACATGGTTACCCTCCCAGCGCCTTCGCCACGATCGGGGCGAGCGCGCGCAACGCCTTGCCCCGGTGGCTGATCGCGTCCTTCTCCTCGATCGACAGCTCCGCCGTCGTCCGGTCGTAGCCGTCGGCGGCGAACAGCACGTCGTACCCGAACCCGCCGGTGCCGCGCAGCTCGTGGATGACGCGGCCGCGCATCTCGCCGATCACGATCTCGTCCTCGGCGTCCGGCCGGACGAACGCGACGGCCGCGATGAACGACGCCCCGCGCCGCTCGTCCGGGACGTCCTCGAGCTGGCCGAGCAGCAGCACGTTGTTCGCGTGGTTGTCCTTGGCCGGCCCGGACCAGCGCGCCGACAGCACGCCGGGCATCCCGTTCAGCGCGTCGACACAGATCCCGCTGTCGTCCGCGATCGACGGCAGCCCGGTCGCCGCCATCGCCGCGTGCGCCTTCAGCAGCGCGTTCCCCTCGAACGTCGGCTCGGTCTCGGCCGGTTCGTCGTACGGCGGTACGTCGCCCAGCCCGAGCACCTCGATACCGGGCACGATCGGGGTCAGGATCCGGCGCAGCTCCTCGAGCTTCTTCTTGTTGTTCGACGCAAGCAGAACGCGACTCACGCGAGCGCCTCCAGTTGCAGCTTGGTGAGCTCCGAGCATCCCGCCGTACCGAGCTCCAGCAGGCTGTCCAGCTCGGAGCGGTCGAACGGCGCGCCCTCGGCCGTGCCCTGCACCTCGATGAACTTGCCTTCGCCGGTCATCACCAGGTTCATGTCGGTCTCGGCCCGGACGTCCTCCTCGTAGCAGAGGTCGAGCATCGGGGCGCCGTCGATGATGCCGACCGAGACCGCGGACACCGAGCCGGTGAGTGGCTCGGACTTGAGCAGCTTGCGGTCGCGCAGGTACGAGACCGCGTCCGCGAGGGCGACGTACGCGCCGGTGATCGCCGCGGTCCGGGTGCCGCCGTCGGCCTGGAGCACGTCGCAGTCCAGCAGGATGGTGTTCTCGCCGAGCGCCTTGTAGTCGATCACGGCCCGCAGCGAACGTCCGATCAGCCGGGAGATCTCGTGCGTGCGGCCGCCGATCCGGCCCTTCACCGACTCGCGGTCCGAGCGGGTGTTGGTCGACCGCGGCAGCATCGCGTACTCCGCGCTGACCCAGCCCAGCCCGGAGCCCTTCCGCCAGCGCGGCACGCCCTCGGTCACGCTCGCCGCGCACAGCACCCGGGTGCGGCCGAACTCGACCAGCACCGAGCCCTCGGCGTGGTCGAGCCACTTCCGGGTCAGCGTCACGGGCCGAAGCTGGTCGGGAGTACGTCCATCGATACGCGCCATGCCCCCGACCCTATGCCTCCGCGCGCCGCACCTCCGCATTGGTGGCCGGCTTCAGCTGGCTCACTGCCATCCGGGCTGCCCAGGGGGTCAGATCGCCCGCCCGGCGGCCGAGCCAGGGCACACCCTCGCGGACCATCCAGACCGCGTCCGCCCACCGGCTCGGCGGCCGGTAGGCGCAGTCCAGATCCGGCGGTACGGCGATCTGCAGGCCACGCCGGGCGAGTTCGTCGGCGAACCCGCGGGCCAGCCGGCGGTGACCGCGTTCCCCCGGGTGCAGCCGGTCGACGCTCCAGAAGTCCCGGCGGTACACCTCCGGGTAGTCGGCCATGTCCAGCCGGATCCCGCCGTACCTCGCGTGCAGGTCGTCGTACGCGAGATTGACCTGCTCGATCCGCTGCCACAGCGGCCGGCGCAGCCAGGCCGGTAACCCGAACACCTGGCCGTGGTCGTGGAACCGGACGGTGAGCAGCAGCGCGCCGCGTGCGGTCAGCTGCTCGGCGCACAGGTGCAGGCAGTCGCGGATCCGGCCGGGGTCGAAGGTGGAGCGCAGGGTGTCGTTGACGCCGACGATCAGGGAGGCGAGGTCGATCGGAACCCCGGTCGACACCGCGTCGGGCAGTTGGTCGGTCGCGACCGCGGTCGCGGTGGCGCCGCTGGTCGCGAAGTTGGCGAACGTCACACGGTGGGAGCTGGCCAAGGCGTCCGCGAGCAGCGAGGCCCAGCCCCGCCACCCCTCGCCCGGGCGCGCGCCGGCACCGGCAAGGTCGGTCGTGCTACTGCCGTTCATCGGGTCCCCGACACCCACGGTGGTCGAGTCCCCCAGTGCCACGTAGTGGAGGCTCACATTCCGTCATGGTGACGTCACCGGTCGAGCCGCTGGTGTTGCCCGGATGACGACTGGGGCAATTCCAGCTGGAGGAAGGGTGATTGAAGGACGGAAGTGCTCGGAGTTAGGGTGCTGCAAACAACTATGTGCAGGAGTTGCCTGGTTATGACTGATCTTCGGTTCGGTGTGGTGGGCCTCGGGGCCCGGAGCCGCATCGCGCACTATGCCCACCGCCCCGGCGAGGGATCCGAGGTCGTGGCCCTCGCCGACCCGGCCGCCGCGCAGCGGGACGCCGCGCAGGCGCAGTACCCGGACGCCACCACGCACGCCGACCACAGCGAGTTGCTCGACCAGAAGCTCGACGGGGTCTTCCTGACCACCCCGGACGACCTGCACGAGGACCCGGCGATCGACTTTCTCCGGGCCGGCGTCGCGGTGTTCGTGGAGAAGCCGCTGGCGATCACCACGTCCGGGTGCGACCGGGTGCTGCAGGCGGCGTACGAGAGCGGTTCGAGGCTGTACGTCGGCCACAACATGCGGCACATGCCCGTCGTACTGACGATGCGCGACCTGATCCAGTCCGGCGCGATCGGCGAGGTGAAGGCGATCTGGTGCCGGCACTTCGTCGGCCACGGTGGGGACTTCTACTTCAAGGACTGGCACGCGGACCGGCGCCGTACCACCAGCCTGCTGCTGCAGAAGGGCGCCCACGACATCGACGTGATGCACTGGCTGGCCGGCGGCTACACGACCCGGGTGAACGCGATGGGCGCGCTCACCCTGTACGGCGGGATCGAGGACCGGCTGGACCGGTCCGGGCAGCGGTTCGCCGACTTCGTGTCCGAGTCGAACTGGCCGCCGCTGTCCCAGAAGGGGATGGCTCCGGTGATGGACGTCGAGGACCTGTCGATGGCGAACCTCCTGCTGGACAACGGGGTCTACCTCACCTACCAGCAGTGCCACTACACGCCGGACTACTGGCGCAACTACACCGTGATCGGCACCGAGGGCCGGCTGGAGAACTTCGGAGACGGCCCGGGTGGCGTGGTGAAGGTGTGGAACAGCAAGCGGTCCGGGTACCGCGACGACGCCGACCTGGTGGTCGACATCCCGGACGCCGACGGCGGCCACGCCGGGGCGGACCCGCGGCTGGTCGACGAGTACATCCGGTTCGTCCGCGAGGGCGGCGCGACCCTCACCTCCCCGATCGCGGCCCGCGCCGCGGTCGCCGCCGGGTACGCCGCGACCACGTCCCTGCGCGAGCACGGCACCCCGATCGACATCCCGGCCCTGGATCCCGCCCTGGTCGCCTATTTCGACGGCGGTCAGACGCGGTAGTGCTACCATCGCGTCCGTGACCGTGTACGCCGCCATGCGAATGCTGAGCCCTCGATGCGGAAGACTCTAGCGGCGCACGCACTGATGCTTGCAGCGAGAGAGGCCCCCGACGCGTCGGGGGCCTCTCTCTTTTCGTTCCGGCTGCAAACGTCCTTGGAGAATCGTGTACCCGATCACCTACATCACCGACTGTTCCGTCGGGAACGCCCGGGCCCGGCTCAGCACCCGCATCGGCGCGCTGTTCGGCCAGTCCCCGACCATCGTGGCCGCCGACGGTCCCGACCCGGAGGCCTTCGCGGCCCTGACCCTGCTGGACTGTCTGAGATCGACGCAGTCCCTCGGTGAGGACGGCCATCCCACCATCACGCTGCTCAACATCGCGCCCCGCGACGGCGCGTGGCCCAACGGCGTGCCGTTCTGCTACTTCTGGTTCGGCCGGCACCTGGTCGCGAGCACGTTCAACCCACGGGCCCTGGCCTTGGTACGGCGGGAGTTCGACGTCGACAAGGTGTTCGTCACGGACATCCGCGAGGTCCTGTCGTCGGCAACGTGGACGAACCTCACGCCCGCCGACGTGGACACAATCGCGGACACCCAGTTCCGCAGCCTGTGGTACCTGCCGCTGCTCGCCAGGTGGGTCGCCGACGACCGCCCGGTCGCCTCGACGCCAACCGTCGTACCGCTCACCCCGGACGAGCCGCCGACCGTCAGCGTCATCGACAACTTCGGCAACTGCAAACTCAACTGCCTCCCATCCGAAGCCGGCTTCGCCCTCGGAGCCACCCTCCCCATCACTCACCGCACCCCCACCGGCGCCACCACGATCACCGACGTCACCTGCTACCCGCACCTCACGGCCGTCCCCCGCAACACCCCCGGCCTGATCCCGGGCAGCTCCGGCACCGGCTACCTGGAACTGGTCATCCGCAACGCCTCCGCCGCAGCCCACTTCAACCTCCAACCAGGCGACACCCCGCTCCACAGCGCCTGCTGACCCGCTTGGCGGCTAGAGATCTTCTATGTCTCGAGGGCTCTCAGTCAGTTATGAGCAGGCTGTTCGGTACCGGTTGTCGGTGAATCGGCTGGGGGTGCGGTTGCCGGTCGGGAGCTACGTGCAGGCGGCTCGGTTTGGCTTGCAGGACACGGCTCCCCGGGATGCGTTGGTGGGGTTGCATGCGCGGGTGGACGGGTGCGAGGCGGGGGCTTGGGAGAGTCCGGGGCTGATTCAGACCTACAGTCCGCGGTGGGCCGTGTACGTGTTGCCGGAGGCTGACTTCGGGGTCTTCACCGTTGGGCGGTTGCCGTTGGATCCGGCGGAGCGGAAGGCGATCGAGGAGAAGGCCGACCGGATCTGCCGTGACCTGGCCGGTGGAGAGCATCGGGGTGGACGTGGGCCGGAGCTGCGGGGTTCGTGCGGGAGCGGGCGATTGGCGCTTCGGTGGACGACGAGTGCGCTGTACGTGCGGGAGGTTCCGCGGCCCGCGATCGACTTCTGGGACGCGCACCTAGAGCTGTGCCGGCGGCACGTGCAGGCGTTCGGACCGACCACGGTCGAGGCGTTCGCGTGGTGGGCGGGCTTGTCGAAGCCGGATGCGGCCGAGGTCTGGCGGAAGCTGGCCGGCGAGTTGATGCCGGTCGACCTCGAAGGCCGGCAGGGCTGGATTCGTACGGCGGACGAAGCTGCAGTGCGCGCCGCACCGGAGGCGACCGGGGTTCGGTTCCTGGCAGCGCCGGAACTGCGGCTGTTCGGCCAGGACAAGCACGGTTTGTTCATCGCTCCGGGACAGAAGCCACGCATCCATCTGCACGACACGTTCCACCCGAACGGGCTCATGCTGGACGGCAGACTCGTCGGGACCTGGGGCCGCCGGAAGGGCGACGTCGACGTCCGAGCCGTCAAACCCCTCTCCCCCGGCGACCGAGCAGCGATCGAGGCCGAGGCGCTGTCCATGCCGATCCCCGGCGCGACCATGTCGGTCGCCATCACCGAGCTATAGCGGCAACCCCGCCTGCAGGTGCTCGAAGGCCTGATCCATCAGTCGAAGGCTGTCCGGCAGGGGACAGGTCAGGCGTCATCTCGTGGGTGGCCATCACGACACCGACCACGGCACCGGCGCGTACGGAGTTCCGGAGTTTGTCTAGCGCAGCGCCGTCCGCAGCACCTCCCGCACCAGGTCCGGCTGCTCGCGCCACGGCGAGTGGCCGGCGCCGGGAATCAGGTGGAAGGTGTGCCGCGGAGTGTGGGCGGCCAGATCCTGTACGGCGGACGCCGGCCGCGGATCCCCGTCACCGTGGATGTAGGTCACGTGCATCGGCAGCCCCGCCGCCAGCCCAGCCACGTAGTCGGCCGGCCACGACTTGATCTCGGCACCGAGCGCATTGTTCGCCGCGAAGTTGATCGGCAGGTCGACCGAAGCGCTCTCCAGCGCCCACTCCATCGCCCTCGAGGCGTCCGCGTGGTCGGTGAACCACGACAGCACCCGGAACTCGATCTCCTCGTCAGCCGACCGGTCCGCGGCGCCCAACGCTTCCAGCCGCGCCTGCTGCTCCGGCGTCATCCGCCGCCGCTGCGTCACGTCGTACGCCGTACGCCAGTCACCGACCCCGACCCCGTCGAGATACACGACACCGGCGACCGACGACGGGTACGACGCGGCGTAGACCAATGCCAGCGTCGCCCCGAACGAGTGCCCGACGACCACGATCTTCTCGTGCCCCCAGTACGCGCGCAGCTCGTCGATGTCCTGCGCCAGCCGCGCCATCGTCTGCACGTCCGAGGGGCCTGAGCGACCGCAGCCGCGTTGGTCGAAGCGGTGGACGACGGTCAGGTCGTCCAGCATCTCCGCGAGGACGGCGTAGTCGTCCCAGAGGCCCGGACCGCCGTGCAGGATCACGACGGGTGCGGCGGAGGTCGCCGTACCCGTGGTCGTGCTCCAGAGCCGGACGCCGTCAGATGTCGAAAACGGCATGGGGGGTGGCGACGTCGACCGGGCCGGGGTAGGTCTTGCGGGCGTTCTCGGCTTGGGTGTCGCGGTCGTACCAGGGTGGGACGTGGGTGATGACGAGGCGTTTGACGCCGGCCTTCTTGGCCTGTTCGCCGGCGTCGGCGGGGGTGAGGTGCAGGTCGGTCGGGTTGCGCGGGTTGTTGTCCTGCAGCGCGGCCTCGGACAGCAGCAGGTCGGCGCCGCGGGCGAGTTCGACCAGCGCCTCGTTCGGCCCGGTGTCGCCGGTGTAGACGAGCGATTTGTTGCCGTGCTCAACACGAATCGCGTACGCCGGCACCGGGTGCACCATCGACGCGGTGCGCACCGTGAACGGCCCGATCTGCTGAACGTCCTTCCAGCTGTGGAACTCCAGCTCCTCCTCCATCCCCGGGTCGAGCGGCAGGTCGTAGGCCAGCGCCATCCGGTACGCCGTACCGGGCGGGCCGTAGACCGGGATCCGCGGGATCGGGGAGCCTGGCGCGTACTTGGCCGAGACGTACAGGCCACACAGGTCCATGCAGTGGTCAGGATGCAAGTGGGACAGGCCGATCGCGCCGATCTCCGGTACGGCGAGATGCCGCTGGAGCGAGCCGAGCGCGCCACTGCCGAGGTCCAGGATCAGGTTGAACCCGTCGGCGGTGACCAGATAGCCCGAGGCGGCCGAGTCCGGCCCGGGGACGGACCCGGAGCAGCCGAGCACGGTGAGCTTCATAGCTTGAACATTACCGGCGGGTTGCCTGCTTCGCAGGGAAGCCGGTGGCGTCACCGAAGAGCTGATCCAGTTGCCTGGCAATGATTTCGCGCACGTCCACACTCGATCTGGTGCCATGGACAACATCCAGTGCGAGACCCGTCACACCCGCGACGAGCAGGTCCGCGGCAAGGTTCTGGCGGAGGGTCACCGGATCCAGGCGAACTGGTCGACGCCGGACAGCACCGGGCCGAGGAAGCGGGAGCCGATCGCGGCGAACTCGGCCGGGCTGCCGGTGGTGACGAACCGGTGCCGCGGCTCGGGCAGGTTGTCCGGGCGGAGCAGGCCGGTCTTGGTCAGCACGCCGTACACGTCCTTGGCGCACTCCTCGGCGCTGCTGACCAGAGTGACGTTGTCACCCATCACGTAGGAGATCACGCCGGTCAGCAACGGGTAGTGCGTGCAGCCGAGGATGAGGGTGTCGACGCCGGCCTCGACGAGCGGGTCGAGGTACTCGTGGGCGGCCTCGAGGAGCTCGGGGCCGGACGTCACGCCGGACTCGACGAAGTCGACGAACTTCGGGCAGGCCCGGGTGAACAGCTCCACCTGCGGCGCGGCGGCGAAGCCGTCCTCGTAGGCCAGCGAGGCCGCGGTCGCCCGGGTGCAGATCACGCCGACGCGCTGGTTCCGGGTCGCGGCGACCGCGCGGCGGGCCGCGGGCAGGATCACCTCGACGACCGGTACGTCGTACCGCTCGCGAGCGTCCCGGAGCATCGCGGCGCTGGCCGAGTTGCAGGCGATCACGAGCATCTTCACGCCGGCCTCGACGAGGTGGTCGAGGCACTCCAGCGCATACTCGCGCACCTCGGCGATCGGCTTCGGGCCGTACGGCTGCCGCGCGGTGTCGCCCAGGTAGAGGATCGGCTCGTGCGGCAACTGGTCGAGCACTGCCCGCGCAACCGTGAGTCCCCCGAAGCCTGAGTCGAAGATCCCCACCGGTGCGTCAGCCACGCCGGAAAGCTTAACCGGCCGATCCCACGCACCCGGCCGCGCCTGTGGACAAACCCGCGATCGGGCAGTTCTGAAGTCAGGCTTACCTAAGGTCATCAAACGACACGCCGGACTTGTCCACATCTTTACTCTCCGGAATTGCCTTTTCGCGTGATGCGCGCCACTCTGGAGCGATGTTTGTTCGACCGCCCCTCGTGATGCCATGAACCTGGCGCACCACGTCGCGGTGGTGCTGAGCACCACCGCCGCACCGAATCCGCAACCGGAGAATGCCACGGCCGCTGGGCAGGCCACCGGTCAGGCTGCGGAGACCAACAGCACCATGGCGGATGTCCTGGCGACCCTCGGGCCGACCGGGACGATGCTGGTGCTGGCCATGGCGGCGTTCGCTCTGTACGTCGTCTCGCTGTCGCTGCACCCGAACGCCAAGTGCAACCGTTGCAAAGGCGCCGGTCGGCACCACGGCAGCATCTTCAGTTACGCCCAGCGTCCCTGCACCAGCTGCAAGGGCCGCGGCGTCCATCCCCGGATCGGACGCAGGATCCTCTTCAAGCAACCGTAGGCAGCACATGACCCAGTAACCATCAGGTGCCCAAGGCAACAATCAGGCACCGCACCGGGACGGGCTCCTCCGCCGGCCCACCCGGTGGCTACCCACCCCCGAGCCCGGCCGACCGGGCGCGGAGGACGGCCTCGGCGCGGTCCGCGGCCCGGATCTTGGTCAGCACGTTGGACACGTAGTTGCGCGACCCGCGGGGCGTTGATCCCGAGCCGGCGGATCACCTCGATCCCACCCATCCCCGGCAGGTTGAGATCGACGACGATCCGATCAGCAGCCAGCCGGCTCGGCGGAGTCGGTGGCGTTCGGTGGTGGTGAGCGATGGAGCCTGCGTGCTCGTGGTGGACATGGTCCCCTCCCAGGGTCGAAACGGTATGTCTCGACCTTGGGCGTCCCGGCGTCCCGCCGCCCAGGGACGGAACGTCCCAGGCGGGTGGGAATCAGGCCCAGAGCTGGCCTTCGAGGCGGTCTTCGGCCTCGTCGATGGTGCCTTCGTAGGCGCCGGTGGACAGGTACTTCCAGCCGCCGTCGGCGACCACGAACGCGATGTCGGCGGACTCGCCCTCGCGTACGCACTTGGCCGCCTGGCCGAGGGCGGCGTGCAGGATCGCGCCGGTCGAGATGCCGGCGAAGATGCCCTCGTTGTCGAGCAGCTCGCGGACCCGGCGGACGGCGTCCCGCGGGCCGACCGAGAACCGGGCGTCGATGAGCGTCTCGTCGTACAACTCGGGGACGAAGCCCTCGTCGAGGTTGCGCAGTCCGTAGACGAGCTCGCCGTACCGGGGCTCGGCGGCGACGATCCGCACCCCGGGCTTGTGCTCGCGGAAGAACCGGCCCGCGCCCATCAGCGTGCCGGTGGTGCCGAGCCCGGCCACGAAGTGCGTCACCGACGGCAGGTCGGCGAGGATCTCGCGCGCGGTGCCGTCGTAGTGCGCGGCCGCGTTCGACGGGTTGCCGTACTGGTAGAGCATCACCCAGTCCGGGTGCTCCTCGGCGACCTGCTTGGCCACCCGGACCGCCTCGTTCGAGCCGCCCGCGGCCGGGGAGGAGATGATCTCGACCCCCCACATCCGCAGGATCTGCCGGCGCTCCTCGGAGGTGTTCTCCGGCATCACGCAGACCATCCGGTAGCCGCGCAGCTTGGCCGCCATCGCCAGCGAGATCCCGGTGTTGCCCGAGGTCGGCTCCAGGATCGTGTTGCCCTGCCGGAGCCGGCCGTCCTTCTCGGCGTCCAGCAGCATCCGCAGTGCGGCCCGGTCCTTGATCGAGCCGGTCGGGTTGTGGTCCTCGAGCTTGGCCCACAGCCGGACGTCGGCCGTCGGCGACAGCTTGGGCAGCCCGACCAGCGGTGTGCCCCCGACCGAGTCGAGCAGGCTGTCGAAACGCATGGTCAGCCGCCGGCCACCGCGGGCAGCACGACGACCACGTCGCCGTCCTTGACACCGGTCTGCAGGCCGCCGGTGAAGCGGACGTCCTCGTCGTTCACGTACACGTTGACGAACCGGCGCAGCTCCTCCGGCTGGCCCTCGACGATGCGCTCCTTCAGGCCCGGGTGGGTGCCTTCCAGGTTGTCGATCAGCTCGGCCAGGGTGGCGCCGTCGCCGTTCACTGCCTTCTCACCGCCGGTGTAGGTGCGCAGGATCGTCGGGACGCGCAGTTCGATCGCCATCTCTATTTCTCTCCTTCGGTCTCTTCATAGGAACCAACCACGCGTACTTCTTCTTCCACGACCTCGCCGTCGATGATCCGGTACGACCGGAACTCGACCGGGCCGTCGTACGCCGGGGACTCCGCACCGTCCCGGGTCGACACCAGCACGTAGTGCGCGCCGGGCTCCTGGGCCAGGGTGATGTCCGTGCGGGACGGGTACGCCTCGGTCGCGGTGTGCGAGTGGTAGATCACCACCGGTTCCTCGTCACGCTCGTCCATCTCCTTGTACAACCGGAGCAGGTCCCCCGAGTCGAACTCGTAGAACGTCGGCGACATGGCCGCGTTGAGCATCGGAATGAACCGCACCGCCCGGTCACTCCCAGCCGGCCCCGCAACCACCCCACAAGCCTCGTCCGGATGGTCCCGCCGCGCATGCGCGACGATCGCGTCGTAGGTCGCACGCTCGATGATCAGCACGAGACCACGGTAAGGGGGCCGCCGGACCGGGCCTGACAACCCGGCGGTCGGTCCACTATGCGGACTACCAGCGGTCGTGGATCTGCGGGCGGATGAGGGTGTCGTAGGTCTCGCGGACGGCGGTGAGCTGGTCTTCGGTGAGCGGCGCGAGGGTGGCGGCGGAGATGTTGGCGGCTGCCTGGGCGGGGTTGCGGGCGCCGGGGATGACGACGGTCACACCGGGCTGGTCGAGGATCCAGCGGAGGGCGAACTGGGCCATCGTGGTGCCGGCGGGGAGCCAGGGCATCAGGCGGCGGACGGCCTCCAGGCCGGTGCTGAAGTCGACGCCGGAGAAGGTCTCGCCGACGTCGAACGCCTCGCCGTGCCGGTTGTACGTGCGGTGGTCGTCGGCCGAGAAGGTGGTGTTCTCGTCGTACTTCCCGGACAGCAGCCCGCTGGCCAGTGGGACCCGGGCGATGATGCCGACGCCGGCCTCCTGCGCGGCCGGCAGGACCTCGTCGAGCGGCTTCAGGCGGAAGGCGTTCAGGATGATCTGGACCGACGCGACGTTCGGCCGGGCGATCGCGGTCAGCGCCTCCGCGCAGGTCTCGACGCTCACGCCGTACGACGCCAGGCGCCCCTCGTCCACCAGGGTGTCGAGCGCGTCGAACACCGCATCCGTCGAGTAGACCGGCGTCGGCGGGCAGTGCAGCTGGACCAGGTCGATCGTGTCGACGCCGAGGTTCTGCCGGGACCGGTCGTTCCACGCACGGAACGCCTCCAGGTTGTACGCCGACGGCACCTGCTCGACCCGCCGTCCCATCTTGGTCGCCACGGTCAGGCCGTCGTACGACTTCAACACCTGCCCGACCAGGCGCTCGCTGCGTCCGTCGCCGTACACGTCCGCCGTGTCGATGAAGGTGACCCCGCCCTCGATGGCGGTCCGCAGTACGGCGAGCGCGTCGCTCTCGCCGACCGACCCCCAATCGGCTCCCAGCTGCCAGGCGCCGAGCCCGACCACACCCACATCACGACCGGTACGACCAAGCCTGCGCGTCTCCATGGGCCCAACCCTAGGGAGTGACCTCGACCCGCACCTCGGGACCCTCCGCCAGCGCGAGCTCCACCGCCAGCGTCTCCCCCATGATCAGCTCCCGATGCACCTCGACCGCGCCGACCACCTCCGCCGGCGCGGTCACTGAGAACCGCACTCGATCGGTGACGTCGAGCCCAGCATCCCGCCGCGCCTGCTGGAGCGACCGGATCACATCACGCGCCACACCCTCAGCCTCCAACTCCGGGGTCAGCGCAGTGTCCAGTACGACGAAGCCGCCGCCGGCCAGCAAGCCACTCGCGGCCCCACCTTCGGCCAGCGTGGTCTCCAGCGTGTACTCGCCGTCCGCCAGCTCGATGCCACCGGCAACCACGGCACCGTCGGCGGAGACCGACCAGTCACCTGACTTGGAAGCCTTGATAACCGCCTGCACGTCCCGCCCGAGCCGCGGCCCGGCGGCCCGCGCGTTGACCGTCAGCCGCTGCGACACCGGCGCCTCCGCCGCATCCGCGGACGTCAGCACGACCTCGCGAACGTTGACCTCGGCCCTGATGATCGGTGCCTGCGCCTCCAGTTCGTCGGCGTCAGCGGCCGCGACAGTCAGCCGCTGCAGCGGTTGCCGGGCCCGGATCCCCACCGTCTTGCGGATCGAGGACGCAACCGAGCAGATCTCCCGGACCCGATCCATCCGCCCGACCAAGTCGGCGTCCTCCGGCAGATCGGCAGCGGCGGGCCAGTCGGTCAGGTGCACCGACCGTCCACCGGTCAGACCACGCCACACCTCCTCGGACACCAGCGGAAGCAGCGGCGCCGCGGTCCGGCAGACCACCTCGAGCGCCGTGTACAGCGTGTCGATGGCGTCCGCCGAGCCGGCCCAGAACCGGTCCCGGGAGCGCCGGATGTACCAGTTCGTCAGCACCTCGAGGTAGTCGTTCACCGCGTCGCAGGCGGACGCGATGTCGTACCGATCGAGCCGGTCCTGGACCTCACCGACGAAGATCCGCAGCCGCGCGAGCAGGTACCTGTCCAGCAGGTCGGTGGACGCGGTCGACCAGGACCCCGACGCGCCCGCCGCGTTCGCGTACAGCGCGAAGAAGTACCACGCGTTCCACAGCGGGATCAGCACCTGCCGGACGCCGTCCCGGATGCCCTGCTCGGTGACGACCAGGTTGCCGCCGCGCAGGATCGGGCTGGACATCAGGAACCACCGCATCGCGTCCGCGCCGTCCCGGTCGAACACCTCGGTCACGTCCGGGTAGTTGCGCAGCGACTTGCTCATCTTCTGCCCGTCGTTGCCGAGCACGATCCCGTGGCTCAGGCAGGACGAGAACGCCGGCCGGTCGAACAACGCGGTCGACAGCACGTGCAGCGTGTAGAACCAGCCGCGCGTCTGGCCGATGTACTCGACGATGAAGTCGCCGGGGAAGTGGTGCTCGAACCAGGCGGTGTTCTCGAACGGGTAGTGCACCTGCGCGAAGCTCATCGACCCCGAGTCGAACCACACGTCCAGCACGTCGGGCACCCGGCGCATCGTGGACCGCCCGGTCGGGTCGTCCGGATTCGGCCTGGTCAGCTGGTCGACGTACGGGCGGTGCAGGTCGGTGACCGGCACCCCGAAGTCCCGCTCGAGCTCCTCGATCGACCCGTACACGTCGATCCGCGGGTACGCCGGATCGTCCGACCGCCACACCGGGATCGGCGAACCCCAGAACCGGTTCCGGCTGATCGACCAGTCCCGCGCGTTCGACAGCCACTTGCCGAACTGGCCGTGCTTGACGTGCTCGGGGACCCAGGTGATCTGCTCGTTCAGCTCGACCATCCGGTCCCGGATCCGGGTCACCTCGACGAACCAGCTCGACACCGCCTTGTAGATCAGCGGGTTCCGGCACCGCCAGCAGTGCGGGTAGCTGTGCACGTAGCTGTCCTCGCGGACGAGCGCGCCGGACGCCCGCAGGTCCCGGATGATCGGCCGGTTCGCCTCGAAGACATGCATCCCCTGGTACGGCGGGACGACCGAAGTGAACCGGGCTCCGTCGTCCACGGTCAGCACGGTCGGGATCCCGACCGCTTCACAGGCGGTCTGGTCCTCCTCGCCGTACGCGGGAGCCAGGTGGACGACGCCGGTGCCCTCGTCGGTGGTGACGTGCTCGGCGGCGATCACCTGGAACGCGTTGGCGGTGCCGGCGAAGAAGTCGAACAGGGGCGTGTAGCGCAGGCCGATCAGCTCCGAGCCCTTCAGCCGGCGGATCACGTCGGTGTAGCCGTAGGCGGCCAGCCGGGCCTCGGCCAGGATCGACGGCCGGCCGTCCACCTCGACCACGGCGTAGTCGACCTCGGGGCCGACCGCCATCGCGAGGTTGCTCGGCAAGGTCCAGGGCGTGGTGGTCCAGGCGAGCAGGCGTTCACCGGTCTCGAGCTCGACCGCGACGGTCACCGACGGGTCCTGGCGCGGCTGGTAGACGTCGTCGTCCATCCGGAGCTCGTGGTTGGACAGCGGGGTCTCGTCGTTCCAGCAGTACGGCAGGACCCGGAGGCCCTCGTAGATCAGGCCCTTGTCGTGGAGCGTCTTGAACGCCCAGATCACCGACTCCATGTAGTCGCGGTTGAGCGTCTTGTAGTCGTTGTCGAAGTCGACCCAGCGGGCCTGCCGGGTGACGTAGCTGCGCCACTCGCCGGTGTACTTGAGCACCGAGGCGCGGCAGGCCTCGTTGAACTTCTCGATCCCGAGCTCGAGGATGTCGGCCTTCGTCTTCAGCCCGAGCACCCGCTGCGCCTCCAACTCAGCCGGCAACCCGTGCGTGTCCCACCCGAACCGCCGCTCGACCCGCCGCCCCCGCATCGTCTGGTACCGCGGCACGACGTCCTTCACATACCCCGTCAGCAGATGCCCGTAATGCGGCAACCCGTTGGCAAACGGCGGCCCGTCATAAAAGACGAACTCGTTCCCCCCGTCGTCTCCGGCCTCCCGCCCCTCCACAGACGCCTGAAACGTCCCGTCCCCCTCCCAGTACTCGAGCACCCCACGCTCGACCCCCGGAAAGTCCGGAGCCCCACTCAGCCGCCCACCAGTCCTCGGATAACTCACCCGCCGATCGTAAACGCGCCCGCGCCCCCGCTCCCCGGCCCGCCACCACCAGAACGGATAACCCCGCCGGTCACGCCTTCTCCCCTGCCACACCAGGGGAGAACCCACAACACCAGCGGATATCCACCGTCCTGGCTCAGGTGCCCCAGTGGCGAGGCGCGGAGGCGGTGTCCGTTTAGCGCATGTTGTGGAGGAGGGCGGACTGGAGGTAGCCGAGCCAGTCGTAGAGGTCGTAGGTGAGGCGGCGGGGGTCGTCGTCGGGGAGTTTTTCCCAGGTGGCGTAGTCGTCTTCTTCTTTGATGTCCAGCCGGGTGCCGATGGCCAGCCGCAGGTCGTTCAGGGCGCGGAGCCAGGAGAGTTGCTCGTCCGGCTCCAGCGCGATCTCGTCGGCGCCGGACTCCTCCAGGGCGGACAGCACCCGCTTGGCGTCGGTGATCTTGCCGTCGCGCAGGCCGCGCTCGGTGAACCGGCGGAACTCCGCCGACGCCATGTCGTCCCCGGAGTACGCGTCCGGCAGCAGCCGCTGCAGTACGACGTCCTCCGGCGGCGACGTCGGCCCGTCACTGTCGCCGAGCATGGCGGCCAGCGGGTCGTCAGAGGCAGTCGCGCGCGGCGGCATCCCGTCGTACAGGAGCTCGACCAGGTTGCGGAGCAGGTTCGCGAGGATGTCCGCCTCGTGCTCGGCGAAACTGACGACGACGGTCTTGCGGCGCTTGCGGAACCGCGTCACGACTTCTCGCAGGTGGCCCACAGGCCGTAGGAGTGCATGGCTTCGACGTCGCGTTCCATGGCCTCTCGGTTTCCGTTCGACACCGCCGACTTGCCCTCCTGGTGGACCTGCAGCATCAGCTTCTCCGCCTTGTGCTTGGAGTAGCCGAAGTAGGTCTGGAACACGAAGGTCACGTAGTCCATCAGGTTGACCGGGTCGTTCCAGACGATGGTCACCCACGGTGGGCTCAGCTCGATCGCCTCGTCGACCTCGGGGCTCTCGAGTTCGCTGGGTGCGGTGCTCACCGGTCCATTCTCTCCATCATCGGTTCGTGGTTCGCAATAGGCTGCCCTTGTGACTCACGCAGCGACGCACTCGACCGCGCTTCTCACGGACCATTACGAGCTGACCATGCTGCAGGCCAGCCTGGCCGACGGCACGGCGCACCGCCGGTCGGTCTTCGAGCTGTTCGCCCGCCGGCTGCCGGACGGCCGCCGGTACGGCGTGGTGGCCGGCGTGAACCGGCTGCTCGACGCGCTCGAGCGGTTCCGCTTCGACGAGCAGGCGATCGCGTTCCTGGCCGATCGGGGTGTCGTGGACCAGGCTACCCGCGACTGGCTCGCCGACTACCGGTTCACCGGCGACATCTCCGGTTACGCCGACGGCGAGATCTACTTCCCGGGCTCGCCGGTGCTGGTGGTGGCCCGACAATCCATCGCGCCGAAGGTCTGCGCCAGCCGCTCCGCGACCTCGGCGTA